>VGHO01000243.1 GCA_016868175.1 Betaproteobacteria bacterium
TATCCGGCCTCCAGACTATCCACACCCTTGCTGCCGGCAACATCGATCAGGATGCCTCGCGCCACGATCGGATGGAGCTTTTCAACGCCAAGGCGCTTGAGTCCGGTGGAACTCTCGATCTCAAGTTGCGTGATGCCGTTATAAAAACGCATCTGACTCTTGTCGGCGGCTCCGTTGACCGCCACCCCGATATGCCCGAGGCCGTCGAACTGGGTTCCAATCTGGCCGATCTCGGTGGCTACGAACTCGTCGTTGTAGATCAGCACGTTGGCCCCGAAAGGCCCACCGGTTGGCCCCCCTGGAATGCGCAACACGAACCTGCGCTCGCCAAAGGTTGGCATGTCGGAGGTGTAGGGCCGGGCTAGTCGATAGACCTTGCCTGTCCTCGCCTCCGCGAGCGCGCGCTGCGTGACATCGGGCCGGGTGTACCAGTTTGTGGAGCCAGCCTCGTCATCCTTGCCCCAGAGTTTGTTGGGCCACCATGCCTCCCCGATCGGAGTATCCATACGATCGCCGACCACCCAGGGTTTTCCCTTGCAGGCTTTCCAGTTGGTCTCGGAACAATCCTGCGCGCTCGCACCGAACGTGATTGCGATCGCCCCTGCAACTGCTGCGCTACGCAACAATGCACCTGCACGGGTAACAGCCATGGATCTCTCCTCTTGATTGAAATTGCTTCGGGGCCCTTGCCTGTCAACAACTCGGCGGTCGACGGATCGATTTGCGGCAGCGTCAGTCTTCGCCCGATCGTCTCGACGGATCCAACGGGCTCGCGCCGCCGTGACAGAGCATACGCCCCTCTCCCAGATCGTGGCAGTGCGGTGACGTGGGGTGCGCAAGTGTATCAATCCGTTGAACAGACTTGAGCATGCGATGCGCATGCAGATGATTTTGCGACGCCGCCCTCGTGAGCCACGCCTTTGCCGCCACCACGTCTGCAGGATCCGCGTGCAGATAACAGAGGCCAGCCTCGAACGCACTCTGGGCACTTCCCTCGGCCGTTGCCCGGGCAACGACCTGGGGACATGAGGGAGCTGCCTGTGCCTGCTTGATGCGGTCGCGGTGGGTGGTCCATCCACCGATGTCGGCCGCGCGGACCTCCGTGAGCAGCAACGCCGGGAGCACGGCCAGAAGACTGCACCAGAGTGCTGGAAGGCGCAACGCATCCGAAGTCATGGGTGGAGCGTAACGCAGATTCGCAGATCGCGGAAGACCCGACCTTGTCTTACCCGCCTACCTGCTTACCTGCTTACCTGCCGACCTGCTTACCTGTCTGGCATCTTGCCTGGCACGGCACAGCCTACCTGCCGGCTTACCGCCAGCGATCCGCAGCCCGGCCACCTTCCCCGCAGTGTGTAGTATCGGGGTCCGACCCGGGGAAGACGCGCGCAAGCAGCAACGATGACCCTCACGCCCGACTACGACAGCCTGACAGCGCTGCATCAGCGCATCCATCGCCTTGAGCACCTTCTCGCACTGGCGAGCTGGGACCGCGCCAGTTTCATGCCGCCCAAGGGTAACGAGGCGCGGGCGGCAGCGCTTGCCGAACTCGCCACCCTTATCCACAGCTGGCAAACCGAGCCTTCGCTCCGCGCAAGGATCGAGCGCGCGCAGCGCGAGAGCCTCAGCGACGAGCAGCGGGCAAACCTTCGCGAGATCCATCGAGGATGGGAGCAGGCCAACGCCTTGCCCGTTGCGCTGATCGAGCGGCGTCAGATTGCCACGTCACGTTGCGAGCACGCCTGGCGCATGCAGCGCAAGGCCAACGACTGGAGAGGCTTCCTCTCAAACTTCCTCGAGGTGGTTGCAATCGCGCGCGAGGAGGCGCAACGACTTTCCGACCACCTCGGTGTGAGCCCCTACGAGGCGCTCATGCATCGCTTCGAACCGGGCATGCGCTGCGCAACCGTGGATCGCCTCTTTGGCGCAGTCCGCTCCTGGCTGCCCCCGTTACTCGCAAAGGTCCTCGAGCACCAGGCACACAAACCGCGCGCGGTTCCGAGCGGCCCCTTTCCTGTCGCGGCGCAACGTCGGGTGTGCGAACAGGCCATGCGACTGCTGGGCTTTGATTTCGAGGCCGGTCGACTTGACGTGAGCGCCCACCCCTTTTGCGGCGGCACTCCCGAGGACGTTCGCATGACCACCCGCTTCCGGGAGGACGAATTCCTCGGAAGCCTGATGGGCACAGTGCACGAAACGGGGCATGGGTGCTACGAGCAGAATCTCCCCCGCCACAGCCTTGGCCAGCCGATTGCACTGGCGCGCTCGATGGCGATCCACGAGAGCCAGTCGCTCAGCTTCGAGATGCAACTGGGAGGTCACCCGGGATTTGCCCGCCTGCTGAGTCCTTGGCTGTGCGATGCCTTCGGTCACCAGCCCGCTTTTGAGCCAGACTCCCTGCATCGGCTGATCACGCAGGTGCAACCCGGGTTGATCCGGGTGGAGGCCGACGAGATAAGCTATCCGGCGCACATCATCCTGCGCTACGAGATCGAACGCCCGCTCATCGAGGGGTCTGTCGAAGCGCAGGATATTCCTGCACTCTGGGACCTGAAGATGGACGAACTCCTCGGCCTCGACACTCGGGGAAACTATGCCGATGGCGTGTTGCAGGACGTGCACTGGCCGGAAGGACTCTTCGGCTATTTCCCCTGCTACACGCTCGGCGCGATGTATGCCGCCCAGTGGTTTGCAACGTTGCGCAGACAAAGGCCGCAACTCGATGTCGAGATCGCAAGCGGTCAACTCGAGCCGGTGCTGGTCTGGCTCCGAGACAACATCTGGATCCAGGCAAGCCGCTGGACCACCGAGGAGCTCGTGCTGCGGGCAACCGGGGAAGCTCTCAATCCCGAATACTTCCGACAACATCTCGCAACACGCTACCTCGAGGGCCCACCTGCGGGCAGTGGCGAATGATTTGCCGGTGAGTTCAAGCCGGTGGCTCGGTGCGGCCCGAGGCACCATCGCCTCGCGTCCTGTTGCAACGCGGTACTCCCGGATCCACTCGGGCTGGCTGTGGACTCAGCTGTCGGCGGTGAAACCGATCGACTTCACGATCGGGCCCCAGCGCTCGCTCGCCGTCTTGAGCATTCCCGCGAGTTCAGCGGGCGTTGAGGACTTCGCCTCGAGACCCATCACGGCGAGTCCATCGATGGTCTCCCGGTCGGCCAGCGCAGCGCGAATCGCCGTGTTTGCCCGCAGTACAACCTCGGTTTGCGCCTTGCCGGGCAGATAGAAGCCAAACCATTCGCTGAAGGCCATGTCCCGCAAACCTTGCTCAAGCAGGGTGGCAGTGTCAGGCGCAAAGCGACTGCGGATGGACCCGGTGGCCGCAAGGAGCCTGCATTTGCCCACGGCAACATGCTGCGTGAATTCGCCGATGGGGCCCGAGACCGCCTGAATCTGACCTCCCACCATATCGAGGATGGCGGGCTGCGTTCCACGGTAAGGCACATGCTTCAGATCAATGCCCGCTGTTCGCCCAAGGAGCACACCGATGAAATGCGGAACCGATCCAGCAGCCGGCGATCCGAAGTTGGCCTGGGATGGATTCGCCTTGCACCAGGCGAGAAACTCTGCAATGTCGCGGACCGAGGGCGGTACCGCAGGCCCCACGGCAAACCCGAAATCGAAGGTGCAGCCGAGCGACACCGGGGTGAGGTCAGCTACCGGGTCGTAAGGCAGGCGCCGATAGATATGCGGATAGATACCAAGCATCGACATCGGGGTCTGCAGAATCGTTGTACCGTCGGGAGGCAATCCGCGCACGCTCTGGATGGCAATCTGACCTCCGGCACCTGTGCGGTTTTCCACCACGACGCTGCGGCCGTAGCCAGGCGAGAGTTTTGCCGCAATGCGGCGACAGATCGTGTCGGAGGTTCCGCCCGGAGGAAAGCCGGTGA
>VGHO01000244.1 GCA_016868175.1 Betaproteobacteria bacterium
CACTGATAGCTCGGAGAGCCCCCGGGGGCTTCAGCAGGCTGCTCCATCGGCTCCTGCATCGGCTCCTCCATCGGCTGCTCCACAAGCTCCTCCATCGGCGGGTCCACGAGCTGCGCCATCGGCTGGTCGGTGGGCAGCACGTTTGCGGTGCGCTCCGAGGATGCGCGCTGGGATGCGTTTGGACTGGAAGTTGGCATGGCAGGCCCGTGGTTGCAGCAGCTCAGGCGTAGCTGCGCGCCCTGAGCGAAAGTTCGTGCAGGGCTGCAATTCCGCTTTCCTCTGCGCGACGGCACCAGTCCTCGAAACGTGCCACAAGTTGCTCGACGGTGAGTGAGGAACGCTCCCAGAGCGCAGCGAGTTCGGTGCGCATTGCAGTGAGCGCCTCCACCGCGTCAACCGACTTTGCGCGCTTGGCGATGCGGATCGATCGGGCACACGCTGCCATCATGTCGTAGCGGTTGGCAATCACCGCGTGGAGCGCGCGCGCGTCGATCTGCTCACAAGGCAGCTGGAACCTGGGCTGCCTCGACACGCGATGGACCGTGGCAAGCCCGAGCGCTGAGAGTATGCGAATGTAGAACCAGCCGATATCGAACTCCCACCAGCGGTAGCTGAGCCGGGCCGACGATGGGAAAGTATGATGATTGTTGTGCAACTCCTCGCCGCCGATCAGGATGCCCCAGGGAACGATGTTTGCGCTTTGGTCGGGTGAATCGAAGTTGCGATACCCCTTTGCATGGCCCACTCCGTTGATCACGCCGGCGGCAAAGAACGGTATCCATGCAGCCTGCACTGCAAACAGCGCAAGGCCCATCGCACCGAAGAGCACGAGGTCGATTGCAAGCAGGATATACACCCCGAGATAGGAATGCGGGGTGTAGAGCTTCCGTTCGATCCAGTCGTCGGGCGTGCCGTGCCCGTATCGCTCGATCGTGTCGCGATTGAGCGACTCCATCCGGTAGAGCTCCACGCCGCGCAACACCACGGTGTTCAAGCCGCGGGTGAGCGGACTGTGGGGGTCGTCGTTCGTCTCGCACTTGGCGTGGTGCTTGCGATGGATGGCGGCCCACTCGCGGGTGACCATGCCGGTGTTCAACCAGAGCCAGAACCGGAAGAAGTGCGCGATCGCTGGGCGCAACTCGAGCGCCCGATGCGCTTGCGAGCGGTGCAGGTAAATGGTGACCCCGGCGATGGTGATGTGGGTTGTGAGGATCGCAACAAGGAGCAGCGTGCCGAAACCTGCTTCGCTCAGACCATAGGCAACCCATTGGAGCAGCGGCCGGATCCAGGCCTCTGCGTCGCCAAGACTGTTCAGCAGCCCCCCTGCAGGGACTGCGCTATGGATGGTGTGGGCTTCCAGCAAGTTAGTCCCCGGCAGCATGCGAAGAACTGCTCACAACACGCGAGCAGCATCTGCGTGGATTGTAGGCTGATTTGGCCGACGGGTAGTGGTGCTGCTCACCTCATCGCGCCGAAGGCCGGCGTCGCATCCGAACTGCGAAGAAGCCATCGCATCCGTCCCGCACGACATCGCTTCGCCAGAGATGCAGTCCGCATCGCTCCTCAAACGCGGCAACTCCAACGGACACACCCAGCGCATCGAGGATGGGGCCGAGCGCTTCGGTGACAAATTCGGGCGAATCGCCCAGGAAAGACTCAACCTGAGCCTCGTTTTCTTCGCGAAGCAGGCTGCAGCTGGCATAGACAAGCCAGCCTCCGGGGCGGACCAGGCGCGCCGCCGCGCGAAGAATGCGCGCCTGCAAGGCCACGACTTCCAGCAGGTCCTTCTCCCGGAAACGCCACTTCAGATCGGGATTGCGTCGCAGGGTTCCGCTCCCGCTGCACGGGGCGTCCACCAGGACCGCGTCCGCCTTTGCGATCAGTTTGAAGAGCTTCGGATCATTTTCGTGAACGATGTGGAGTGGGTGGATGTTGCTCAGCCCCGAGCGTTGCAGGCGCGGCCGCATACGGGCAAGCCGCGGCGCCGAAACATCGCAGGCGAAGACCTGGCCGGTGTTGCGCATCGCGGCACCGAGCGCGAGCGTCTTGCCCCCTGCGCCCGCACAGAAATCCACCACCACCTGACCCCGGCGCGGCGCGAGAAGCGCGGCAAGGACCTGGCTGCCTGCATCCTGCACCTCCACCAGTCCGGCAGCAAAGGCTCTCGTCCTTTCCAGGGCTGGCTTACCCGCAACCCGCAGCGCACTGGGTAGGCCCGGACAGGGTTGAGCCTCGATACCGTCTTGCGCCAGCAGCGCAATCACCCCCGACATCGAATCGCCTGGAGCCGCCGACGGGTGCCACACGGCAACCCGCAGGTCGAGCGGAGCGGGCGTGAGGAGCGCTGCATAGAGCGCGCGCGCAGCCTGGGGATCACCCGAGTACTGGTGCTGCAAGCGCTGGTGCAGCCATGCGGGCAGCGAGTAAGCAACCCCATCGTCGAGTCCCTGATCCACAGAGGCCGCTGGGTCCCCGAGCACCGCCTCGAGCAGCCTGGCGGAGCTATCCCAGGGCTCGGAAGCGGGCCAGCCTGCGGGGGGTGAAAGCGCCTCCGCCCGGTGGATGAGCCTTCGGCGGTGGCGCAACATGTAGTACACACGCTCGGCGATCGCGTGCCGGTCGCGTCGTCCAAGCCTGGGTTCGGCGCGGAAGTGGCGGTGCAGCACCTCGCCGGCTGGGCGCTCGAAGGACGCGAGTAGCCTGAAGATCCGCAGCAAGTGCAGGTTGAGGTGGGGAAGCGTGGCGCTGGCTTCGCGTGACCTCCCCGTTGGCGGGAGTCTGCGCCCGCTGGCCTTCATGGCCGCGCGTCGCGATGCGCAACCAGCGCATCCTCCACGAGAAGTATCCGCGGCAATATCGGCGGCCAGCACGGCGCTTGCGCTGTCGCCGCTTCCCGCGGGGATGGCAGCACTCCGGCGGGGGGGAGTTGCTCCAGTACACGGCGCACCACGAGCGGCAGGAGCCGGTGCTCCATGCGCAGGACGCGGGCCGCAAGGGCGTGCTCGTCGTCGCACTCCCCCACCGCCACAACCGCCTGACCAAGAATCGGCCCTGCGTCGAGTTCGGCACTCACCCAGTGCACTGTGGCGCCATGCAGCAGGACACCCGCGCCGAGCGCCTTGCGGTGGGTATGCAGGCCTCGAAACGCCGGAAGCAGCGAGGGATGGATGTTGAGGATGCGCCCGTCGAAGAGCTGGAGGAAGCTGGCCGAAACGATGCGCAGGAATCCGGCCATCACCACAAGGTCCGGCGCGAAGCTTGCAACCGCTTCTCCGAGTTGTACATCGAAGTCGGCGCGGTCGCTCAGTCGGGACTCGTCCACGAGGCGGGTTGCGATCTGGTGTTCGCGAGCCCAGACCAGCGCGGCGCACTCGCGGTTGGCGACAACCGCAGCGATCCTCGCGCGGACCCCGCAGGCCACACCGCCCGCCTCATGCCCTGAGATTGCGGCGTGAAGCGCCATGAGATTCGACCCGCGACCCGAAACCAGCACCACGATCCGCCGGGTATCCTCCCCGAGGACCTCGCCCTCCCCCGCCATCATCTTCCTTCCACGCCCGTGAGGTTGACCCCGCCGGTTTTATAATCGAACCGTCATGCGAATCATCCGCCGTCCGGTCGATTCGGACCATGCGGCCGATTCTAGCCGCGTGGCCGCATTGCCCTGTGTACTCACCATCGGCAACTTCGACGGTGTCCACCTCGGACACCAGGCGCTCCTGCGCGCCGTCGTCGAGCGTGCGCGCCAGCGCGGGATACTCGCTGCCCTGCTGAGCTTCTGGCCTCACCCCCAGCACTTTTTTGCGCCCAGATTCCCCGACCGTGGGATCACTGCGCCATCCCGTTTGAGTTCGCGGCGCGAACAGTGGAGCATGGT
>VGHO01000245.1 GCA_016868175.1 Betaproteobacteria bacterium
TCCGCGAACATCAACCCGCGAACATCATCGCGCGAAGGGCGCCTCAAGCCCAAGGTCTGCCAGTGGGGCAAGCGCACGCGGCCAGTCGAACCGCGGCCCCGGGTCGGTCTTTCGGCCCGGGGCGATGTCGCTGTGGCCGCAGATGTGGCGCAGCGGCAATCGATCGCGCAAGGCCCTGATCAGCACCGCAAGGCGCTGATACTGCGCCCGGGTGAAGTCGTGCCGGCCATCACCTTCGAGTTCGATCCCCACGGAGAAATCGTTGCATGCCGTGCGGCCGAGAAACGCCGATTGCCCTGCGTGCCAGGCGCGCCGGTGGACATCAACGAACTGGATCAGGGTTCCTCTGCGCCGCAAAAAGAAGTGGGCCGACACCCGCAAACCCGCGAGCGCAGCAAAGCTCGGATGGGCGCCGCAGTCGAGTCGACCCATGAAGAGGCTTTCAACCGCATCGCCGCTGAAGCGCCCCGGCGGAAGGCTGATATGGTGCAGCACCACGAGACTGACTTCCACCGGATCGGGCCGGGCATCGGCGTGCGGCGAGACGCAAACGCGCAGTCCGGGAATCCAGCCGCTCCCGCCTGTGGCATCACGGTCGCTGGATGCGGGCAACACACTCTCGCTCACGCATCCGTCCACTCTCGCTCACGGATCCGTCTTCGGACCGGCCTGCGCATGCGCTTCGTCACAGTACCAATGGCCACCACGCTCGAGCGCAAAGGCCCGACCCGACCAGGCGCCGCAATAGGCACACGCCACGAGTGCCTGCGCCGCAGGCGCGACCTCCTGCGACGGGCCCGAGGGTTGCGGGGTGCCCTGCGATGAATCGCCCGATGCCGAGGCGGAGTCCGACGCGGGATACCTTGCGCTCTGCCGGCCATCGGAGCGCGATCCCCTGGGGTCGTCTCCCGAACGCAAACGCACAAAACCCTTCCACAACCACCAGCCGGCGATCAGGGCAAGCGCGATCCAGAGAAGTTTGGTCAGCATTGGAGGCTGTGCCCGCAGGCCGACCCCAGCCGGCTTCGCCCGCGGGTTGGCCCAACCCGACTGCGCCCAGGCGTCGACCCAACCCGACTGCGCCCAAAGGTCGACCCAACCCGGCCTCGCCCACGCATCGATCCGCCACTGCAGCGGATGGTCATCGGCCCGGCCCGCGCTGCAGGATCACTTCGAGCACGAAGCGGCTACCCACATAGCCCAGCAAGAGCGCCACGAAACCGGCCAGCGTTGCGCGGGCCGCCACAACCCCGCGCCAGCCGCGGGTGCGGTGGCCCCAGAGCAGCACGCCGAAAACAACCCATGCGAGGAGCGTGAGCAGCGACTTGTGATCGAGCCGCAGGGGCCGTCCGAAGACTTCCTCGGAGAACACCACCCCGCTCAGCAGGGTGACGGTGAGCAGACCAAAACCGATTCCAAGGTAGCGAAAGAGCATCCGTTCCATGGCCAGCAGCGGCGGCATCTGATCGAAGACCCCGTCATCGAGGAGCAGCCGATTGCGCGACTGCAGGACACGGGCCTGCACCAGAATGAAGGCGGCCAGCGTGGCCGCAAGCAGAAAGACACCATAGGCCAGTGTGCCGATCACGAGGTGCGGCAGGAATAGCGCAGAGACCTCGCCCTGGAAGAGCGTGCCCACGAACACCCAGGGCAGCACCACCGAAACACCGGCGACCGGTGCAACCACCCGCATGGCTCCGTCGAGCCTGCTGCGCCGAGCCTCCCAGGCGAGCACCAGAACCGCAAGCCAGAGGGTGGCCGATAGCGCTGCTGCGAAGCCGTAGCGAAGCCCCTCCAGCGCCACGATCTGCAAGGCGAGCACTGGCGCGTGCAGTCCGAGGCCGAGCCCGAGCATGCGCAGCGCGTGGACACTGCGTTGGCGCACGAGCCAGGCGGAGACGAAGTACGCTGCCACGGCGGAAAGCGCAAGCCAGCCCTGCCAGTGCGTGAGGATTGCCGCGATCGATGTCATGAGGATTGAGCGCCGTGGAGACCCGAACCACCCCCCACCGGATCAGCCTCCGGTACAGGGGCTCTCGGACCGAGCCGCGCCGGAGTCCCGTGGGTTAAAGTGTAGAGCACTGTTCTGGAAGCGTGCATCATGCTTGAAAACCTCACCCAGAGGCTCGCCAAGGTCGTCAAGACCCTGCGTGGCGAAGCCCGCCTCACGCAAGCAAACACCCAGGAGATGCTGCGCGAGATCCGGCTTGCGCTGCTCGAGGCCGATGTCGCGCTTGCGGTCGTTCGCGAGTTCATTGCCCGGATCCGCGATAAGGCGATGGGGCACGAAGTGATGGGAAGCCTCACGCCCGGCCAGGCGCTCGTGGGCGTGGTCCATGAAGCGCTGGTCGATCTGATGGGCGGACGCGGCCCCGCCGCAGCGCTCAACCTTGCCACGCAACCCCCCGCTGTCGTTCTGCTCGCAGGCCTTCAGGGTGCCGGCAAGACGACAACTGCGGGGAAACTGGCCAAATGGCTGCGCGAGCGCGAGCGACGCAAAGTGCTCACCGTCTCGTGCGATGTGTACCGTCCTGCGGCGATCGAGCAACTCCGGGTCGTGAGCGAGCAGGTTGGCGCGGACTTCTTCCCTTCCGACGCCAGCCAGAAACCGGCCGCCATTGCAGCGGGTGCCCTGCAGTGGGCACGCACCCACTTCCACGACGTGGTGATCGTGGATACTGCGGGCCGGCTCGGCATCGACGAGGCCATGATGAGCGAGATCCGCGCTCTTCATGAGCAGCTACGTCCCATCGAAACCCTTTTCGTGGTGGACGCGATGCAGGGACAGGACGCCGTCAACACCGCGAAAGCCTTCGGCGAGGCACTCGATCTCACCGGCGTGATTCTCACCAAGCTCGATGGTGATGCGCGCGGCGGCGCCGCGCTGTCGGTGAAGTCGATCACCGGTCGCCCGATCAAGTTTGTGGGTGTGAGCGAGAAACCCGACGGTCTGCAGGCTTTCGATGCCGAGCGCATGGCCAACCGCGTGCTGGGCATGGGCGACATCGTGGCCCTCGTGGAGCAGGCACGCCAGGCGATCGACGAAGAGGAGGCGCAGGCGCTCGCCAGCAAGCTCAAGTCTGGGGCGCGCTTCGATCTGGAGGACTACCTCGGGCAGTTGTTGCAGGTGCGCAAGATGGGCGGATTCGAGACGATGCTCGACAAGTTGCCCGCAGCAATGCAGGCGGCAGCCGGCAAGGCCGACATGAACAAGGCCGAGCGTGAACTGCGCCGTACCCAGGGCATGATCCACGCCATGACGCCTGCCGAGCGGGCGCGGCCCGAGATCATCAAGGCCTCGCGCAAACGGCGCATCGCAGCGGGCGCGGGCGTCCAGGTGCAGGACGTGAACCGGATGCTCGCCCAGTTCGAGCAAATGCAAGCGATGATGAAGAAGATCCAGAAAGGCGGCATGGCCAAGCTGATGCGCAGCCTCGGTGGACTGACGGGCATGGGGCCCTCGATGCCTGGCGGCATGCCCGGGGCGATGCCAGGAGCCACGCCGGGACGCGGTGCTCCGGTGCTGCCGCCCGGAGCGCGCTTTGGAGGACGTCGCGGCCGGTGAGGGCATGCGCCTGGAGGTGCTGTGACCGACGGAAACCGCATCAATTACGCTTTGGTTACGCATCGATTACGCATCGATTACGCATCGATTACGCGTCGATTGCGCATCGACTGCGCATCGCCCAGGCTCAGCGCCTGAAGCGTTCCAGCAGGATCGCGGGCGCCAGCTTCTCGTTGTACATGCTCTGCCTCCGGGTGAGTTCCACCTGTCCTTCGGCGAGTCCGCGGTCGCCCACGGTGATACGCCAGGGCACGCCGATCAATTCCCAATCGGCAAACATCACGCCGGGTCG
>VGHO01000246.1 GCA_016868175.1 Betaproteobacteria bacterium
GTCGTCAAGCGTGGAGGTACACACCGTTCATCCCACATCGCTTCGCGAGCCCATTGCAGGCCCGATCGGTGCACCGTGGAGTCGATGCATCCCCAGCAACTCCTCGAGTACTTCACAAAACCCGTCGTCGCTTGCAGCCAGCCGCGCATAACGATTGAGGAACGCGGTATCGGCCTTGTAGCTTTCTGCGAAGCCGAGCGGAGCAGCGCCGCGTGGCGTCCGCGCGATGCCCGAAATATAGAGTTCAGGCAACGTTGCTCCAGCCCGCAAGGGGTCGCTGAGCAGATTCTCGTCGCTCACGGCCTCAACCGTCACCAGGGTGCGTCGCGAGGCATGCGCCAGAAGTAGCCCGTCACGATCCCGACCCACAAACACGTTGCCATCCGGGTCCGCGCTTCGCGCGTGAAAGAGCGCGACGTCCGGTACGATCGCTTCCACCGCGACAAGAGGGTCGCCCATCGCAGCCTGCGCGTGATCCGAGGCGAAGGGGTTGTCGATCACTTTCCACGACCCACGATGCCTGAGCAGGTCGCTTCCAAGAATGCCTCGGAGTGGCATGAAAGGGATACCCTTCTGCGCTGCCTGAAAGCCCGCGTAGATTGCGGGGCAGGTGCCGTCGATCACGCGGATTCTCCGAGTGCGGACTGCGCGACTGAAACACGGCGCAACGCCCGCCTCGCCCAGACTGAGCCCCGAGGTTTCGACGGTCTCCACGCAGCCGGCGCCGATCAGAAGGTCGGCCTGGAGCCCCGAGACCGGCAGGCAGATCAGGTGGAGACCTCGCACCTTCCTGCGGATCAGGGCGAGCGTTGCGGCGAGCGAGGCACCGGTCTCCTCCTTGCCAATGGCGAGCCGGGATCCATCCCCCACATCCGCCACGAGTTCATCGACCGATGCGCAAAACAGACCCCCCATTCGCTCAACCGGTGGTTTCGAAAAGGCCGACTGATTTGGGCTGGATGCGGCCACCGGAGCCTATGCCTTGGTCGCGGGTGTTGTGAGGCAGGGTGGGCGAAGCCGCTGGGTAGCCGGGGTTCTCGACAAGCGTACGGGAAACGGGACCCCGAAGAATCCGTCTTCGGGCTCCATCCCGAGCGCCCGGGTCTGATCGGAGCGAAGTGACTCCTCAACAGACTGCACCATGCCCGCAGGAACGCCGGCCGCCATCAGGTCGCGCCAGAGATCCCCGTGCCAGCGCCGCGTGAGTGCCTGAGCAAGCAGTTCGTGCAGCGCGCTGCGGTGTCGCACACGATCCGCCGCCCGCTTGAACCGGGAATCCTCCGGTAGCCTCTCAAGTCCGAGTACGCGGCAGAGTTTCACGAACTGACCGTCGTTGACAACACCAAGAAAGAGTGTTTCGCCCGCAACTTCGAAGGTTTCATACGGCGCAATGCTCGGATGAGCATTACCGGAGAGGCCCGGAAGAATTCCCTGCATCCAGAAGTTTGCCGCGTGCGGATGCAGCAGGCTGAGCCCGCTGGTGTAGAGGCTGGCGTCGATCCGTTGGCCAAGTCCGCTGCGCTTGCGGTGCGACCAGGCTGCGAGGAGCGCGATCGTGGCAAAGAGTCCGGTGCTGATGTCGCAAACTGGCACACCCACCCTCGTCGGACCCGTCTCCGAATGCCCATTGATCGCCATCAGTCCCGAGACTGCCTGGGCAACAGCGTCGTAACCCGGAAGTCCTGCCAGAGGCCCTGACCAGCCGAACCCCGAGATGTTGAGGTAGATCAATGCCGGGTACCTTGACGCGAGCACATCCTCGTAGGAAAAGCCCCAGCGTTCCATGGTCCCTTGCCGGAAGTTCTCGATCACAACGTCGGCCTCTGCGATCAACGCGTGCAGGGTCTCACGGTCGCTTTCCTTCTCGAGATCAAGAACGATTCCATGCTTGTTCCGGTTGAGGCCCATGAAGTAGGGGGCGCTCCCCTCTGGTCCGGCCTTCCCCAATCCGCGTGTCTCATCACCGTTGGGCGCTTCCACCTTCACCACACGGGCACCGAGATCGCCGAGAATCTGCCCACAAAGCGGACCCGCGAGCACCCTCGAGAGATCCACAACCCTCATGTCGCCCAGTGCTGCGCGATCGCCTTCGCCTTCGCCCAAGCCCCAAGGGTGCTGCCCTGAGGTCTGATCTTCGGCCCCGGAGTTGGTTTCAGCCAGTTCGTACCCCTCTGCTGCGACCAGGCTACCTCAACGCAGTCGCGCAATCGTTGTCGTTCGGCGGAACGACGGTTCCGCATGCTGCTGGCATTGGCTGCCAATGGACGGGAGTTTACGCCGGACCGTCAAGGCCACCGTGGGGTTAGCGACCCGTCATCCACGCTCTGGATCCACCGGCATTCGAGTTCCATTGAACTTCATGATCCACCGGCATTCGAGTTCCATTGAAGTTCAGGATCCATCGATGCGATCCAACCGCTGTAAGGCTTTGCCAGCATGGCCGACCACAGCCCGGTTTTTCATCCTTTCAGGGTCTTCCAACCATCACGGAGCACGCACCATGATCCAGTTCATGCACCGCACCTCACAGGGCAGCACACCGTACTTCACGCCTTCCATGAACGCCCCGGCACTCCGCAATGCTCGGTGGTCGTCCGTTGTGCCCTGGCCTTCCAGGAGTTCCACCGGCGGGAAAGCACCGGCGGCGGGTCATCGGCCCGCCGTCGACAAACTCCTTGAGCGTTCAAGGCAACGCGGACAGGGAATGACGGAGTACCTCATCGTCGTCGCGCTGATTTCTGTGGCTGCGATTGGGGTCTACAGTTTTTTCGGACAAACGCTTCGGAATCAGACCGCAGGGATCGCGCTGGAGCTTTCGGGCCAGGACGCTTCCTCTGCCGTCAGCCAGGCGCAAACCGCAGCGTCGCAGGCCCAGACCCTGGCCGGTCAGCGTCGCGGCCTTGAGAACTACGGTGGCGGCAATCGCTGAAATCCGGTGCCTGCAGATCGCCACGGCCCTTGGCCCGTGCAGATGCGCACATCGCATTCCGCGTGCCGTGGCGGGGCGCACAGCCGCATTGGCCCAACCCACCGCGCCGATCGTCACAGTTGGGGCGGGTTGCCCTGCCCTGAGGATCCAGTGCACCGACCGCATCACCAGCACGGCCAGGTACTTCCGCTTGGCCTGCTTCTCTTTGCGCTTGCGTGCGCGCTGGTGATGTTCTACGGACAGCATGCGCTGCAGATTGCACGCATGCATCACCAACAAAACCTCGCCGATGCCGCTGCTCTCGGCGCGGCCGTCTGGAGGGCCCGGGCACTCAACTTCAATGCCTATGCGAATCGCGCCCTTCTCGCGCAGGAGGTGTTTGCCGGGCATCTCACCCAGGCCAACGCCTGGGCGCATTACGCTCTCGAACTGGCCAAGCGTGGCCAGGAACTGGCGCACATCTTTCCTCCCGCCCAGCCTGCGGCCACCGCGCTTGAGCAATTCGCACAGACCGATGCGGTGCTCCTTCAGCATCTGAGCAACCTCGAGCTATTTGCGCGGACTGCACCCGGTGTGGGCCTGAATGATGCGCTCATGGCTGCGCAAAGGCAGTTCCTGCGTTCGGCTGACGGTTTCGGACTCTCGGCGGTTGCGAACGAGCTTGCCCGGGACGCAGACAGCAAGGCCTTCGCCTACATCCCTGCGGGTGATCGATTCGGGCAGATCTGGACTCAGTCGGAAGACCAGACCCAGCGTGCGCAAACACTGGGTCTTGTGCACAGTTCGATGCCCGAGGGCTCTCTCGGCTCGAAACACAACGACCAGTGGACACCGCTGCCAACGGTGAACTGTATTCCTCAATCGGTTGAGCAGCTCACTGCCAGACTGCTGCGCGACTCCTCACTCGTTCGCGATGGCCACCA
>VGHO01000247.1 GCA_016868175.1 Betaproteobacteria bacterium
GTGGCGGTGAAAGCGCGCGCACCATTCCATCCGGCACCGAGCACCATTCCGATCGAGGCGAGTTCGTCCTCCGCCTGAACGATGGCAAAGCGGTGCTCGCCACTCTCCTGATCCACCCGGTAGCGGCTGCAGTACTTCTGGAAGGCCTCGGCCACCGAGGACGAGGGCGTGATCGGATACCAGGCGCAAACCGTGGCACCACCGTAGACCGCACCAAGCGCAACTGCGGCGTTGCCCTCCATGAAGATGCGCTTGCCAACCCCGTTGGCCCGCTGCGCCCGCAAGCCCATGGCATTTTCGAGATGCGAGGCGGCGTGGTTGAGTCCCAGGTGCAAGGCCTGCACGTTGGGTTCGAGCAGCCGCTCCTTGCCCTTGTATTGCTCGGCAATCAGGGCAACGATCACCTGCGGTTCGATGCCGATCATTCCGGCAAGTGCTCCGAGACAGATGATGTTCTTGAAGAGCTGTCTCTCGCGAGGATTGCTGTAGCTCGCATTGCAGATTCCGGTGAGCGGCATGCCGATCACATGGATGTCTTCCCGCAGGCGATGGTGGGCGACCAGCTTGGTGTTGTCGTAGAACAGGTAGCCACCCGGCTCGATCTCGCGAAGATCCTGCTCCCAGGTCTGCGGGTTCATCGCAACCATCAGGTCAACCCCACCGCGTCGGCCCAGCCAGCCGCGCTCGGTGACCCGGACTTCGTACCAGGTGGGTAGTCCCTGGATATTCGACGGAAAGATATTACGCGGCGAAACCGGAATACCCATGCGCAGGAATGCACGCGCGAAGAGTTCGTTGGCCGAGGCCGAGCCTGAGCCGTTGACGTTGGCAAACTTGACGACGAAATCGTTGACGGCCTCGATGCGCTTCATCGTGCAGCTCCGGTGCCAGTGCTTGCGCGGGCGATCATGCAGGCACCGCCTCGCCACGCGGTGCATGACGCTTCGCACAGGCGTCTTCGCCCGCATGCACCATTTCGATCAGCGACTTCTGCATATCCCAGGCACCCGTGGGGCAGCGCTCGGCACACAGTCCGCAGTGCAGACAGACGTCCTCGTCCTTGGCCATGATGCGACCGGTCTTGAGCCCTTTGGCGATGTAGAGGTCCTGGCTCATGTTGGCCGCAGGCGCCTTCAGGCGTCCGCGCAGTTCGGACTCCTCACCGTCCTTCACGAAGCTGATGCAGTCCATCGGGCAGATATCCACGCAGGCATCGCACTCGATGCAGAGTTTCGGGGCAAACACCGTCTGGACGTCGCAGTTGAGACACCGCTGCGCCTCCTTCCAGGCGGTGGCTGGGTCAAAACCGAGTTCGACTTCCATGTTGACGTGGCGCAAGGTGGTGGCCACATCGGCCCAGAGCACCTTGTAGCGCCGGTCGGGAAGGATCTCGTTGTCGTAGCTCCATTCGTGGATGCCCATCTTCTGCGACATCATGCTCATGCCGGGCGGCGGTCGATCGTGGATCGACTCTCCGTTCAGGTACTTGTGGATCGAGATTGCCGCGTCGTGTCCGTGCGCCACAGCCCAGATGATGTTTTTCGGACCGAGTGCTGCGTCGCCTCCGAAGAAGACCTGCGGAAGGCTCGACTGAAGCGTCTTCCCGTCGAGCCTCGGCATGCCCCACTCGTCGAAGTCGATGCCGGCATCGGCCTCGATCCAGGGGAAGGCGTTTTCCTGGCCGACCGCGATCAGCACCGCATCGCAGGGAAAGAACTGCTCCGGTTCGCCCGACGACACAAGCTTGCGCCGACCCATGGAATCATACTGCGCCGTTACCCGGTCGAAACGCACCCCTGCAAGACGGCCCTCCTGATGCACAAAGGCCACCGGGACCAGGAAGTTGAGGATGGGGATCCCCTCGTGCATCGCGTCTTCCTTCTCCCAGGGCGAGGCCTTCATTTCCTCGAACCCCGAGCGCACGATGACCTTCACATCCTCGCCACCGAGCCGCCGCGCGGTACGACAGCAGTCCATGGCGGTGTTTCCGCCGCCAAGTACGATCACGCGCTTGGCAATCGCCGTGGTGTGCCCGAAAGACACCGAGGACAGCCAGTTGATCCCCACCTGGATGTGGGCTGCGGCCTCCTGCCTCCCGGGCAGGTCGAGATCCCTGCCACGCGGAGCACCCGTACCCACGAAGTAGGCGTCGTAGCCCTCGGCAAGTATTGCGCGCATCGATGCAATGTGGCGTTGCTCGAAACGCACTCCGAGATCGAGGATGTAGCCCACCTCTTCGTCGATGACTTCCATCGGCAGGCGAAAACGCGGAATCTGCGACCAGATCATTCCCCCGGGACGATGGTCCCGGTCGAAGACGGTGAGCTCGTAGCCGAGCTGGGCGAGATCCCTTGCCACCGTGAGCGAGGCCGGACCCGCGCCGATGCAGGCGATTCGATGGCCGTTCCTGCGGCTCGGCGCTTTCGGCATCCGCGATCGAACCTCGCCTTTCATATCGGCGGCCACGCGCTTGAGCCTGCAGATGGCTACCGGTTCGGGCTTTTCCAGATTCGCCTCTTCAACCCGGCCCCGACGGCACGCAGGCTCACAGGGCCGATCGCAGGTACGCCCGAGGATCCCCGGGAACACGTTGGACCTCCAGTTGATCATGTAGGCGTCGTTAAACTGCCCGGCTGCGATCTTGCGGATGTATTCGGGCACCGGGGTATGCGCTGGGCACGCCCACTGGCAATCGACCACCTTATGGAAATACGCCGGATCGTTGATGTTGGTGGCGTGCAAGTGCTACTCCTCCTCGTATCGTCTTCGGACAACCCGCCCGATCAACGGCGGAGTTTTCCAGAGGCCAGACCGCTGGCCGACTTCAGGCTCATGCCCCATCGAGTCCCATACCCGAGACTTGAAGCTCATGCCCCACCGAGTCCGCTACCCGAGACTTGAAGCTCATGCCCCATCGAGTCCCATACCCGGGACTTCAGTCCCCTGCCCGGGAAGAGCGCATGCGGCCGGCGCGGCCTGCTGCTCCACTCATGCTCCGGCCGCCACCTCACGCCGCTGATCAAGCGGCAGCACGTCCCTGCGCTGTGCGCCCTTGAAGAGTTGGCGCGGCCGGCCGATCTTGTACTCGGGATCCGCGATCATCTCGGTCCATTGCGCAATCCAGCCCACGGTACGTGCAAGCGCAAAAATGCAGGTGAACATATCGGTGGGAATGCCCATTGCCTTTTGCACGATCCCTGAATAGAAGTCCACATTGGGATAGAGCTTGCGCTGCACGAAGTACTCGTCTTCGAGTGCAATCTGCTCGAGTTTCATCGCCAGCCTGAACAGGGGATCGTCGGCCAGGCCGAGCTCCCCGAGCACTTCGTGGCAGGTCTCGCGCATCAGCTTGGCGCGCGGATCGTAGTTCTTGTAGACGCGGTGGCCGAACCCCATCAGCTTCACCGCCGAGTGCTTGTCCTTCACCTTGGCGATGAACTCGCCTATACGCTCAACTCCACCCATGGCCTGGATCTCGTTGAGCATCACCAGGCAGGCCTCGTTGGCA
This sequence comes from Betaproteobacteria bacterium, assembly GCA_016868175.1. Lineage (GTDB taxonomy): Bacteria > Pseudomonadota > Gammaproteobacteria > Burkholderiales > Burkholderiaceae_E > UBA3064. The sequence continues at coordinate 3,509 of VGHO01000247.1, forward strand.
CCCCCGTGCGCCGGACCCCAGAGCGTGGCAATCCCCGCGGCGATGCAGGCGAAGGGATTTGCGCCGGAGGACCCCGCCAGGCGCACTGTGGAGGTTGAGGCGTTCTGCTCGTGGTCGGCGTGCAGGATGAGGATCCTGTCGAGGGCACGCACAAGGACATCGTTGACCTCGTAGTCCTCGCAGGGGTTGCCGAACATCATGCGCATGAAGTTTGCACTGTAGGAAAGCGCATTTTTCGGATAGATGAAAGGCTGGCCGATCGAGTACTTATAGGCCATCGTAACCAGTGTGGGCATCTTTGCGATCAGCCGGACGGCAGAGATCT
>VGHO01000248.1 GCA_016868175.1 Betaproteobacteria bacterium
CACCTGCCCGACAAGCAGGGTGGACGACCCGACAGTTCCCATCAGCGCTCCGGCAGCCGTGTAGCTGAGCACCCGACCGCCCGAGTACGCAAGCTGACGACCAAGCGCGGCCGGCTCCGGCCGAGGCGCAAAGCGCACCACCTGCTCGACCACCTGCTCGACCACCCGCTCGACCGCAGGCTCGACCACCCGCTCGACCGCATGCCCGGCCACCTGCGGCTGCGCCGCGCTGCGGGCGCCCAACTTCGGCGGGCAGCCCTCCACTGCACCCCTGAGGCCCGGATTTGGAGCGCCCGGATCAGCTTGCATGGAGCCATACTCCCGACGGTTGAGCAGCACCACGATGCCTCCGCACATCCCGGCGCAATGAAAGCCGCCGAGCAGACCGAGCAGGAAAACGGAGACGAGGGTCAACTCCGGCATGGCTTATCCGCCGGATACAGCCGCAGCCGCGCGGCCGATCGTGCGCGAAACCTTCGGAACATGGTGCGGTAGGGTGAAAACTGGGCGTCTCTCCACGCGCAAGGAGCGTCGTGGCTTGCCGCAAGGCTAACATCCGTGCAGGAAACGGCCGGGAGCCATCGCACGGCTCGCGTCGCTCCAGCGTAGTACCCGAGAGCTACGCGCCAACTCCAAAACTTTGCATTTTCGCAGCACCTCCAGTGACCACGCAACCCGCCCTGCCATCGCTTCGCCCAACGCTGCAACTGCTCGGCCGTTGCGGCCTCACCTGGGACCAGACGCGCCTGCCCTTCGAACGCATACGCCTTCGGCTGGAAAGCGCAGCGGCTTGCGCGAACGCCATTGCGTCGATGCAGGTACGCGGAGCACCCCTGATCGGGGCCGTCGCCGCACTCGGCATGGCGCTTGCCCTCACCGAGGCGCTCGAAAGCGCGCCAGGCGCGGCGATCGCGCCTGGTCTGCTCGATGCCTGCGCAACGCCCCTTCTCGCAGCCCGCCCGACGGCTGTGAATCTCGCTTGGGCTGTTGCGCGGGTACGTGCTGCGGTTGAGGCGAGCGTGGCCGAGGCTGCAGCGGACCACGACCGGGCCCAGCGGGGGGTGGAGGCTGCGTGGGCAGAAGCAGCAGCGATTGTGGAGGCCGACATCCGGGTGAACCTGGCGATCGGCCGCCATGGACGGGAGGTTCTGCTCAGGGCGCAACCTCGAAATCCTCACCCGGAACGCCGTTTGCAGATACTCACGCACTGCAATGCCGGAGCGCTTGCAACAGTCGACTGGGGAACCGCCACAGCGCCGCTCTACCTCCTCCACGCGAGCGGCGTGGCCCTGCATGTGTGGGTGGACGAGACCCGTCCCCGCAATCAGGGCGCAAGCCTCACGGCCTGCGAACTTGGCGCAGCCGGCATCGCCCACACGGTGATCGCCGACAACGCGGGCGGGTTGCTCATGATGCATGGCGCGGTGGATGCTGTGATCGTGGGCTGCGATCGGGTCTGCGCCAACGGTGACGTGATCAACAAGATCGGCACCTACCTCAAGGCCCTTGCGGCGCACGCCCACAACGTCCCGTTCTGGGTTGCCTGCCCGAGTTCAACCATCGACCGCGCCACGCCAAGCGGGCTTGCAGCCGAGATCGAAGAGCGTGGCGAACGCGAACTCACGCACATCCGCGGGATACCCGAAGCTGGATTCGCCGACGGTACCGGGGCAGCCATGCGCCCAATCGAGGTACGGATCATGAGCGAGGGACAGCGCATACGCAACCCGGGCTTCGACATCACCCCGGCGCGCTGGGTGAGCGGGCTGATCACCGAGTTTGGGGTGGTTCCGGCGCACCAGGCGCTGTCTGTGCTCGACAATGCCGGGCGCTCGCACTGACCACCTGCGGCGTCTCGCAGCAACGCCCCACCAGAGGAGTCCGCCGGTGACCGAATTTCAGGCCCGTCAGCAGCTCATCGACCATGCGCGCGCCATGAACGCTCTCGGGATCAACCATGGCAAGGCCGGCAATGTGTCGCTGCGCTGGGATCGCAGCAAGACGCCCGAGGGTGCGGGGTTGCTCATCACGCCCTCGGCGCTTGCCTATGATCGACTCCAACCGCGCGACATCGTCTGGGTGTCGATGCGGCCAGACCCGGATCTGGTCGCGACGGACAGCGAAACACTGCCCGACACGCCCGTCTTCGATGGCGGGCGTCGCGCCTCTAGCGAATGGCGCATGCATCGCGATCTGCTTCGCGCACGCCCGGAGCTTTCCGCGGTTGTGCACACCCACTCCCGTCACGCCGCTGCGCTGTCGTGCCTGGCAAAGGTTCAGCGCGAGGGCATTCCCCCGTTCCACTACATGATCGCGCTCAGCGGCGCCTCCAGGATCGCTTGTGCGGCGTATGCACGCTTCGGCACCCAGGCGCTCTCCGAGGCAATGCTCGATGCGCTTGCGGGAGGCGCAATGGCGTGTCTCCTGGCGCACCACGGCCTGATCGCCGCCGGACCCGACCTCCCATCGGCGCTCGCACTTGCCGAGGAGGTTGAAGCGCTTGCGGCGATGTATGCGATCACGCTCACCCTCGGTGGCCCCGCCATCCTCGAGAACCCGGCCATGGATGCAGTCGAGCAGGCCTTTGCCGCATACCGCAGCGGGCAGGCCCTCTGACCCCGGCAACGCGCTTGCGGCACGATCCGGTTCAGGCCACCGCACTCTGGTGCAGGGCACTCACCGCAGACCTCTCTGGGGTCGAAGCGGCCCCGCTGGAGGTGGGTGCGCCGGGCCCTGGCGAAGCAAGGTTGGCGGTTCGCGCTGCAGCGCTCAATTTCCCCGACCTTCTCATGACCCGCGGCCTCTACCAGCACAAGCCCCAGGCGCCCTTCGTGCTCGGCATGGAGGGCTGCGGCATCGTCGAGGCGCACGGCGCGGGGGTTGACAAGGCATTGCTCGGCCAACGGATGTGCTTCCGGGTGCGCAACGGTGCCTTTGCAACCCGTCTTCTCCTCCCGGCACAGGCCCTCAGCCCTGCGCCCGCAGGCCTTGACGACTTCGAGGCAGCCGCCTCTGCAGTCACTGCGCTGACCGCCTGGGTCAGCCTGGTGCGCCAGGCGCAATTGCGTGCCGGGGAATCCGTCCTTGTCCATGGCGCAGGGGGTGGGGTGGGCCTCGCTTCGGTGCAACTCGCAAGGCACCTCGGCGCACAGGTGATCGCAACCGCCTCGCGCATGGACAAGCTTGCCGCAGCACGCAAGGCCGGGGCTGATTTCGGCGTTGTTCTTCAGCCCGGCTGGGATCAGCAGGTGCTCGCACTCAACAACGGGGAAGGCGTGGACGTGTGCCTCGATCCGGTCGGCGGCGAAGCCTTCGAGACATCGGTCCGCTGCATGGCCTGGGCCGGACGCATGCTCGCGGTGGGATTTGCCGGCGGTCGGATCCCCCGGATCGCCCTCGATCAGATTCTCCTCAGGGAACTGAGCGTGCTCGGCGTGCGCGCCGGGGAGTGGGGCCGTCGCAATCCGGCCGCAGCGCTCGACGACGCGCAGCAGATCCGTGCGCTTCTCGACCGGGGGATCCTGGTGCCTCCGATCGGCGCCTGCTTCCCCTTGCACGACGGCGTTTACGCCTTGCGAGCGATGGCCGGGCGAAAGGTGGCCGGCAAGATCTGTCTGTCGATGCCCTGACCTCAGCGCGGCAGGTCGCTTCGTCCCATCAGGAAGGCGTCGACCGCGTGTGCGCACTGACGCCCTTCGCGGATGGCCCAGACCACGAGCGACTGTCCGCGTCGCATGTCGCCGGCCGCAAAGACCTTGGCCACGTTGGTGTGGTAGGCCGCCTCGCCCTCGGTGGCTGCGGCTGCGT
>VGHO01000249.1 GCA_016868175.1 Betaproteobacteria bacterium
CAAAACCACATCCCCGCAACAAAACCACATCCCCGCAACAAACCACGTCCTGCGACAACCGCAACCCTACGGCAACCGCAACCCCTGCGACAACCGCAATCCCGCGGCAACCAGAGCGCTCAAAACCTGCCGCCCTGCGGCGCGTGCCCGAGTGTACTTGGCCCAGGGTTGTGCGAGAATCCGAGGCCATGCAGGATCAACAACCCGACGAGGCTCGCCCCGCGCAGGGGTCGGCGCGTCCCGCGCAGTTTGCGCCACGGCAGGCCCTGCACAACCGGCAGTTCGTGGCGTGGTTCCGTTCGGTTGCGCCCTATATCCACAACTTCAGGCACCGCAGTTTCGTGGTGGGCTTTCCAGGCCAACTTGTCAAGGCCGGACGCCTCGATGCGCTGATCCAGGATATCGGCCTCCTCACTGCGCTCGGCATCAAGATTGTTGTAGTGCATGGTTGCGGACCGCAGATCGAGGAGCAATTACGGTTGCGCGGACTCAAGGGCCGCTTTGCTCATGGCATTCGGGTCACCGACCTGCCCTCGCTCGAATGTCTCAAGGAGGCCTCGGGCGAGATCCGGCTGGATATCGAGGCCGCATTCTCGCAAGGACTTCCCAACACCCCGATGGCGAACTCGGCGATCCGTGTGGTCTCCGGAAACTTCGTGAGTGCCCGGCCCATGGGCATCGTGCAGGGCATCGACTATCAGCACACCGGTCTGGTCCGCAAGGTAGACCGGGCAGGCATCCGTGCGGCGCTCGACTACGGTTCGGTGGTGCTCTTGTCGCCGCTCGGTTTTTCCCCCACTGGCGAGGCCTTCAATCTCAGCATGGAAGACATCGCAGTGGCCACTGCCATCGCGCTCGATGCCGACAAGCTCATTTTTCTCACCGAGATTGAAGGTGTTTGCGACGCGGAGGGCGAACTGATCAGTGAAATCTCCGAAGCCATGGCCCGCTCACTGCTCGCGCGGGAAACGCTTGCGTGGGTAACGCATACGCGGGAAACACCTGCGCGGGAAACACCTGCGCGGGAAACACCTGCGCGGGAAATACTTGCGGGGCAAGCGATCGGCGAGGCCCCCGCAAGCCACGCGCCTTGCGATCCCGCCAAGGCCTCGGCGAGGGAGTATCTTCGCGCCGCGCTGCGTGCTGCCGAAGGCGGTGTGGAGCGCAGCCACCTGGTTCCCTTCAGCACCGACGGCTCGCTGCTGCTCGAACTCTTCCTCCACGACGGCGTGGGCAGCATGGTGGTGGAGGAAACGCTCGAGGCACTTCGCGAGGCAACGATCGACGATCTGGGCGGCATTGTGTCGGTGATCCGGCCACTGGAAGACGACGGCACGCTGGTTCGCCGCGATCCCGGCACCGTTGAGCGCGACATCGAGCGCTTCTCGGTGATCGAGCATGACGGTGTGATCTTTGGCTGCGCAGCGCTCTATCCGTTCCCCGATGCGGGGATGGGCGAGATGGCCTGCCTTGCGGTAAGCGAAACTGCCCAGGGGCAAGGCGACGGCGAACGGCTCTTGCGCCACATCGAGCAGCGCGCCAAGGCCGCAGGGTTAAGGCGCATTTTTGTGCTCACCACGCGTACCATGCACTGGTTCATCAAACGTGGCTTTGTACCCGCCAACCCCGACCAGTTGCCGCCGGAGCGTCGCAGCCTCTACGACCGGCAACGCAATTCACAGGTTCTCATCAAGGATTTGCAAACGATGGCAAAGGAACTCGCAGCATGAGAAAGGTGCAGTGCGTGAAAATGGGCCACGAGGCCGACGGCCTTGACTTTCCGCCCTATCCCGGGGAACTCGGGCAGCGGATCTATCAGCAGGTGAGTAAGGAGGCGTGGGCAGGTTGGCTCAAGCACCAGACCATGCTGGTCAACGAGAACCGGCTCAACCTTGCCGACTCCCGCGCACGCAAGTATCTCGCCCAGCAGATGGAAAACTACTTTTTCAGCGACCGGGTGGACCAGCCGGCCGGCTACGTGCCGCCTTCGCGCTGATTCGATTCAGAGGACAGTACCATGGCACTCTTTGGCAGCAAGCCTCCGCCGCAAGCGACCGAAGAACCCGTCACCGCGCGGGTTTATCCGGATCAACATTGTTGCGCCACCTGCCTCTGGTGGGAAGGAAAGCGCAGCCTGATCAAGCAGTATGAACAAAAAGATACAGGGGTGAAGGGCAAGGCGATCTATTTCATCCGCATCTTCAAGGACCTCGATGGCGAGTGCCTGAATTTCAAGTCGCGCCAGTGTGCGCAGCGCTACTCGCCGATCACGGTGTGCCCAGACTACGAGACCTGGTTTCAGGGCGGAATTCCGCAGGAATGACTTCCTCGGGCAAGTCAAACGCCGCTGCCCGCGCCGGTTCCTCCTTCACCTCATACGCCCAGGCGATCAGGGCCGCCACTGCGCGGTAGAGCGCCTCGGGGATCATCGCACCCACCTTCACCGAGCTGTCCAGCGCCCGGGCGAGCACGGGGCTTTCGGTGATGGGAACCTGGTGTTCCACGGCAACCTCCCGGATGCGGAGCGCAAAGTTGTCGTGCCCTTTGGCCACGACCACGGGCGCGGCCATCGCGTCGGCTTCGTAGCGCAGGGCCACCGCAATGTGCGTGGGGTTCATCACCACCACGTCGGCTTTTTCCACCGCAGCGATCATCCGGCTGCGCGCCATGTCGCGTTGCTTTTGCCGGATCCGCATCTTGAGTTCGGGGTTGCCCTCGGTTTCCTTCAACTCATCGCGCATCTCCTGGATCGACATCTTCATCTTTTCCTTGAACAGGATGTTGGTGATGAAGCCGCCCGCAACCCCGAGGATCAGCACCACCGCAACCAGCACAAGGAGACCACCACCGATGAGTTGAAGTGCATACAGGATCGCGTGGTTGAGGCTCATCCCGGTGAAGGCCCTCACACTGTCGATCACAACCCAGAGGTAGAGCCCGACGGCCAGGAAAATGAGGGTGGCCTTGAGCGCAGCGAGCCCGAGTTGGCTCAGGCCCTGACGCGAAAAGATCCGCTTGAGCCCGTTGATGAAGGAGATCCGCTCCGGATCGAGCTTGAAGTTGGTGAGTTTGGGCTGGAAATCCACCAGCGCAAAGGGCCCGAAAAACGAGCCAAGCCAGAGGATCAGCATCACGAGTGCAATCCACACCAGCAGTCCCATCGCAGGACCCATCAACCACTCGAGCAGGAAAGGCGTGAAGCGCGCCGGCTCGCTGAAGGCAAAGGCAAACCTGGCGCTCTCGATAAAGGACTGGAGCAACCTGCCTCCCGCAACCCAGATCGCCAGCCCGCCGATACTCACCAGAACCAGGGTGGTCACGTCGGGACTCTGCGCAAACTGCCCCTCCTCGCGCGCCTTTTCGAGGCGGCGGGGTGTTGGGTCGAGCGTCTTTTCCTGACCGCCCTCTTCGCCTTCGGCCAATCCTTACCCCTGATGAACACCCGCAGTGGAGCCCTGCGCCTGCCCCGGCATCGGCGCCGCCAGCGCGCCTCACTTGGGAGCGGAATCCTCCTTGAGCAAGGTTGCGCTCAGGCGCTCGGCACGCGCAAGCTCCTGCGCACTGATGAGTGCACGGATATTACGCATATGGTCCTTCGCTGTGACCACACCGAGGTCATCGGCAACCATGAACCAGGCGTAGGCCCGCACGAGATCCCGCCCGGTGGTCCGGCCTGCGCGGTACATGGTGGCAAGGTTGAAGGCGGCCACTCCCGAACCGCCACGAGCCGCAGTTTTCCACCAGTGCACTGCCATCACATTGTTTGGCTCGCCCCCTGCACC
>VGHO01000250.1 GCA_016868175.1 Betaproteobacteria bacterium
GGCGCGACTGGCAGGACGCGGCGCGTAATCCCTTTGCGTGGGACCGTGGGCCAGCCACGGGTGTTGGGACTCCACAGGCCCTCACCAACCCCTACGGAACCGGCGATCCCTTCCACAGCCCCCGGCTCCCCCTGGTACAGCCTGGCGGCTCCACGTTGCGCGCACGCTAGTCGGAGCATCCGGAAGGCCCGCACAAATCCTGTGAGGACCGCACCATCCTGTGAGGCACGCACAAATCCCGTGTGGCCCGCACAAATCCCGTGAGGCCCCGGTAGGCGCGGTCCTTGAACTCCACATGCACTACACACCAACCTTGATCCGGACGCGGCGATTTCCAGCCGCCCTCGGATCCTGGGGGTAGAGAAGCTCTGAAAAGCCTTTCCCCTGGCTTCGCAGCCTCGCTGGACTGACGCCAGCGGCAGCGAGGAAGTCAACCACCGACTGGGCACGTCGCGCCGAGAGCTGATCGTTGTAGGGCTTGTTACCCACGCCGTCCGTATGACCTTCGATCACGAAACGAAGGTTCGAGAGTTGCGCCGAATTGAGCGCCCTGGCGAGCCGCTCGAGGAGCGGCTTGCTTTCGTCGAGGATCGTTGCCGAGTCGAAGGCAAACTGAACCGTCAGGTCCACCATCCCACCGCTCTGTGCTGCAAGCCCCGGGGTCTGCCCAGGCGACCCGGGGGTTTGCGGATTCCCCCGTGCTGCTGAAGTCGCCGACGGCACCGCTTGTGCTGCGCCCGGGGTACCTGCGGCGGAAGCCGGTGCCCCCGGGGCAGACGCTGCGGCGCTGGGGTTGCCTGCGGCTGCAGACAAGGCCTTGACCATCTCGTCGACAGACATGTCGGCAGATGGTGCTTTGGCAGTGCCGCCAGGTGTCTGGGGCGATGCGGTCGCTGCGCCCGCGCTCCCTGCTGTCTGTGCCTCCACTGCGCGTGGCCCACTTGCCGGTGCCTGAATCGGGGCTACTTGGCCGGCGACCGGCGCGCGCGGCGCATCGCGAAAGCCCTGCGCATGAAGGGTGGAAGCGACTAACGCGCTCGCGAGCAGCACCATGCCGCGGCGGTATGACTTCAGCCTGCTGCCCGTGCCTAGGCCCATTACGTTCTACACCTTAGCCTTTCCGCTCCCAACCATCTCCAATCCGCTCCCAACCATCTCCAATCCGCTCCCAACCATCTCCAATCCGCTCCCAACCATCTCCGATCCGCTCCCAACCATCTCCAATCCGCTCCCAGCCATCTCCAATCCGCTCCCAACTTTCTCCCAACCCGCTGCCAGCCTGCGCCAACCGTTTCCATCCTTGTTTCGTCCGGGCCCAATCGTTTGAACTCGGCATCTCCGCTACGCCCCCAAGTTGCGCCCTGCGATAGCCGCGGGGATTGAATCCCGGTGCGCGTTACACCCCAGCAAACCCTGCGCCCGATTCTAGCCGCCTTCCCCAATCCCCCCACTCGCCTTCGCCGATCGCCCTTGCGGATCGCCTGCCCTTACCCGCTTCCCGGAAACCGCGTGCCCAATCTGCAATCCTGCGGTCCCTGTCTCAGGTTGCCAACCGGCATCAAGCCGTTGATGCTGGCTCCACCACACGGTCGAGCCAGGCCTGGACGTCGGAGCCTTTCAGTCCGTGGGCTATGGCCACCATCATTGCAATGCGGAGCTTGTGGGGCGGCAGTGCCCCGGCGGTCCAGATACCCAGTCGGTCGTCGTCGAACATCGTGGAGTTGCGCGTGAGGCCACCAGGAATCCAGCGACTGCAGCGGCCGAGCGCTACCCCCTTGTTGACGAGCGTTTGCAGCGCCTCCCGAACTCCCGGCGGGGCATTGCCATTTCCCAGGCCCGCGTGCACGATCCCTCGCGCTCCCGCCTTGACGCAAGCCTCCAGCGCGACCGCGTCTGACCCGGCGTACGAGGCAACGATATCCACCCGTGGCAACTCAGCCCGCAGATCCAGCGAAAGCACCGGGGGCCGCCAAGCTCGTTGAAACCAGCGCACCTGCTGGTCGGATACTTCACCGACAGCACCCGCCAGTCCGCTGTCGAATGCCTCCACGCTGCTCACATGGCGTTTGGAGACGTCCCGTGCGCCGTGGATCCGCCCATTCATCACCACCAGGCAACCCCGCCCGCACGCCCCGCCATCGGATGCAACCCTGAAGGCATCAAGAATATTGGCGGGTCCATCGGCGGAGTAGGCGGTCGATGGACGCATGGCACCCACCAGCACCGCGGGTTTGATGGTGTCGAGGCTCAGGTGGAGGAAAAACGCAGTTTCCTCGAGCGTGTCGGTGCCGTGCGTGATGATCGCGCCATCCACAGCAGGATCGGCGAGCGCCGCGCCAACGACCCCAAGCAGTTGCATCCACTGCCGGGGCGCCATGTCGTAGCTCGCCAGCTGAAAGGGCTGCGCAAGACTCACCGCGTAGTTCTCGCGTAGCTCCGGGATACCGTCCACGATGGCTTCCACGCCAACGCTCGCTGGCAGGTAGCGTGCACTCTGGGTTCGCGATGGGGCGCTACCGGCGATGGTTCCCCCAGTTCCTATCAGCGCGATGAGGGGCTTTTTCTTCATGGATCCAGGTGAATCATGTCAACGACCCTGGTTGCGGGGCTCGGGACCTCCCGGGCTTGGCGGGCCTCTCGGGCTTGGCGGGCTTCGCGGGCCTCGCCTTCACCCCTGGAGGGCCGCTCCAATCTTTGCCACCGTCTCCGAACGGTCGCCTCCAGTCTCGAACGATTGCGACCAGGTCCGAGCAAACTCCGGATAGGTTTCTGCGATCTCTTCGCGTATCTCCGCGCGCATCAGCGCCAAGGCCTGGTCCTCCGGTAAAGGCGTTGCAGCCAGCCCAGGGGCCAGATCAAAGTCGAAACCGGTCTGGTCGCGTACCTCTTCCAAAGTGTGGGGCGGGTGCACACTCTGCAGGACGAAGCGACGGCGATTCCGATCAAAGCGAAAAAGGCACAGACCGGTCAGCAGCGCAATCGGCCCCCCCGGCCGGTACTCGCCCTCCGGGCTGCTCCCGCAGGCTGATACAAAGTCCACCCTGGGGACGAACACCCGTCGGCTGTGTTCGAGTCGGAATAGAATTACCCTCCGCACCAGGTGATACAGATAAGCAGAACCAAAAGACCCGGGCCACCGGGTAAGCGTGGAGGGGTAATCGCCAATTCCCACGAGGTTGATGTTGGCCGCAGCATCGATCTGCCCGCCGCCCAGAAAGAAGGCATCGATTCGACCGGTGGCCGCTAGGTCAAAGAGTTCAACGCCGCCGTTGGTCATGGCGTGATGCCGTCGCGAGCCGAGAATTGAAACGCGGACCCGTCGGGATCGGGGCAGGCTCCGCACCCCAGAGTCCGCCTCAAGGTCTGCCTCTGGAGTGCCGAGGCGCTGAGCGCAAGGCGTTGTGTCGGCGAGGTTGCAAGACAAAGCGCGAGCAAGGAGGGCGCCCGCTCCGGGGATGGGTGATGAGGCACCCACCGCCACATGACGCACGCCTTCGAGCAGTGCTGCCACCGTACTGATCAGGAATTCAATCGGCAGCGGGTCGTCAAGCGAGGAGGTACACACCGTTCATCCCACATCGCTTCGCGAGCCCATTGTAGGCCCGATCGGTGCACCGTGGAGTCGATGCATCCCCAGCAACTCCTCGAGTACTTCACAAAACCCGTCGTCGCTTGCAGCCAGCCGCGCATAACGATTGAGGAACGCTGTATCGGCCTTGTAG
>VGHO01000251.1 GCA_016868175.1 Betaproteobacteria bacterium
TTCCTGTTGCGGCGCTCGAACAGGGCATGCCCCAGCCGTTCCTCAAGTTGACGCAGCTGGATCGACAGCGCTGAAGGCGAGACATGCAAGGCCTCTGCGGCACGGGTGAGGTGGCGGCGGTGCGCCACCACCCAGAAGTAGCGCAGATGATGGAAGTTGAGATCAGCCATGAGGTTTTTGAGATTATCAAACAATTTGTGTAGAAAGATGAATTGGACTTCAGAGTCATGAGCACCTAGATTGCCGCAGTCAGTCAACTTGCCGTCTGGTCGGCGTGCTCTGGAGGGATCAACATGGCTTCAGCAGACTTGCTCGTCACCAATCTCCTGCAACCCATCGTGCTGGCGTTTTTGCTGGGTGCGATCGCTGGCGCGGTCCGGAGCGAACTCGAACTCCCGGAGTCCGTCGTGAAGTTGCTTTCGATCTACCTGCTTTTCTCCCTGGGGATCGGCGGGGGAAGGGAGCTTGCAAAGGCGAACCTCGGTGCGATCCTTCCGCTCCTCGGAATTACCCTCCTGATGACGTTTGCCATCCCGACGCTCGTGTACTTCGTGACCCGGCGCTTCGGCAGGATGGACATCAGCAACGCTGCCGCGATTGCCGCCCACTACGGTTCGGTGTCGACAGCGACCTTCTTTGCGTCGATGAGTTTCGCAGCGGCGATGGGATCACCCGCAGAGGGCTTCATGGCCGCGATGGTGGCCCTCATGGAGTTTGGTGTGATCTATTCGCTGGTGATTGCACGGGTGGCCCTGGGAGGCAGTCGGAGCGCAGGAATACGGGCAGGGGAACTTTTCCTGAGCGTGATCCGCGGCCGCGGCATCCTGTTGTTGCTGGGCGGCATGACGATCGGCATCGTCGCGACCGACAGGCAGTGGCAACAGATTTCGCCCTTCTACGAGGGACTGTTTCGCGGGATGCTCATGCTCTTTCTTCTCGAGATGGGAATCACCGCTGCACGGCAGGCGCAAGTCTTCAGGCAGGTTGGCGCCTTCATGACGGTATTCGGCGTGGTGATGCCGCTGCTTCACGGGATCGTTGGCGTGACCCTGGCGCATCTCGCCGGGTTGGGTACCGGCGGCGCCTTCGTGTTTGGGGCGATTTGTGCCAGTGCGTCGTTCATCGACGCGCCTGCGGCCTGCCGGGCGTCGCTCCCGGATGCAAACCCGGGGATCTATCTCACCTCTTCGCTCGGCGTGACGCTACCCTTCAACCTGCTGTTGGGGCTGCCGATCTACTACGAGTACGCGCGATGGCTCGGCTGAGGGCTTCAGATCAGTCGACTTTGGCGCCCGAAGCCTTCACGATGGGCGCCCATCGCGCGATCGCAGTGCGCGTCATCTCCGCCATCTGCTCGGCGCTGGTCCCGAGCATGTTGTAGCCGAGTTCGGTCATGCGCTTCACGAAAGCGGGCGCCTTCACGGCCTTCTGGCATTCATCGCTGAGGCGCACGATGATGTCGCGCGGCGTTGCTGCAGGGGCCGTGAGTCCGAACCAGACGTCGGACTCGTAGCCTGCAATGCCCGATTCCGCGATGGTTGGCAGGTCGGCCAGCGCCGCATCCCTCTTTGCGCCGGTGGTGGCAAGTGCCTTGAGCTTTCCCGACCTGATGTGGGGAAGCGCAGACGGGATGTTGTCGAACATCAGCTGCACCTGGCCGCCAAGCAGGTCGACGAGCGCAGGTGCACTGCCCTTGTAGGGAACATGCACCATGTCGACACCCGCCAGTGCCTTGAACATCTCGCCCGACATATGGATGGATGTACCGTTGCCGCTCGAGGCGTAGGTGAGCCTGCCCGGATTGGATCGCGCCAGGGCGACCAGTTCCTTCACGCTGCCAACCTTCACCGAGGGGTGAAGTACCAGCACATTGTTGAGCGAAACCAGAGCGGAAATCGGCGCGAGGTCCTTGTTGGGATCCGCAGGCATCTTGTCGTAGAGCACCGGATTGATCGCCTGGATTCCGCTCGTTGACATGTAGAGCGTGTAACCATCGGGTGCGGATTTCACCGCCTCGACCAGCCCCACGTTGCCGCCCGCGCCCGGCCTGTTCTCAACCGCGATGTTGACTGCGAGTTGTCTGCTCAGCTCGGCAGACAAGGCGCGACACGCGATATCAACTGCCCCGGCGGGAGGAAACGGACAAATCAGCCGAATGGCCCGCGAGGGATAACCCTGCCCGAAGGAGGACCCCGCAACCACCAGCGGAAGACCTGCAGCCGCGCGTACAAGCGCACGTCGGCTCCGGGAAGGCGGGCTTGCGGCAACAGGTGTTGACATGACTTTTCCCTCCTCAGGCAGGCTGAAGAACGTGGATGACCCGGGTGCTGATGTCGTCCTTGACACTAGCACCGTAGGCGATCATGTGCGGGGCCACCGCATGCGCCTGAAGCGCTTCCGCGCTCTCCCACTTTTCGATCACAACGAAGGTTTCCGGACCGAAGTCGGTCTGGATCGGAAGAACCGCAGCACAATCGGTGGCCGGTGCGTATTCGATGCAGCCTTGCTCCGCATGAACGGCTGGCATGTTTGCCCGAAAGGCTTCGAGCACCTTGTGGCGCCGACCGGGCCTGGTGGTGATGACAGCGATGACGTGGACCATGGAATCTCGCCTTTCGTACATGACATCCGTTGGTGGAGTATACGGCCGGGCAGCTCCGCAGCGAGACCGGCAGACGGTGAGGTAATGGTGCAGAACTTTGTGGATAACCCACCTGCCTGCCGCCCGAGTTTGCGCGGATTCTTGCGATCTGATCCGGACCTGTATAGTCTGGCATGCAACGATGCGCTATGACGGCGTGTGGAGGTGGGGCGCCGGGCTGTCCATTCGATTGCGTTTGCTGGATGATCCTGCGAAAGCTCGCGCAAAGCTCAAGGAACGATGGTACTTCTCGAATTCTCGATCGCACCCGGCGGGCAGGGCGAAAGCCTCAGCGGGTTTGTGGCGCGCGTCCTTGACATCGTCGACCAGAGTGGTCTGGTCTATCAGCTCACCCCGATGGGCACGATTCTCGAGGGCGAATGGGATGAAGTGATGGCAGTGGTGACCGCATGCTTCAAGCATCTCCAGGCCGATTGCAAGCGCATCGGCGTACAGATCAAGGTGGACTATCGCGATGCGCCAGCGGGGCGTCTGTTGGCAAAGACCGGGGCAGTCGAGCGCAAGCTCGGTCGCAAGCTCACAACCTGAGGACGTCTTCACCGCGCTTGCTTTCCCGGAGGCTGTCCTGCGGCCGTCGCGGCGGTTCATGGCTGCGGTGTGGCTTGCCGGGTTGGCAGCTGCGCCTGCCGGGAGCGCGGCCGGAGTTGCCGTTGCAGAAGCTCGAGATGCCGCGTTTGCCGCAACCTCAAACAGCAGCGCCACGCAACATGCGGTCTACCTCTGTGAGGTCAGCTATTCACCGGCACGTTCCCATTGGAATCGGGAACTACGCGTGGACTACGACGCCACGGGGATACTGCGCATCGAGATCGACCGGGTTGTCCCGTATGGATTTGACGTTGCCGGAGCACTTCTTTTCACTTCGATCGACAACGAACGCATCGTCGTCGACCTCGAGCAGCGTACCTGGAGCAGTGACTTTCGCGGTCTTTCGAGCGGGCGAGGGCGCTGCGATCGGCAGTAGCCAGATCGTCATCAGGGAGCAGGCGGCG
>VGHO01000252.1 GCA_016868175.1 Betaproteobacteria bacterium
GTGCTGGACTGGATGATGTGGCTGCCCGACAGCCTGGAGCAGGAGCTGTGGCAAGCTATCGAAACTTTGGAAGGAGAAACCCGAATGCCTTACGTCACGAGCGTTGAGCGTCTTGCCATCAAGCGCGGCATGGAGCAAGGCATGCAGCAGGGCATGCAGCAAGGCATGCAGGAAGGCATCCAGCAAGGCGAAGCTGCTGTCTTGAAGCGCCAACTTCACAAGCGGTTCGGCAAGCTATCCGAAGAAGCCGAGCTTCGCCTCCACAAGGCCACCCTTGAACAACTCGAGGTCTGGGCCGATCGTGTGCTGGATGCGCGGACCCTCGAGGAGGTTTTTGGGGCGCATTGAAGCCCGTGTTGCCCCGGAAACTCGATTCCGTTACGAGGAGCGCAGGGATCTGTTGGCGTGGGGATTTCTGCGCAACAAACGAGCGCAAGGAGGCTGGATGAAGTGGACCGACATTCTTGCGCTGGCTGAGGCGCTGGCGCAAGCGCACCCCGAAGTCGACCCCAAGACATTACGCTTTACCGACCTGCACCGCTGGGTGATGGCGCTGCCCCGCTTCAACGACGATCCCCAACGCAGCGGGGAGAAGATTCTCGAGGCAATCCAGCAGGCTTGGATCGACGATCTGGAGTAGTTGCTACTCCGCCACCAGTCCCGCCTAGGCACTGCCTCCTTCGGGCCTGCTTTCCGCTTGCCCCGTTTCCTCGCTGCGGTCCTTGTGGGTTCCTTCGGGTCGCAGGGCAGGAAAGAGGATCACGTCGCGAATGTTTGCCCTGTCGGTCAGCAGCATCGTGAACCGGTCGATACCGATGCCGCAGCCTCCGGTCGGTGGCATACCGTATTCAAGCGCACGGATGTAGTCCGCATCGAAAAACATTGCTTCCTCGTCGCCCTGTGCTTTCGCTGTCGCTTGCGCCTGGAATCGTCGCGCCTGATCCTCCGGGTCGTTGAGTTCGGAGAAGCCGTTGGCAATTTCGCGCCCCGCGATGAAGAGTTCGAAGCGTTCGGTGGTTCCGGCGCGGGTGTCCGATGCACGGGCAAGTGGCGACGCCTCGACCGGATAGTCCACGATGAATACCGGGTGCCACATCGCCGACTCGGCGCAGGCTTCGAACAGCGCGAGTTGCAGTACGCCCACTGGCGCGCAGCGAAGCGCCGGCGATTCAGCATCCACCACCGAAGCCGTGCGCAACTCGGCGCGAAGGAATGCCTCATCCTGCAGTGCAGCCTCGTCCCAGTCGGGTCGTTCGCTGCGGATCGCCTCAACGATCGTCATCCGGGCGAAGGGTTTGGAGAGGTCCAGCGTGCGGCCCTGGTAGGCAAGCACCGAAGTGCCGCAAACCTGCTGCGCAGTCTCGCGCAGCAGTGCCTCGGTGAAGTCCATCAGCCAGCGGTAGTCGGTGAAGGCCGCATAGAACTCCATCATCGTGAATTCGGGGTTGTGCCGGGTACTGATGCCTTCGTTGCGAAAGTTGCGGTTGATCTCGAAAACCCTGTCGAAGCCCCCCACGATCAGCCGTTTCAGGTAGAGCTCGGGCGCAACGCGCAGGTACATGTCGATTTCGAGCGCGTTGTGGTGCGTCTTGAACGGCCGCGCCACCGCACCACCGGGGATCGGCTGCATCATGGGCGTCTCAACCTCGAGAAAGCCGGCCTCGTTCATCAGCGTGCGCAGAACCGCTGTGAGCCTTGAGCGGCGCACGAAGGTCGCGCGGCTGTCCTGATTCACGATCAGATCCACGTAGCGTTGCCTGTAGCGGGTTTCCTGATCGGCAAGGCCATGGAACTTTTCGGGCAGCGGACGCAGTGACTTGCATAGCAACCTCAGCCGGGCGGCGCGGACCGAGAGCTCGCCCTTCATCGTGCGGAAAAGCCGTCCCTCCACCGCTACGATGTCGCCGATGTCCCAGTGTTTGAAGGCCTCGTGCGCCTGAGGGCCGAGCCGGTCGTCATTCATCCAGATCTGGATGCGATCAGCCCCGTCCTGCAGCGTGGCAAAGCTCGCCTTGCCTTGCACCCGTTTGAGCATCATGCGTCCGGCCAGCGCCACCTCGATCGCCAGCCCGTCGAGTTCCTCGCGCGACCTTGCAGCATGACGCGCGAGCAGATCGCTCGCACGGTCGCGCCGCCGGAAATCGTTGGGAAACGCCGGCTCGCCGCTTGCCCGCAACCGCGCGAGCTTCTCGCGCCGCTCGGCAATCAGAGGGTTGGCGTCGTGAGCCTCCTGCATCTCACACACCCAGCTTCAGGCTGGCGTGGACGAAGTCGTCGAGGTCACCATCGAGGACAACCCTGGTGTTGCTGGTCTCGAAGTTGGTACGCAGGTCCTTGATGCGCGACTGATCGAGCACATAGGAGCGGATCTGATGACCCCAGCCGATGTCGGTCTTGCTCGCTTCCACTTTGTCCTGCTCCGCGCGGCGCTTGCGGAGCTCGAACTCGAAAAGACGCGCACGGAGCATGCCCATCGCTTCGTCGCGGTTGCGGTGCTGGCTGCGATCGTTCTGGCATTGCACAACGATGTTGGTGGGCAGGTGCGTGATGCGTACCGCCGACTCGGTCTTGTTGATGTGCTGCCCCCCCGCGCCCGAGGCGCGAAAGACATCCACCCGAAGATCAGCTGGGTTGATCTCGATCGCGATCGTGTCGTCGACCTTGGGGTACACATAGATTGAGGCGAAGGAGGTGTGACGACCGCTGTTGCCGTCGAAGGGCGACTTGCGCACCAGGCGGTGAATCCCCGTTTCGGTACGCAGGTAGCCGTAGGCATACTCGCCCTCCACCTTGATGGTGCATCCCTTGATGCCGGCGGTGTCGCCTTCGGTCTCTTCAAGCAACTCGGTGCGGAAACCCTTGCGTTCGCAGTAGCGCAGGTACTGACGCTGCAACATCTGCGCCCAGTCCTGCGCCTCGGTGCCGCCCGCTCCCGACTGGATTTCCAGAAAGCAGTCGTTGGGGTCGGCTGGATTGGCAAACATGCGCCGAAACTCCATCGTTTCGACCAGAGACTGCAGGCTCGCCACATCCGCCTCGAGCGCATGCAGGGTGTCTGCGTCGTTTTCTGCGCGGGCCAAGGCGTAGAGTTCGCGGGCGTCGCCCAGGCTTTGAGCAATGCCGTCGATGCCGCCAACGACGGTGTCGAGCGCCTTCTTCTCCTTACCCAACTCCTGCGCCTTGCCCGGATCGCTCCACACATCCGGAGCCTCGAGCGCCGCGTTCACGATCTCGAGGCGGTTGCGCTTTTGCTCATAGTCAAAGATACCCCCGAAGTTCGGCAAGTCGGCCGCTCAGGTCGGTGATCAGGGATTCCAGGGCGTTTACGCGTTCGGCTTCGATGCTCACGGGCATGCTTTTCGAGAGGGTTGATCGCGGGCTTCACCCGACATCGCCTCAGAGGCTGAGGGAAGCAGGGACCCGCAGAGCGGATGCGATCGGATTATAGAGACAGTGAGCCTTGTGGGCGTCTGCTGCATCGAGGGGCCGACAGCCACGCAGCCCGGACCGTCGGGCGTCCTGCGCCAGGATTGGATCGGCTCATCGGCGTTGCTCCGTGGGTGAAGTGATCGGCTGGGTGAGGATCTGGATGGTGTTGGCCGCACTTTGCTGCTCGAACTTCGCAAGCAGCAGGTCGGCGCGCAC
>VGHO01000253.1 GCA_016868175.1 Betaproteobacteria bacterium
GGCGGCTTCCGAGTGAGACTGAATGGACCGGTACGTTTGACTGTCGGGAGGGTCTCTCTGGAGTCCTCTGGAACTGGACGAGCGACGCAGAGGGCTCGGCGCGCATCGTTCGCGGCGGCTGCTGGGCAGATGCAGCGGGAACGCAGGGAAGGAACGCTCGCAGTTCGGCTCCGCCGGCGACACGCAACGAGCTCTTTGGAGCGCGACTCGTCCGAACGCCCGCAGGACGCTGACTCGCCGCGCGATCTCGCGCGACGATCGGCGTCTGGGTCTAGCCACGGCCTGGATCAACCTTCTTGACGCTGACGCAGTGGCGCAGGGGCTTGCGCGCACGCGCTTCCTCCGCGCGCAAGTCCAACCGCATTCTCGCTCGCGCTGACATCCCCGGGAAGCGATTGGTCACTTGGGGAGCTCCGCGTCAATGCGCTTTCGGATGAGTTCGATCGCGTAATCGAGTTCCGCCTTGTCAAGCGAACTCCAGTAGCTGTCGACGGCGCTGGAGCCAGCAATCCCGCCGATGATGGCCCCGATCGCGCTAAAGAGGGGTACCGTGATGAACGCGCACGGACCCCCGGCCAGCCCCGCGGCCGCGCCAGCCGCGGCTCCACCAAGCAGACCCCCGCCGAGCCCCGCCATTGACGACTGGAACTCCCGGGTGGACATCTTTCCGTTCAGGAACTGGTATGTCTCCCACCCCACATAGAGAACCGCCACCACCACCGCCGCACGGGCGGCCACCCTGCTGATCTGCCTGATTGAAGCGACCCTCGGAAGCTTCGGACGCAGCGCCTTGGGAAGCCGCTTGACCAGCCGATCCAGCGCACGCTTCTGGTTCCCGTTGTAGAAACCGCCGGACTCGGCGGCGAGCCCAGAGGCCGCGTCCAATACGTTGAGCGTTGCACGTGGCGCATCCTGCGCGGATCCGATTGCCGCGAAGCCTGCCAGACCTCCCGCCACGCTGATCGCCGCAGACCACCTGGTACCCGGCACACCCTTTGATGCGCGCAAAGACGGCGGGCGCAGCAGTTGATTCTGGCCCCTTGCAGCTTGCCGCCGAATGATGTCTGCGTCAAACTTGTCAGCCATTTCGCGAAGCTCCGCGTACGTTTGCGGCAGAGGCTTGAAGCGCAGGAGGGGCGCACCGGATGCCGGGCTACCGATCGCCTTTCGACCGACTCTTAGTCGCTCGCGGTTCTGCGCACCGTATCCATTGGACTCCAGATTTCGGTCGATCTGCGCAACCGACTTCTCAAACTCCGCCGGCTTCATCGTGCCGTCGGCATCAAGCACGCCTCGCTTCACCAGCTCGTCGAACTGATCGCTGGGGATCAGGCCGATGAACTCCAGCGACTTCTTCCCGGGCCAGTCGCTCGAATGTGACTTCACGAAGTTTTCGACGACACCGTGTGCAGAGCTCATGGCGGTCGACTTGCACTTGAGCTGCCCATAGCCGATCACCTCACCATTCAAACCGCGGAAGGTGATGTCCGTCGTCTGCGATCCTGCGCCACTCCATACTGCAGACCCGGGATTCTGCTTGATGTAATCGAGTTCCGCGAAATCGCCGTGCCGCCCACTCGAGCCGGGTCTGTATGCGGTCACTAGCGCATCGGCCCGAATGTCCCCGGGCTTCCGGCCCTTCACCTTCAGAGACACTTGCTTGAGCAAAAGGTCAGCGTCGTCTGCGTCGATCTCGACTCCCTGACGCTTGAGGTACCGCACGAGGTGCGCAGGCTCTGCGATGCAGCCGGAGACTGCACCATTCGAAAGGCGCGGAAACAACGCGGAGTCGGAGACGAATGCCTTGAGGGCATCGGCGTGGCGCGCATCCTGCGCGTCCCAAGGTTCCGCCTGCGCCACTCTTGCATAGATCAGCAGGACCGCCAGTGCGATCGTCCACCGTGCGAGTGCGAGGGGAGGGTTCATACATCCCCCAATTGCATCTGCTTGGTCTCCGATACAGCCTTGGTGACCCTGTTCTTCTCTTCCGGCTTGAGTTCGTTCATCATTTCGTTCCACACCTTGGTGTAGTGCGCCAGAATTGATGGTTCCAACTCGCTCTGGTTGATCGGAGCAAGGTGAGTTATCAACGTAGTGATATAGCCCTCTTCATCATCATAAAGGTATCCCGAATACTTTTCATAGAGTTTATCTGCTTTGTCGATTTGGTCTAGCGCCCATTTCTGGTAGGCAAGCCGCTTCCGCTCATACGCGCTCTTCGAGCGATCCGCTAGGTGCTTGCGACAGGTCTCACTGAAGTTGGCGGCTTCATTCGTCATCGGCGACTTCGCATCCGCAAGTTCGATGACGAGCTGCGAGAGTTGTGCGGCCGTAATCGCAAGGGCCTCCAACTGAAGATCTGCGCTGAGATCAGTCCGCGCGGCAAATCTGTTCCACTCGTCCCTCAACGTGGTGAATTCCTGAACCAGCTCGGCGTTCTCGGCTTTCGCACGCCGATCTCCGATCTCACGCTGAAGCTGGCTGAGCAACGCCTGATCATTGGGAGCAAGCGACCCCCGCACCGATGCAAGGAAGTCCTCGAGCGCGTTCAACTGATCTGCAGTCGCCGCGGCATCGGAGCCGCGTTTGGTTGCAATGCGCAAGATCTCCCGAGCTCGCACGCTATTCAGCGCGTCGTAGGCCCAGTCGGGTACCAGCACTGGCGCCGTCGTGATGAGGGCCTGCGACCCCTCCATGATGCCTTGCGAGGTTCGGTCGTCATCTGGCGTGGCGGCGATCAACTCGATTGCATCGGCCCACCATGCGAGCATGCGGATCGAAGACGCATACGCGGCGCTTTCTCCCTGTGGCAACGCGAGCTCGAGTTCCGCAACATCCGCACGGAGTTCGTCGCTCTCGGAAGGGATCGCTGTTGGGCGCGTCGCTGGCAACCACCGCTCCTCCGCGTTTGCGACAGCCTTGCGTAGTTCCTGAGCGGTCAATCGAGGACGCAAGATCTCGCCCAGGAGTTTCGTCTCGCCAGCGATCTGGGCCACGCGGTCATCGAGTGACTTCACCGATCCGGCGATCTGTTCATTGCGCCCCGTCCAGCGCTTCAGTTCGTCACCGATGGCGGAAAGAGAGTCTGACACCGTTTCGGTGCGGTCGGATGCGGCTCTCAGCCGATCGATCGCATCGGTCATCTTGGCCTCCACCGGCCTGACAGCCGTTACGGTCTGCCAGATGATGACCAGCGCGAGGATCGATACCAAGAGATTCGCGCCAGCGATCGCTAGGAAGAATTTACCTTGCGCCGGTTTGTCTTCAGATTGTTGATTCATGGTTTATCCTCCGAGAGTGCGATACTGACGGTGGCTATGGGGTACCGACCCCGGCCACCCGACGCACGATAGGGCTCAGCGGATCCTGTCAGGCGTGCGCTATACCGATGGACATCTGCTGGTGTCTGTCGCGTTGGTCCGCCCACTTTGCAAGTTGTTCCATGCTAGTTGCTGCCTATGGGCCGTCGGCCCCGACGGCCGTGCGAAGACTCTCGTCCGCATCGACCGATGGAATGGTCATGTCGACCGACCGTACCTCGTTGATCCGCCGTTTCGGCTTGCTCGCGGCACGCGGCTCTCGCTCGAGACCGTTGCGGAGAACGCGGTGCTCGCGCAGCGCTCGACGCCGC
>VGHO01000254.1 GCA_016868175.1 Betaproteobacteria bacterium
CCACAACATGCTCATCGTGACCGGAGGCGCAGGCTTCATCGGCTCGAATTTTGTTCTCGAGTGGGTAAGGCATTCCGAAGAACCACTTCTGGTGCTGGATTGCCTGAGTTATGCGGGCAATCTCGACAATCTCGCCCCGGTGAGCCGGGATGGGCGTTTCGACGGGCAGGTGTTGTTTTCGCGCACAGATCTGCGCGCAGATCAGGCCGTGAAGGACCTTGTTGCGAGGCATCGCCCGCGTGCCATCGTGCACTTTGCCGCAGAAAGCCATGTCGACCGATCGATCGACGGTCCCGCAGCGTTCATCCAGACCAATGTGCTGGGCACCTTCAACCTGCTCGAGGCGGCCAGGGCACTACCGCTGCAAGACTCGTTTCGTTTTCTGCATGTGTCAACCGATGAAGTCTACGGATCGCTGGGAGCCCAGGAACCGGCGTTTACCGAAACCCGGCCCTACGCGCCCAACAGCCCTTATGCGGCCAGCAAGGCTGCGAGCGACCATCTGGTGCGCGCCTGGCACCACACCTACGGCCTTGCGGCTGTTACAACCAACTGCTCCAACAATTACGGCCCTTTGCAGTATCCGGAGAAGTTGATCCCGCTGATGATCAGCCATGCCCTGCATGGCAAGCCGCTTCCGGTGTATGGCGATGGCAGCAATGTTCGCGACTGGCTCTACGTGGCTGACCATTGCGCGGCGATCCGCACTGTGCTCCGGCACGGCCGGGTGGGCGAGGTGTACAACATTGGCGGCGATGCCGAGATGAGCAACCTTCAGCTTGTGCGCACGCTTTGCAGGCTCCTGGATGAGATGCACCCGCGCCCCGACGGGCTCTCCTACGCGGAGCAGATTCGCTTCGTCACCGATCGTCCGGGGCACGATCGGCGTTATGCGATCAATGCGCTGAAACTGCGCCACGAACTGGGCTGGCAGCCCGAGGAGAGTTTCGCCTCAGGTATCCGCAAGACGATCGCCTGGTATCTGGAGCATCAGGATTGGGCAGGCCGCCTTGAGCAACGGCGCGGGCTCGGCTCCAGGGCTGGCGCCGGGTTGCCGAAACCCGGTGCGTTCGAAGCGTGAATCGTGATGATGGAGCCTGACCACCGTGGTTGAGCGCGCTGATGAGATGCGCGCGGGTGAGGTGCCCGCGGGTGAGGTGCGCGCGGGTGGGGTGCGCACTGGCTTCGCGCCCGGTGCGCGCTGCGGCATCGTGCTGGCCGGCGGGTCGGGGACCCGGCTTTATCCGGTAACGCAGGTGGTGTCGAAGCAGCTCCTTCCGGTCTACGACAAGCCGATGGTGTTCTATCCGCTGAGTACGCTGATGCTTGCCGGAATCCGGGATGTGCTGATCATTTCCACCCCGCAGGACACACCGCGCTTCAGCGATCTGCTCGGCGACGGAACACAGTGGGGAATGCAGATCCGTTATGCGGTGCAGCCTTCACCTGACGGGCTCGCGCAGGCCTTCCTTATCGGCCGGGCGTTTGTGCAAGGTCGCAATAGCTCGCTGATTCTTGGCGACAATATTTTCTTCGGCCATGATCTGCAGAAAGCCTGCCAGCGCGCGGTGGCGAGCACCTCGGGCGCCACCGTGTTTGCGTATCACGTGAAGGATCCGGAGCGCTACGGTGTGGTGGAGTTCGACGCCAGGGGGCGTGCAGTGTCGCTCGAGGAAAAGCCCCGAAAGCCTCGCTCGAACTATGCAGTGACCGGTCTTTATTTCTACGATGCGCAGGTGGCCGAGATCGCCGCCAGCATCAAGCCATCGGCACGCGGCGAGCTCGAGATCACCGACGTGAACCGGCGCTATCTCGAACTCGGCCAACTCGAGGTGGAGCATATGGGGCGCGGCTATGCCTGGCTCGATACCGGTACGCACGAGTCGCTGATGGAAGCGGCAAGTTTTGTCCAGACGATCGAAAAGCGCCAGGGCCTGAAGATCGCATGTCCGGAGGAGATTGCGTTTCGCAGCGGATGGATCGATGCGGGCCAACTCGAGCGTCTTGCCGCGCCGATGCTAAGGAACGAATACGGGCAGTATCTGATCCGGATCCTGCACCAGCAGTTGCTCTGACCATGCGGCCGCTCTGACCATGCAGGTGATAACCACACCGCTCGAGGGTCTGCTGGTGCTCGAGCCAAAAGTCTACGGCGACGCGCGGGGTTTCTTCCTCGAAAGCTGGAACGCAAGAGACTTTGCTCGGGCAACTGGTGTGCAGGCAAACTTCGTGCAGGACAACCATTCGCGCTCGCGTTGCGGGGTGTTGCGCGGTCTGCACTACCAGCGGGTGCATCCGCAGGGCAAACTGGTGCGGGTCACGGTGGGTCGGGTGTGGGATGTGGCCGTGGATCTTCGGGCCGATTCGCAGGGGTTCGGGCAGCATTTTGCTTGTGAACTGAGCGCGGAGAACCACCGCCAGATGTGGATTCCGCCTGGTTTTGCGCACGGCTTTCTCGTGCTGTCGGAAAGCGCAGACTTCCTCTACAAGACCACCGCCTACTGGATGCCGGAGCACGAGCGCGCCCTGCTCTGGAACGATCCGGCACTTGGCATCGCGTGGCCTCTC
The DNA here is from genome assembly GCA_016868175.1 of Betaproteobacteria bacterium. Taxonomy (GTDB): domain Bacteria; phylum Pseudomonadota; class Gammaproteobacteria; order Burkholderiales; family Burkholderiaceae_E; genus UBA3064. The sequence continues at coordinate 2,569 of VGHO01000254.1, forward strand.
GAGGAACTCCACGCAACGCTCACTCGCGATGCGCTCGCGGGTGCCGCGAGCGGGTTGTTGCCCGCCCCTGCAACACTGCCCAGCCTCGCAGCGCGGGATGCTGCCGCGCCCACGCTTGCCGTATTGCAGGCGGAGGGGCAGTTGTGAGGAGGGGCCAGGCCCTTTCCGGAGGCGGGAAGCGGTGAAGATCCTTGTGCTGGGAACCACCGGACAACTGGGCTGGCAGTTGATGCGCGATCTCGGCGGGAGCCCTCCGAGGGGTTCCAGCGAAGGTGAGGAGGTGCCGGTCCGGGTGCAGCTGCTTGGAACCACCCGCGCACAACTCGATGTGGGGCACGAGAGCCGCGCGGCGATCGAGGCCTCACTTGCGGCCCTCCTCGACCAACATCAGCCCGACCTGGTGATCAATGCGATCGCCTACACCGCAGTGGACCGCGCTGAGAGCGAGCCGGAACTTGCTGCGCAGGTGAACGGCTGGTTTCCAGGGTTGCTTGGAAGATCCACCCGGGGTGCGCCGGGTAACACCAGCGGCACCCGGGTCGTGCATTTTTCGAGCGACTATGTGTTTGACGGCCGCTCGAATGCGCCCTACCGCGAGAGCGACAGTCCCGCGCCGCTCGGAGTCTACGGCGCCACCAAGCGCGAGGGCGAATGTGCGTTGCTCGAGGCCAACTCCAGGGCGCTGGTGCTGCGCTGCTCCTGGGTGGTGGGAGCCCACGGGCAGAACTTTGCCAGGACGATCCTGCGGCTTGCCTGCGAGCGCGACCGGCTGCGGGTGGTGAGCGACCAGTGGGGTGTGCCCACCCCAACGCGGTTCATCGTGGAGCAGTTGCGCCGCGTGATTTTTCCGAAGGCTGCCGGGGCTGCCAGTGCGGGCGTGGATGGGGCGCCGGCTGGCCTGTTTCACCTGGTGCCCTCGGGCGAAACCTCATGGCACGGCTACGCCTCATGGCTCCTCGAGCAGGCCCGCGAGCACCCAGGGTGGCGTGGGCGATTGAGGGTGCGTGCGGATCGGCTGGAGGCGATTTCGAGCGC
>VGHO01000255.1 GCA_016868175.1 Betaproteobacteria bacterium
ATTTCGTGGAGGCTGGTTGGCTTAAGTTGATACCTCTGTCGAGGTGCTGGCAGCACTTCGCTGCTTCCAGTAGTTTGCCTCAGCTTCTGCCGGAGGGATGCCCCCAATCGGTTTGAGCAGTCGGATGAGGCGAGATTGGAAAGCTCGCACAGACCGCCTCAGCCCCCTTCACCGGGGAGGAGCTTCCCGCGCACAAGATTCCGCTGATCGGGCGGCTCTACGGCAGCACCCGAGGGGTCTCGGGCGAGTCCGAACTTTTCTACCGCAACCTCAAGCGGCTCAACCAGGTCGAAAACGAGTACAAGGGCCGCATCAAGGCAGGCGAAGACGCCGAGGGCTTTCGCAAGAGCGAACCGCTTGTGGAGTTGATCGGCATGGGCAACCAGGCCGAGATTGCCGTGAGCCGGCTCCAGAAGCTCAAGCGCGAGGAGCAACTGCGCAGCGACCCGGGATGGCAGAACCGCGTGCGCGCGATCGACACCCGGATCGAAGAGGTGATGCGCGGGGTGAACCGGGGGGTGGGGAGGTAGTGAGTGTTCGAATCCCTTGGGGCCCGCCAGAACAAGACCTGCTAACTCGCTTTGTCGGGTTGTTAGGCGCTCAGAGCCCCGCACCACGCAGGGCTTTGCGTTATGGGCTCCTGACTGCGCCTTCGGCCGGTTGGGCCGGAACGGCGTCTGAGACGGGCTTTGTCTCAGGACCTCCTGACTTTTGAGGGGTCGGTACGGAATCGCTTGGGACAGTTCCAGCTCGCCATCCTTACCCCTTGAAGCACTGCTCGTTGTGCCATCGGAGCGCGCCGGCATCTGGCCGCTGGGTGGGATCACCCGGCACGATGATCTGCTGGCCGTGCAGCTCGTAGTAGTGCTTGCCGTTGTCGAACTCCTCCCGAATTCGCCGACTCACCTCGAAGTGCAGGCTAGGGGTCACGGTGACATAGCCAGCGTCGTTCGCGCGCAGGGGTGCACTCGGCACATCGACCGTAGAGGATCACCTCGTGCTCCTCCAGGGTGAAGCCAGGCGGCACCAGCCCGCCCAAACCACCCACACATCCTGCTACGTCGTAGACGCGGCGGCACTCCCGGCACTGGAAGTGGTGGTGATGCCCCTGACCCGCAGCCTCGTAGCGCACTGGCTCGCCTGCGAGCGCCACCGGGCAGATGCTGCCCTCGTCTGCCAGCTTCTTCAGCGCGCGGTAGACGGTCGCAATGCTGAGCGTCGGTGCCTGACTGGCGGCCAGCTCGAGCACCTCCTGGGGTAGCAAGGGCCGCCCCGCGCTCGCGATGGCTGCCAGGACTGCTGCCCTCTGCGGTGTGTGTCGTTCCATGGGTGGGATTGTAGTCCGCAGCAAAAGCACGCCCGTCGTCGTGTATGATATTGCATTCTCATTAGCAGCCATCGACACTATGACCCGTCTCCCCGTCACCGTGCTGTCCGGCTTCCTCGGCGCGGGCAAGACCACGCTGCTCAATCATGTGCTGGCCAACCGCGAAGGGCTGCGCGTGGCGCGGTGATCGTCAACGACATGAGCGAGGTCAACATCGACGCGTCGCTGGTGGACCGCAGCGCTAGCAACGCCGGTGCCGCCCTATCGCGAACCGACGAGAAGTTGGTGGAAATGAGCAACGGCTGCATCTGCTGCACGCTGCGTGAAGACCTGCTGGTGGAGGTCCGCAAGCTGGCGGCCGAGGGACGCTTCGACTACCTGTTGATCGAAAACACCGGGATCGGCAAGCCGCTTCCAGTAGCGGCCACCTTCAACTTCACCGACGAAAACGGCGACAGCCTGGGCGAGGTAGCGCAGATCGGCACGATGGTGACGGTGGTCGATGCGCACAACCTGCTGGCCGACTACTCCAGCACCGTCCTGCTGGAGCAGCGCGGCGAAACCGCCGGGCCCGACGACATCCGCACGCTGGCGGCGCTCTTGACCGAGCAGATCGAGTTTGCCGACGTGGTGGCGATCAACAAGATCGACAAGGTCGATGAGGCGCGGCGTGACGAGGTGACCGCCGTCGTCAAGGCGCGGAATCCGGTGGCCCGGGTCGTCTTCGCCGACCATGGCCGCGTGCCGCTGAAGGAGGTGCTGGGCACGGGCCTGTTCGACATGGAACGCGCCAGCCAGATGCCCGGCTGGGTGCGCGAGCTGGAAGGCCGGCACACCCTCGAGAGCGAGGCCTACGGCATCGAAAGCTTCGTGCTGCGCAGCCACGAGCCGCTGCACCCCTGGCGCTTCTCCACCTTCATGGATCTGCCGCTGCCGGGCCTGCTGCGCGCCAAGGGCTATGTGTGGCTGGCCAGCCGCCCCGATTGGGTGGTGAACTTCACGCGCGCCGGCAACACCGCCACGCACGAACCCGTGGGCCGCTGGTGGGCCGCCGCCCCCCGCAGCCGCTGGCCAGCGCCCGGCACCGACGAGCGCCGCAACATCGACGCGCGCTGTAAAGAGCCGTACGGCGACCGCCTCAACGAGGTGGTCTTCATCGGCAGGAACATGGACCACGCAGCCATCGAGCAGGCCTGGAAGGCCATACACCTGAACTACACCGAGACCCGGAGAGGGCCGGCGAGCGGCAGGGGCTACGCCGGTTGGGCCGACCTGCCCGACCCCTTCCCGCAGTGGCAGCGCAAAGAGGTGGCGGCATGAAGACACCCGTCATTCCGCAGACCTACCAGCAATGGCACCACTTCATCACGGTGGAGTGCGGCATCCCGCTCACCCGCGCCTTTGCCGAGGAACGTCTGGACGTCTGGAGCAACCCCGGTGCCGATGAGAGGCGCCGCTTCGAGCAGCTGTACGGCCCGGCCCACCTGACCCGGGTCCGCAAGTGGTTCGCCCAGGCGCTTGAACAAAACCCCCAGCAACCCTGAAGGAAAGCACCATGAGCCAGATCCCCGTCACCATCCTCACCGGCTTCCTGGGCAGCGGCAAGACCACGCTGCTCAACCGCATCCTGAAAGAGCAGCACGGCCACCGCATCGCGGTGATCGAAAACGAGTTCGGCGAAGCCGGCATCGACAACGAGCTGCTGGTGCAGGACCGCGACGAGCAGATCGTCGAGATGAACAACGGCTGCATCTGCTGCAAGGTGCGCGGCGACCTGGTACGCATCCTGGGCGAGCTGCACGCCAAGAAGCAGGCCGGCCAGCTGAACTTCGACCGCGTGATCATCGAGACCACCGGCCTGGCCGACCCTGCACCGGTGGCGCAGACCTTCTTCGTCGACGACGACATCGGCCAGCAGTACCTGCTGGACGCGATCGTGACGACGGTCGACGCGAAGCACGCGCCCGAGCAGCTAGACGAACACCACGAGGCTCAAGAGCAGGTGGGCTTTGCCGACCGCATCCTCATCACCAAGACCGACGTGGTGCAGCCCTATGACGTGGCGCAGCTGCGCCAGCGGCTGGTGAAGATGAACCCGCGCGCCAAGATCGGCGAGGCGAAACATGGCGTCGCAGCCATCGAAGACCTGCTGGACATCCGCGGCTTCAACCTCAACGCCATCCTGGAGATCGAGCCCGACTTCCTGACCGATGTGGACCACGAGCATGACGACGACGTCACCTCGT
>VGHO01000256.1 GCA_016868175.1 Betaproteobacteria bacterium
GGGTCCGTCGTCTGGCTCGGACCGTGTGGTGCGCGGCGGCTACTGGGACAGCAACTCCAACGACTGTCGCGCGTCGAGTCGCAAGTACTTCCCCCCCGATAGCTACAGCCTCGTTGTCGGGTTCCGTATCGCGAGGACTCCGTGATTTCCATCTCCCAACTCTGATCTTTCATCTGTGGTGGATTTCTGATTCCGACCTCTGCGATTCACTCCGCGCCTTCGGCTTGACTGGTCCGCGCGCGCCCTCGGCACGCACCCTGCTGGGGCTCAGACAGCTCTCGCCTGCTCCACGGACCTGCGGTCCGCGTTCGCAGGCTCGAGAACTCGCCCGGCACAGGCATGCCGCAGCCCTTTGGCGTGGGAATGTGCTCCTACAGTTTGTGCAGCGGGTGTTTTGCGCTATGTTCCGACACGCATGTGCGCGCGCGTCCGATCCAGTACCTCTCATTCCGCCGCGGCGCTCGCCGCCGCCTGCTGTCTTTCGCTATGCATCACGAGCATGAACGCCGCGGCACAGTGCGCGGCCGACATTGACGGGAACGCACAGGTCAACGGCACGGATCTGACAATCTTGCTGTCTGCGTGGGGTACCAATGGGCAGGGGACATTCGATTCGGATCTGAATGACGACGGCATCGTCGGCGGCTTGGATCTGACCATCGTGTTGTCAGGGTGGGGGGCCTGCGGGCCGATCGTTCCCGCTTGGGCAACGCTGATCGAAGCGCAGCCCGATCCTGCGATCATCCCAAGCGCCACGCTGCGTGCACAGATCGCCGCCACGGGCTATGCGTGGCATGTGCGCGATACGCAAACAGAGATGGAGATGCTGCTTGTGCCGCCGGGCACGTTCACGATGGGCTGCAGTGCGTCGCAGTCAAGCGCGTGCAGTGCAGACGAAGGACCCGTCCACCAAGTCACGCTGACGGCGGCGTTCTACCTCGGTCGCTTCGAGGTCACGCAGTCGCAGTGGACCGCGCTCGTCGGATCGAACCCAAGTCAGTTCCAAGGGGATGGTGTGCCTGATGCTGCGAATCGCCCCGTCGAGCAGATCCCATGGGAGGCCGCGGCGCAGTTTGCGGAAACAGCGGGCATGCGGCTGCCGACCGAAGCCGAGTGGGAATACGCATACCGCGCGGGCACGACGACGGCGTTCCACGGTACGCCTTCCGTACCCGAAGGCACAAGTGAAGACACGCAACTCGGCGCGCGCGGATGGTTCAGCGGTAACAACGGTGCGCAGGGCACGCCCGCGTACGGCACGAAGGCAGTCGGGCAGAAGGCACCGAATGGCCTTGGCATGCATGACATGGCGGGCAATGTCTTTGAGTGGGTGAACGACTGGTGGGGCAACTACGAGTCGCTTCCGCAGGTGAACCCATCGGGGCCGCTGACTGGATCCTTTCGTGTGTTGCGTGGGGGTAACTGGTTGATGGGTGCCGCGAACTGTCGCTCATCGGCGCGCTACCTGACCGTATTCCCAAGTTCCATCGTTGGATTCCGCGCCGCGCGCAATCCGTGAGCAAGATCATGCGCGCTGTCGGCGCGCAAGCCGCGCCTTCGGCGCGCGTAGTCAGCGCGCATCATCCGCGCGCGCCCTCGGCATGCACCCTGCTGGGGCTCAGACAGCTCTCGCCTGCTCCACGGACCTGCGGTCCGCGTTCGCAGGCTCGAGAACTCGCCCAGCAGGGGATGCCTCGTTTCGCGCACGGGCGGTGGCACACCAGAGGCGGTCGAAGCCAACCGTGTGGCGAGCCGAACCACACCCCGCGTGTGGGCTGCGGCATGACGCCCGTCGTCCGTGGTACCCTGATAGGCATGGGGTTACATCCAGTATTCATCAGGCGGCTGATTCATGTGGCTGGGATGGTTGCAACGGTTTCGCTGCTGAGCGGAGTTTCGGCCCCGAAGCAGCCAAAGGGGGTTGGCGCGACCTGCTACGAAGTTCTTGGAGTGCAGTGCAGGGACGTCACCAAAGAGGAACTCGTCAAGACAAATGACGGTCTAAAGATTGCAGGAGACAAGTTTGTGCAGGTCACTTTGGTCGCGCCGGAGCGCTGCAGCGCACCATGCCCGATTCAGCGGAATGATCTCATCAAGAACTGCGAAGGCAAGGTGGTGAACACGGTCGATGACCTCGATCGCATACTCGGTGCACTCACAAAGTCGAAAAACGTCACGATGACCGTCGTTCGGATTGGTGGCACGGGCAGCGGGTCGCGAACATCGCAGTTGGTCATCAAGTTGAAGGCTCAGGTGGCTACACCGCCGCCTGAGCCAAAGGCAAAGCCGGTAGAGAAACCCGATGACGAGACGGTGAGCGACAGCGAGCCCCCCGCCGATGCTGCCGCGGAGCAGAGGGAGGAACCAACGAAGCGGACCGCGCAATCATCCGCACCTACCTCATCGTGGGCCGAGGTGATCGAAGCGGAGGTTGACCCTGCGGTGGTGACAGATCCCGCGCTGCGCGATGCGATCAAGGCGACGGGACTTCCGTGGCGGGTGAGGGACAAGGACACCAAAATCGAGATGCTTCTGATACCGCCAGGCGAGTTCGTGATGGGTAAGAGCAGGGTCGATGATGAGGCAGACAATGGAGCAGAACCCGCGAATGAGGAGACGCCGCGCGGAGGTCGACGCGAACTAGGGCGGTCTAATCCCACACTACCCGCGGGTATGCCCAACATGCCGACGGACCCAAGCGGCTTGAAGCGGCGCCGAGGTCCAGGCAACGTCGGGGGGTCTAGTCCCGAACTACCCGCGCATGAGGTGAAGCTGACGAAGGCGTTCTACTTGGGGCGTTATGAAGTGACGCAGGAGCAGTTCGCGGCGATAAGAAAGTCGAATCCGAGCAGGTTTGCAAAGTTTGAGGTACCAACAGTGGAAGCGTTGATGGAGGATGGGTATACGAAGTCTGAAGCCGAAAAGAAGGTGAAGTCTTGGGTTGCGCCACTGCCCGCATCTGATGCAAAGGGAAACGAGTGGCCAGTCGAGCAAGTTTCGTGGGATATCTGCGCGGCATTCTGCAAAAAGGCTGGCCTTCGCCTGCCGACAGAAGCGGAGTGGGAGTACGCGTGCCGAGCAGGAACACGCACGCCCAGATACGGTGAGTTGGACGAGATTGCTTGGTGGGGGCAGAACTGCAATAGCGAAACGCAGGCAGTTGGAACAAAGCAGGCGAACGCACTGGGACTTCACGACATGATTGGCAATGTGTGGGAGTGGGTGAACGACTGGTGGGCCAGCGACTACTACTCAACGAGCCCGTCGGTCAACCCGCAGGGGCCGTCGTCTGCGTCTGGTACGTCCCGTGTGTGGCGCGGCGGCGGCTGCAGCGACAGCTCCAGCGACTGCCGTGCGTCGTACCGCAACGGCCGGGACCCCTGGTCCCACCACGTTGTCGGGTTCCGTGTCGCCAAGACGGTGAGCGACCGCGAGCCCCTCGCCGATGCTGCCGCGGAGCAGAGGGAGGAACCAACGAAGCGGACCGCGCAATCATCCGCACCTACCTCATCGTGGGCCGAGGTGATCGAAGCGGAGGTTGACCCTGCGGTGGTGACAGATCCCGCG
>VGHO01000257.1 GCA_016868175.1 Betaproteobacteria bacterium
TGCGCCGGAGTCCTTGATCGGAATGAACTTTCCACAAGCGGGGTCCTACAGGGGAGAAGGGTGAAGCCCAATCAAGGCTAAGAGGAGGATACTCGTAAGACATTGAATTTGAATAATTTTTTTCTGACTATTTTTTTGGCAATGCGGATCTGTGCTGGAAATTCAAGGCCTTGGCATGCGAGGGTACAAGCTTTGCACAGACTTATCCACAGAAACTGTGAATGACTTTCGGGTAGCTGCCCCCGTGCTCGAGGACGCCATCCAATGTGGAAACGTCGGCTGCCCGATCGACACAAAACGCTGGCGCCTGTCGGGCAGCGTATTCTCCAGAGTGTGATGCACGTGCCGGTTCAGACTTTGGGGGGGGCCGCTCCCGCTGAGGGTGCGCCTGCCCCGCCCGCCTTCAGGACCTCGCGTCCATAGAGCAGTGCACGCCTCTTCTGCAGCAACCATTCGTCCGGGACCTGACAACCACCCATGAGTTTGCGGGCTGCGCTCGAGCGCGAACTGCTGCGTTACTGGTACCCTGGCGAAGACCCCAACGGCAGCCGGCTCCACGAAGCTGAACCCACTTTGCCTCATGCGGAGTCGCTGGCCGCCAGGGGTCTTGCCTGGATGCTTGCCCGATCGCCGCTGGCCCACGGACTCGCCGCTGCAACACGGCTATACGCTCAGCAACGCCAACGGGCGATCGTGAGGCCGCGCACACAAAGCCCGCCAGTGGTGGTGATCGGCAACTGGGTTGTGGGGGGCAGCGGAAAGACACCGGTCGTGATCGCCCTCGCGCGCGCACTTCGGCGGCAGGGAGTTCGGGTTGCCCTCCTGAGCAATGGCTACGGCGGGAGCCGCGAAGGTGTGCTCGAGCCCCATTGCGCCCGCGCAGCGGGCGGTTATGCAGCCTGGGAGGCGGGGTGGTCGGACGAGGCTGTGCTCCTGGGTCTGATGACCGGTGCTGCGGTCGGCGTTGGCCGAAACCGCAGACAGGCCTTGCTGCGCTTGCTCGAGGCCGATCCGGATCTCGATCTGATCCTCTCGGACGACGGTATGCAGCATAGCGGCCTCCCGCGCCTCGGAGAGATCGTTGTAGTGGACCCGCGTGGACTCGGCAATCGCCGCTGCCTGCCCCTGGGGCCCTTGCGCGAACCGCTTGCATCGCGTTTGCCGAGCGATTGGCTTGTCCTGCGATGCCCTCGAAATGCTCCCGGGCAAGCGGCGCTCGACGTCAGCGCGGCGGGTTCCAACACCACGGCATTGCGTCCGCTGGCGCATCGCCTGCAGCGGTGGGACCTCGAAGTGCCTCGCGTGGTTCCCTGGAACGAGTGGAAGGGCCTGATGTCGGGCGAATCATCGTTATCCAGCCATGTACCGCTGCGCGCCGGGATACGCACGAACCCTGCCAGGGGGACTCCGCAAGCGGGTCTGGCGCCTCCGCCCTTCGAACGCTGGCCGAGCCTGGTCGAGATGCAGACCCTGTGGCAGGGGCGCAAGGTCCTCGGCCTTGCCGGGATCGCCAATCCCGGGCACCTGATGACGCAGTGCAGCCAGGCGGGAATCGCAGCACGCTGGCTACTCCCGGGTGATCATCGGCGGGCGGGGTTGCGCGACTTGCCCGGCAGCGCCAACGCGGAGGTCTTTCTTCTCACCGCCAAGGACGCCGTAAAATATGGCGACCTGTACGAACACGGTTGTGTCCTGGTGCAGGACGAAACAGTACCCGCCGAGTTACTCACCTGGCTGGAGCAATTGATCGGTGGATCCGCGACTGCTTGAGATTCTGGCCTGCCCGATCTGCAAGGGCGCGCTCCGGCACGACCGCAGTGCGCAGGAGCTGATCTGTGACATCGACCGTCTTGCCTACCCGATCCGCGACGGCATCCCGATCATGATGGTTGATCAGGCGCGACAACTCGACCCAGCTGATCCCCACGAGGGGGCTTCGCCTGCTGCAGGTGCGCCTCAGGTGCAGGACCCGCAGGGCTGAGGCGCCGCGCCCTGGCTTCCTGGGTCATCATTCCGGCTCGCCTCGAGTCAACCCGGCTCCCGCGAAAGCCGCTCGCCGACATTCACGGGCTTCCGATGGTGGTACGCGTGGCGCAGGCGGCACGGCGCAGCGCGGCCGATCATGTGATCGTGGCCACGGATTCCGAGGAAGTGCTCAACACATCTCGCAGCTTCGGGGTCGATGCACTGATCACCTCACGCGAGCATGCTTCGGGCACCGACCGGATCGCTGAAGCAGCGCAACGACTCGGCCTTGCTCCCGAAGACGCCGTGATCAATGTGCAGGGCGACGAACCGTTGATCGAAGCCAGCCTGATCAACGCCCTGCTCGGCTTGCTTCGATCCCATCCCGACTGCCCGATGGTGACCGCCGCGCATCCTCTCGAGGAAATGCAGTCCTGGACCAATCCCAACGTTGTGAAGGTGGTGCTTTCGCACTGCGGCAACGCGCTCTACTTCTCGCGCGCGCTGATTCCCCACGACCGCGACGCCAGGCGCTCGAGCGAGGACGAGGCGGTTCTGCGCCATGTGGGGGTGTATGGCTATCGGATGCACTTTCTCGCGCGCTACGGCCATCTGGAACGGCCATCGATCGAACGTCTGGAATCGCTCGAGCAACTGCGTGCGCTGTGGCACGGACACCGAATCCTTGTGCACCGGCTCGACCAGCCCGCAGCGCCCGGGGTTGACACGCCTGAAGATCTTGCCCTGGTCCGCAAACTCTTTCTTGCGCACTCCAAAGTAGGGCTTGACGGCTGAATACTCAGGAGTACGCTGCCCCACCGAGGCATCGGCATCGGGTCAGCGTCGTTCACCGTCATCACCAATTCAGGGAGCAAGGATCATGCGTCTCATTCTTTTAGGGCCGCCCGGAGCGGGCAAAGGTACCCAGGCAGCCGTCATCACCAGGGCCCACAGCATCCCGCAGATTTCCACCGGCGACATGCTGCGCGCGGCAGTCAAGGCCGGCAGTCCCCTCGGGCTCGAAGCCAAAAAGGTCATGGACTCCGGAGGTCTTGTGTCGGACGGCATCATCATCGGGCTGGTCAAGGATCGGCTCACGCAGCCCGACTGTGCCAACGGCTATCTCTTCGACGGATTCCCGCGCACGATTCCGCAGGCTGAGGCGATGAAGGACGCGGGCGTGGCGATCGATTATGTGCTTGAGATCGATGTGCCCGACAGCGACATCATCAGCCGGATGAGCGGCCGCAGGGTGCACACCGCAAGCGGCAGGACTTACCACGTAACCTTCAATCCACCCAAGGTTGCGGGCAAGGACGACGTGACAGGTGAGGACCTGATCCAGCGCGACGACGACCGGGAGGAAACGGTTCGCAAACGCCTTGAGGTCTACCATGCGCAGACGCGGCAGCTGGTGGACTACTACGGCAAGTGGGCCGAGAGTGGTGCCGCAGGAGCGCCCCAGTACCGCCGCATCTCCGGCCAGGGCGCGGTCGAAGTGATCAGCGAGCGGGTACTTCACGCGCTCGCCTGACCGGCCCACGGCCTGCAGGCCCTCCGCTGACCGGCCCTCGGCCTGCAGGCCCCTCGCTGGCCGGC
>VGHO01000258.1 GCA_016868175.1 Betaproteobacteria bacterium
ATCCGCCATCAACGCGCTCGATGGAGCGATGATTAGCTCTACATGAAACAACAATCGTCACCGCGTGGAGCGAATTAACGTCTTTTTTCCCGATTTTTCAGCAGCCTGCTAGAGCACGGGGAGAGTGGTCCGAAGGCAGGAACTGCAACATCGTCAACCTAGATCGAATTACGCAAGAGCATGGAAACATGGGCGGCAGAGCCTGCATTCGAGGCCTGCGTGTAACCGTCAGTATGATCGTTGGTCAACTCGCTGCGGGGCGCACTCACGCCGAAATTCTCGCGGAGTACCCCTACCTAGAGGCCGAAGATTTGAGCCAAGCTCTACTTTATGCAGCCTGGCGAGCAGAAGAGCGAGAGATAGATCTGGCGCAATCTTGAAATTCCTAATTGACATGAACTTGTCCCCCGGTTGGACCGGAATCTCATTGTCGCTGAGGCGCTCAATGCAATCGTAAAGATGGCGAGTGAGTTGGAGGCAGGAGCGCTTGTTGTCGTTCAGCCGGGATCCTCAAAGGTAAGACTCCTGCCCATCACGCCCGGTCAGTAGCCGACTGATTCTGCGCCTGCCTGAAGCGGCTTCACCACCATCTCAGTTACCACACACTGGCCAGAATCGATAAACGAATCTGCGTTTGGGTCCTGTGAGCGAGAACCGGGAGCAGATGATCGGAAAGGCCATGAGCTTCATGACCAGGGTATCCTCATGGCCCGAACGGGTTTGGGCCTATTTTCAGCATCCTTCAGCCCAATATGCAGCGCAAACTATTTGAGGGCCGGATCAAGTGCGAGTCTGAATCGAGTGAAGCCTTCGACCCCTCTCCCTCACCCTCGACCTCACCCTCACCCTCACCCTAACCCTCGTCCGCCAACCCTCCCGCTACCTCAGGAATAACCCACGGCGCTAACTTCATGAAGCCTGAACCGCCACCTTCGGCCCACGCGTATCCGAGCATCGAGGACACGATCGGGCGCACGCCGCTCGTGCGGTTGCAGCGCCTCGTGCCGCGCGAAGCCGCGGATCGCGGCAATGTGATCCTCGGCAAGCTCGAGGGCAACAACCCCGCTGGCTCGGTGAAGGACAGGCCGGCGCTCTCGATGATCGCGCGCGCCGAGGCGCGTGGTGAGATCAAGCCCGGCGACTGCCTGATCGAGGCCACCTCGGGAAACACCGGAATCGCGCTTGCGATGGCTGCGGCGATCCGTGGCTACCGCATGGTTCTGATCATGCCCAACAACCTGTCGATCGAGCGGCGCCAGACGATGAAGGCCTACGGTGCGGAGTTGATTCTGGTCTCGCAGCAGCAAGGCATGGAGTACGCCCGCGACCTCGCCCTTTCGATGCAGGCCCGCGGCGAGGGTCGGGTGCTCGACCAGTTTTCCAACGACGACAACTGGATCGCACATTTCGAGACCACAGGCCCCGAGGTCTGGAGGGATACCGGTGGACGAGTCACCCATTTTGTTTCGGCAATGGGGACAACCGGCACGATCACCGGTGTTTCGCGCTACCTCAAGGAGCGCAATCCTGCAATCCAGATCGTTGGCGCTCAGCCTGAGGAGGGGTCGTCGATCCCGGGCATCCGCAAGTGGCCCGAGGCCTATCTGCCGGCGATTTATCGGCATGCGCTCGTGGACAGGGTGGACTACGTGTCGCAAGCCGAAGCCGAGGACACCGCTCGCTCCCTTGCGGCGCGCGAGGGGATCTTCTGCGGGATTTCGGCGGCCGGGGCCTGTGTGATCGCCCTGCGCATCGCGGCAGAGTCGACCAACGCCACGATCGTCTTCATCGTGTGCGATCGCGGTGACCGCTACCTGTCAACCGGCGTCTTTCCGGGCTGAGGCTGCTGCCCCGCGCTCCAGACTTGTGCACTTCGGGCTGGCGGATTCGCTTTCCGGACGCTTGTCTTCGATGCATCGGTTGCCTGGCGAGGCTTCGCCTGCCGAACGACTTTCTTCGCCGCAGCCGAGGCTTGTGCCCGTTTTGACGCGCCGCCGGTGCCCTTCGGCGTGGCGGCGGTCGGGATCGCTGCGGTCTCCTTGCCGTTCGCCTTGAGTCGCTCATTGCGAACCGCCTCGCCGAGTTCGAGCACCGCCATCGCATAGAAGGGCGACTGGTTGTAGCGGGTAAGCACCCAGAAATTGTGGTCGGTGGCGATCCAGGTGCTTGGCGCATCGCCATTCGGAAGTTCAAACACTGCCCAGCGCGCAAGAGTTGCGCCAACGGCAGCCGGATCGGATGCCTTCTCATCGTCTGGAAACCTGAGGCCTGAATCCTCGATGCTGCGTTGGGTGGCATGGGGTCGCCAGCCGCCCTCGAGGAGCGCACCGGCCGTCACATCAGGTCCCGCCACCAGCATCTTGCGCAGCGCCTGGCGGCTGGCAGGATCCCAGCCGTGATTCTTAAGAAAGGAGGCCACGCTGCCGATCGCATCGGCCGGGCTTCCACCGAGATCCACGGTCCCGTCGCCGTCGAAATCCACTGCGTGGCGGCGGATGCTGCCGGGCATGAACTGCGGTAGCCCCACCGCACCGGCAAAGGAGCCCTTGACGCGCGCGGGATCCACGCCGTGCTCCCTCGTCCACAACAGGTAGTGCTCGAGTTCCTTCGCAAAGAAGGCGGCTCGACGCGGATAGTCGAAGCTGAGCGTGCTGAGCGCATCCAGAACCTCGAAATTGCCGGTGTTGCGCCCGTAGATCGACTCCACGCCGATGATCCCCACCACAACGAAAGGTGGCACGCCAAAGCGTCGCGTTGCCCGCTCGAGCGCGCCCTCGTTTTCGTCCCAGAAGGCCTTGCCGAAAGCGATCCGCCGCGGCTCGATGAAGCGTTTGCGGTAGGCTTGCCATGAACGCTTGAAGCTCGGTGCTGCGGGATCCATCAGCCGGATCACCTGCGCATTGGCCTGGTAGCCTGCAAAGAGTGGCTCGAGCGACTCTTTCGTCCATCCGTGCCTCTGCTGCATGTGGAGCATGAAGTCGGCTGGGCGAAGGAATGGCACGGGAGCCCAGGCAGGGGGAGGAACATCCTCCGGGTCCAGCTCGAACCCGGCTTTCGCAGCAACAGCGGTCGCGATCACTGCGACATCGGGCGCGGCTTGCATAGCATGCGCAGCGTCGGCTGGGCAGTGGCTGAGGAACAAGGCCAGACAGCCGCCCGACAACCCTGCCCGTGCGCGCCACCTGGCTGCTTCAATGCACTTCGCGACGGGAGATTGGCTCCAGCGGTTGCCGAGTTGGCTCCAGCAGCCGCCGAATTGGCTCCAGCGGTTGCCGAAGCAGGGAATGGATCCACCAGGACCAATCGTTATCCGGGAGGCTGAGTGGCGCATCCCTAGATGATAACCTCGCGGTTTGATGCGGAGAATCGCCCGATGAACATGCTCGAGGACCAGGATCAGGACCAGAACCAGAACCAGAACCAGGACCAGGACCAGGACCAGGACCTGGATACGCTCCGCGCCGAGCAGCCGCTCGTGAAGCGGGTGCAGGAAGGCGCAATCGCGCGCGTTACGCTGGCGCGTCCCGCCCAGTTCAACGCGTTGTCGAGTGCG
>VGHO01000259.1 GCA_016868175.1 Betaproteobacteria bacterium
AGGTCTTCCTCCAACCTGCGGCGATGGTGTCCTTTGTGTTGCTGATGGCTTTTGCCGCCATCGCCTTGCTCGACTCGGTGCACCTGGAGCCAGCCGAGGGCACCGCGGCGGGACCGCAATCGCTTCTCGACAGGGCTGTTGCGCCACTGGTCGAGGCGCGCGAGCGGCGCTACTCGGCGCCCCTTGCATGGCAGTCGTTTCGAAAGGAGAGCATCGAGCGCAACGGCCACACAGTGCGCGACTATCCCCGGCTCAAGCATGGTGGTGCGCACTTGACCGACCCCCGCGCCCAGTGGGGGCCGGACGTGCGCGCACGGCTCGGCAAGGCGCTGCTCGTGGCGGGGGCGATCGCTGCGTTGCTCTACGCGGCGATGCGTGCCGCTTTCGCAGGCTCACCGCTGCCCTGGAGGGCGGCTTGTGCCACGCTGGCAATGCTTGTGTTGCTTGCCAGCGTGGCGGTTGAGCTTTCCTCGGGGTATCACCTGCTCGGCACCGACCGCACAGGCAACTCGGTGCTCTGGGTGGCGCTCAAGAGCGTGCGCACCGCGCTCGTGATCGGCGTGCTCACCACGCTGGTTGTGCTTCCGCTCGCGCTCGGTCTTGGTGTGGCCGCCGGGTATTTCCGCGGCTGGGTGGACGAAGCCATCCAGTATGTGTACACGCTCCTCTCGTCGATCCCGGATGTGCTGCTGATCGCGGCGGCGGTCCTGCTGCTGCAAGTGGCGATCGACACACGCCCGGAGCTCTTTGCCTCCGCGCTCGAGCGCTCCGATGCGCGCCTGCTCTTTCTCTGCCTGATTCTGGGCATCACTGCGTTTACCGGGCTGTGCAGGCTGGTGCGGGGCGAGGCGATGAAGTTGCGCGAATTGGAGTATGTGCAGGCGGCACGCGCCTTCGGCGTACCCGCCTGGCGGATCCTTGCCCGACACATCGTGCCCAATCTGATGCACATCGTGATGATCTCGCTGGTGATGCAGTTCTCCGGCTTCGTGCTCGCCGAGGCGGTGCTCTCGTATGTGGGTGTGGGCGTTGATCCGAAGACGCCGAGTTTCGGGGTGATGATCAACAGCGCGCGCGCCGAACTTGCCGCAACCCCTGTGGTGTGGTGGACGCTCTCAACCGCATTCAGCTTCATGCTCGCGCTGGTGCTCAGCGCGAATCTCTTTGCCGATGCGGTGCGCGATGCCTTCGACCCGCGCGCGCGAACCCGGGGTTGAGAATGGAACTACAGGCGAGACGTTTGCGCGGGCTCAACCTTTGGCAGACGGGCGTGCCGAAGCGCAGTGAGCGGGGAGTGCCCGTGGAGTGTGCGGAGCGTTGCGCGTGACTGCGCTTTCGGTCTCCGGCTTGCGGGTTGCGCTTGCATCGCGGCCGGAGGATTCCGCTTTCTTCCATGCGGTGGATCAGCTGCGCATCACGATCGATGCGGGGAAGTGCTTTGCGCTCGTGGGTGAGTCGGGGTGCGGCAAGTCGATGACCGCGCTGGCGCTATTGCGACTGCTGCCCGAGGGTTTGCATATCCGTGAGGGCGAGGTGCGTCTCGGAGACGTTGACCTTCTCGCACTGCGCGAGAGCGAGATGCTGCAGGTGCGCGGCCGAAGGGTGGGCATCATCTTCCAGGAGCCCTCCACCAGCCTCAACCCGGTGATGCGCATCGGGGCACAGCTTCGCGAAGTGATCGAGCGGCACACCGGCGTGCATGGCGCGGCAGCGGTCGCACTTGCGCGAGCCTGGCTCGGGAAGGTGGGACTGACCGATCCGGAGGCCTGCCTGCGCGCCTTTCCCTTCGAGCTTTCAGGCGGGCAAAAGCAGCGAGCCATGATCGCAATGGCGCTTGCGGCCGAGCCCGCCCTGCTGATCGCCGATGAGCCCACCACAGCGCTCGACGTGCGCCTGCAGGCGCAAATCATGCGGCTCCTGGGCGAGTTGCAGCAGGAGCGCGGGATGGCCATGCTGCTGATCACCCATGACCTTGCGCTCGTGTCCGAAGTGGCCGATCACCTCGCGCTCATGTATGCCGGCCAGATCGTGGAGTCGCAGCCCGCACGGCACTTCTTCGCCGGGCCGATCCACCCCTACGGCCGCCTTCTGATGGAGGCCTTGCCGGGATCGACCGGACGTGGAGCGCGGCTCGCAGCGATCGAGGGCGTGGTTCCAGGCTTGCGGCAGACCTTCGACGGGTGCCGGTTCGCGCCGCGCTGCCCCTGGGCTGTCACGGCCTGCCACGAGACGGCGCCGGAGTTTGAGCCGTTGCCTGCATCTCGAGCGCCGGCGACGCCCTTGGAGTTGTCCGGCGCGACGGACGGAGACAGGCCTGCGGAGATGGTGCGATTGGCGTCTCGGCAGGATAGCTCAGGGCTGGGGGCCGCCGGTGTACGTTGCCACCGCCGCACCGAGGTGCTCGAAGCCCAGGGCGCAACGCCAGGCCCGCAGTCATTGAGTCTCCAGACCGGGCGAGTGCCGGGCGCAGGCGCAGAGCCCTTCAAGCCTCAGGCAGCGGTGCTCACTGTGCAGGCACTCACCGTGCAGTACCGAGGCCACGACGCAACGCACGCCGCAGTGCGCGGGGTGAGTTTTCAACTGGCGCGCGGCGAAACACTCGCGCTGGTCGGCGAATCCGGCTGCGGCAAGACCACGATCGGCAAGGCGTTGATGCAACTCCTCCCCGAAGATGCCCTTGTGTCGGGGAAGGCAGCACTGATGGAAAGCTCTGGCCCGGGCCGGGCCTCGTCGGGGTCTTCCGAAGCCCATCGGCAGGATGCCGCCTGGCAAGGGATCGAGCGGTCTGCGCCGCCGGCAGTGCTGGGCCTCATCCCGCGCGACCCGCAGAAGACGCGTCGCATCCAGCAGCAGCTTCAGATGATCTTCCAGGATCCTTTCGCCTCGCTCAATCCGCGGATGCGTATCCGTGAAGTGCTCGAGGAGGGCATGCTTGCGCTGCGCTCGCACTGGAGCCGGCGCGAGCGATTCGCGCGGGTCGGCGACCTCCTCGGCAAGGTGGGTTTGCCGCAGGATGCGCTCGAGCGCTACCCTCATGAGTTCTCGGGAGGGCAGCGCCAGCGGATCGCGATTGCCCGCGCTCTTGCGGTGGAACCTCAAGTGCTGATCTGCGATGAGCCCACCTCCGCGCTCGATGTTTCGGTGCAGGCCCAGATTCTCAATCTGCTTTCGGATCTGCGTGTGGAACTCGGCCTCAGCCTTGTCTTCATCACCCACAACCTTGGTGTTGTGGAGTATCTGGCCGACCGGGTGATCGTGATGCGCGCGGGCGAGTTCGTGGAACAGGGCGGAGCCCTTGAACTCCTTGGCAACCCGCAGCACCCCTACACCCGCGAGTTGCTCGCTGCGGTACCGCGGTTATGAGCGTGGTCTGTGCATACGAGACCTCGAACGGCGGAACTCTCCCCAGGATCCAAGGTCAGCGCGCACTCGCGTGAAGCGCCCAGAGCCTGGCCAGATCACCCACCCCTTCGCCCTGAACACCTGTGAGGGCCGCCCGCGCCTTGTCCCTCTGGCCGGCGAAGACAAGGGCGCTAGCGTAGAGCAGGCGCG
>VGHO01000260.1 GCA_016868175.1 Betaproteobacteria bacterium
CCACCGGTGATTCAACCCGCGTCGATGCGCGCTTCGGCGCGGAAACGGACGCCTGGAAAGTTACGCTATGGGGTCGCAATCTCGGCAATAACCGCAAGCCGGACTCCGTAGTGCGGTTTTTCGATCCGGACTCGGGCTTCGCGTTCAGGCGCGCCTATCAGGTGCACTTCCCTAACGGACGGCAGTACGGCTTGACTGCACTCTACAGGTTCTGATGTTCATTTCCCGCCGTTCGGCGTCACAATCTTCAGCATTCGTGTTTGCTGCAGAGGTGCCTTCGTCACGTAAAACATCTTTTCTCGCTGCGGCCGCCGTCGCCGCCCTCATGGCTGCGGTCCCGGCGACCCGGGCCGCCGACATGCTCGATCCGGCTAAGCCCGAGGACGCTTTGCTGCTGAACCGCAAGATGACCTGTTCGCTGGAGGACGGCCAGACGGTCATCCACTGGTGGAGGGGCAGTATGCTCAGCCGAGTGCCCGGGGAGCGCGACCGCGTGCTGTTCAACGTGCAGGGCATGAACATCCGCCAGTGCGGAAGTTTCGTTGATCCCAAGCGCGGTCCCGGCTTCCGCTCGGTGTCTCGCGAGGTGATGCTCTACCTTGATCCCCAGACCAACGAGGTGCTACGCCGCTGGAAGAATCCCTGGACTGGCGAGGAGGTGGAAGTCATCCACGTCGCCAACGACCCCGTCAACATGCGCGCTCCGACCTTCGCTTTCGGAGCCGACGGTAAGCCCGCCGTTTTCCGTGGCAGCTTCGTCAAGGGCAAGGCATGGACCAGCGGTGAGGCTCCGCTTTGGTACGATAATCCTCTCGCCGGGGACTATCAGTCGTACGTGGGCAACAACTACCACGCCATGGAAATGCTGAACTCATTCACGGATGCCAAGGCGTTGCTCAATCCCGCCGTCAGGACACTGCCCTCGGTGTCGATTTCCTGGGCGCGGGTTTCCGACTGGATTCCCTGGATGAAGATGGGTGGACGTACCGGGATTATCGTGTTCAATACGGTAGGCATGCGCGTAGCATCCTTAGAGGATCTTTCGGAGCCGCTGCGCAGCGAGCTTAAGGCGAACTATCCCGCCTATCTCGTTCCGCCGCCGCTGGATGACTCGAGACCGAACGAAACCTCGTGGACCTACATCAAGAAAGTCGTCGATTCGCGGCGTGCCGCGAAGGGAGACTAGTGATGAGGACTCTTACGACGATAACGGCAGCGGCGCTATCGTTACTTGTAGCGGGTACGGCGTCGGCCGCCGGCACGGAGCAGCCTCTTGATCCCGCCAACGCCGACGATCAGTTGCGTATTCAGGTGAAGATGTCGTGCTCGCTGGTGGAAGGGACGCCGACGCTATATTGGTGGAGCGGACGCGTGTGGGCCCGTGTGCCCGGCGAGCCGAACCGCTTGCTGTTCAATGTACACGGCATGAATATGCGCCAGTGCCGCGTCAAGCAGGATCCGGTACGTGGCTTCTGCTACCGTTCGGTGTCGCGCGAGGTGATGTTCTACCTGGATCCCGTCACCAACGAAGTGGCACGGCGCTGGAAGAGCCCGTGGAGTGGCGAGGAGGTGGACGTCGTGCACGTCGCCAACGATCCCGTCAATGCGCGCGACTGGTACTGCTCGCGGGACAAGGACGGCAAGCCCGTCGACCGGAGCGACAACCTGTCCTTCAAGGACGACCTACTTCTCGAAGGCGGCGGTGCCGCGCGGCTGTTTTACAAAAGCCCGCTTGCCGGCGAATACCAGGACTACGTCGGCGGGACCTACCACGCGATGGAATTTGGCACGTCCGCTGCGTCCGCCGTTGAAGCGCTGGATGCGGGCGACAGCGAACTCCAGGATACCCTGATCTCTTGGGTCCGCATCTCGCGCTGGTTGCCGTGGATGAAAATGGGCGACCGGGACGGCCTGGTGGTGTTCCATACAGCCGGCATGCGCCTCGACTCCTGGGAACAGCTGCCAGAGGTCGTGCGCCGAGAGGTTGATACCCGCTACCCGAGTTATAAGGCGCCTCCGCCACTTGATGACCTGCGCCCGAACGAGACTTCCTGGACAGTGTTCAAGAAGTTCATCGACGAGCGTCGGGCGAAAGAGTCGCCGTCGAATTGACCGTACCACTGCGACGCTTTCGCAGCCAGAGCCAAAAGCCTGAGCCCAGCAGCATGGCCGGTACGAGTCCGACCAAGAACCAAAGCCACTGCGTCACCCGTCCGCCGAAGCTGCCGAAGTGCCAGGGCACCATGCTCGCGAACAGCCGACCGCCCGCGTCGAGTGAGTCGAAGCGATCGATCCGAAGCACGGCGCCGGTCGTCGGATCAAGAAACATCCGGTGCCGCCCGGGGACAGTGTCCCCGGGCAGCCGAAATGAAAGGCTTGCCGGTCGTTGCCGCGTGCGCGCTGGGCGCAGCTCGTCAAAGCGCGCGGTCGGTTCGGCCTGGCGTGCGTTCTGCAGCAGTGCGGAGAGTGGCGCGAAGGCGGGCGGTGCATCGCGACTAGACTCCGTTGCTGGGCGATGCAGGACGGCTGGCGGGGCCACGCTGGCCGCACCGCTTGCGAGAGTCAGTGCTGCCGTAGCGGTGCCGCGAAACGCAAAATAAAGTGCGGTAAGCGTAATCAGCATGATCGCGAGCCATGAAATGATGCCGCTGACTCCGTGGATGTCGCGCCAGCGGGCTGCAGCCGGCTGTCGACGTATATGTAGTGCTCTGCGCCATCGATCGAGTCCCGGCCACCATAGCACCGGTCCGCTCAACGCTAGCGCTAGCAGCGCGAGCGCTGCGATACCGTTGATCTTCAGGCCCAGTTCGCCCGCTAAGAGCGCGTAGTGAAAATCCTGCAGATACCACATGATGCCCGCGGCTCTGCGCCGCTCACCGAGTATTCGCAGGCTGTAGGGATCGACGTAGATGCTAATCAGATCGGCTGCTTTTAGGGTCGGCGGATTACGCAGCTGCAGCACGACTTCAATCGATTCGTGCGCCGTCGCCGGCACGACCACCTTGGATAGCTCCCGCTCGGGGTATTCGCTCAGTGCGTGCGCCACAGCCTCGTCGAGACTGAAGCGTTTGTCCTGGAGCTGCACTGTCAGCCAGTCGGAGACCTGCCAGCGTTCTATGTCGGCTCGAAACACTAGCGCGCTGCCGCTTAGGCCGAGAAGCACGATGTGCAGGCCGGCGATCAGTCCGACCCACACGTGGATCTTGAAGACGAAGCGCCTCATTGGTGCGCCCAAGCGCCGCCGGGATTCATGTCGGTCCCTGTACGGGCGAGCGCCCTTCAGTGTCGTAAGCGTTGTGTCGCCTCATGTTTATCACGGCGCGTGCCACCGCCGAGGCGATGGCCACGATAATGGAATCTATCTTCAAGAGTATTAATCTCTGTGCATTTCTTTGTTTCGCGAGGAGTGAGATTTCCGCGGGTTCAGGCAGGTGGCTTGTACCGTATTTGCGTACGGAAATTGGAGCCGCGACTGACGTGCAGCGCCACTATACCGAAAGGCGCGAAAGATCGGTCTGGATTTGAGTGACCCTCTAATCGTAATCCGCTGC
>VGHO01000261.1 GCA_016868175.1 Betaproteobacteria bacterium
GCGCGAACCACGCCGCAAATGCCTGAGCCGAGCCCGATCGGCACATACACTGCGTCGAGCGCAGGCGCAGCCTCGAAGAGCTCGAGCGCATAGCTTGCCACCCCCTCCACCAGATCCGGGTGAAACGACGGAACGAAGTGCAGTCCGCGCGCTGTTGCAAGCTGGCAAGCGTGGCTGCGCGCCTCATCAAAGTCCCTGCCATACTCGATGAGCTCCGCCCCCAGCGCGCGCATCGCAGCGTTCTTTTCGCGCGCGTTGCCGTGCGGCACCACGATCACGCAGGTGATCTGCTGTCGGGCACACGCAAAGGCAAGACTTTGCCCATGGTTGCCTCGGGTGGCTGAAATCAGACCGCCGAGCTCCGGTTCGCGGGCGCGCAGTCGCTCGAGGTACACAAGTCCACCACGCAGCTTGAACGCCCCAATCGGCGTGTGGTTCTCATGCTTGACCCAGCATTCCACGCCGGTGGCTTCGCGCAGGAGCGGCCAGGGGTAGGCCGGCGTGGGCGACATGCTGCGATACACGATCGCGGCAGCATCGCGCAACCGATCAAGGCCTGCATGACTCACGGCGCGACCTGCTCGCTCACGTCGCGGCTTGCTCGCTCACGGCGTGGCTTGCTCGCTCACGGCGCGACTTGCTCGCTCACGGCGCCACCTGCTTGCCCACGGCGCCAAGAGGCTGTACTTCCCCCCGACGCCGCGACCCAAGCGCCCAGCGCCAGGGCGCGGTTAGCGGGATCGGCAGCATGAGGAAGGCGTGCTCGAGGATGGCAAGACAGGCAAGGGCGCCGACAAGGTAGTAGGCACTCGCCGCAGCCGGGTCGGTCTGCTCGGCGGCCTGCGCAAAGATCCACCAGGCTCCCAGCACCGAGACCCCAACCGACCACGGGAAGAAGGGGTTCATCGAAGCCTCACGCAGAAAGCTGCGCAGGTACTGCATGTGTTCGGGCAACCACTCTGCGTTGATGTTGCGTACACCCAGAAAGACATTGATGCGTGCACTTTCGTGCATCCACCACAGCACCGCATAGGTCCAGAGCGCAACCGGGATCGGCGCGTCGCCCTCCACCTGCCAGACCAGCACACCGCCAAGCAGGATCGAAATCTCATGGTAGAGGCTGGTTTGAAGGG
Source organism: Betaproteobacteria bacterium (assembly GCA_016868175.1). Taxonomy (GTDB): domain Bacteria; phylum Pseudomonadota; class Gammaproteobacteria; order Burkholderiales; family Burkholderiaceae_E; genus UBA3064. The sequence continues at coordinate 1,134 of VGHO01000261.1, forward strand.
CGTGCACAAAGTGACGCCACCCGCCACAACCCGGCTCGCAGGCGTGCTTGCGCGGCCCGGTCACAAAGCCGAGGTAGTAGCTCAATTCCTGCCATCCCCAAACGGCGAGTGCGCCCGCGAAGGCTGCATACACCGCCGTCGTGCCGGTTTGCTCCTGGCCCCAGGCGATGCCGTGGAGGCCCAGGACGGCGAGTCCCGAGGCAGCGGCCAGGCTCCAGGCAAAGGTCCGGCGTTGCAGGCCATCGAGCCAGAGCACAAGCCCGGTTCCGAGCCACCAGAGCAACAGCGCAAAGCCTGCGGCCGTTGCAAGCAGCGTCATGTTCGCATCCTGCACCGCGCTGTCCTTCGCTGGCCGCCGGGTCGCCCTGTTGGGCCGCTACCACGCAGGGGCAAGGCGCACCTGCGCGGGCAAGGCGTTGGGTTTGGCCGGAATCAGGTAAAGCGCGGCGAACACTGTGGTTGCCTTGGCACCGATCCAGAGCCGCCTCAGCCCGGCCAGAGCACCGCCCTCCTTGCGGGCAACCTCGTTGGCTTCGCCGAGTTCCCGCAGGACCTCCATGCCGCGTCGAAAGCGTGGATGGTCGATGTCGAGCGTGAAGGGAAAGGTCTGCCGGGTGATTTCGGAGGTGATGCGAAACACCTCGTAGTCGTAGCTTGTGGGGTCAAAGCCCAGCGCCTTGTGCAGAACCGGGCGGGTGTGGTCGCGCACATACATCGTTGCGTAGACCGCGAGCACGAAAAACTTGATCCAGAGCCTGTTGGCCCCCTGCAGCAGGTGCGGGTTGGCCCGCATGATGAGCGCAAAGGCTTCACCATGGCGGAATTCGTCGTTACACCAGGCCTCGAACCAACTGTAGATCGGATGGAACTGAAGCTCCGGGTGGCGCTGCAGCTGGCGGAAGATGGTGATGTAGCGGGCATAACCGATCTTCTCGGAGAGATAGGTTGCGTAGAAAATGTACTTGGGCTTGAAGTAGGTGTACTTCTTTGTGCGCTTGAGATCGCCAAGATCGATGTTGACCCCGAAGTCCTTGAGCGACTGGTTGATGAAGCCTGCGTGACGCGATTCATCGCGCGTCATGTAGGTCATCAGTTCCTTGATGTCGGGGTTGTTGACCCTGCGCCGGATCTCGTTGTAGAGCACGCAACCCGAGAACTCCGAGGTGGCCGAACTCACCAGAAAATCGTAGAACTCGGCGCGAAGCGCGGGTTCAAGATCGCCGATCCGCGCGCGGAACGCCTCGTCGCGCTGGAAATGCGCGCCGTTGGGGTCGTCGCGAAACTCCTGCATCATCGCGTCCCACTCGGCACGCACCGGACTGATGTCGATGCGGTCCATTGCCGCATAGTCGGTGGAGTAAAAGCGCGGACTGATGATGCTCTCCTCCTTGGCCCTTTCGAGTGCCTCGCTGGAGCTTCGGATTGATTCAATGGCTGTCGTCATGGTGACGTCCAATCGCTCGATGAGCGGTTCATGGTTTCGGTGAAATACGCGGGATCCCGCCTCATCCGAGTTTCATAATCCGGGATACGCCTGCGCTCCGAAGTGCTCCGGAGTTCCGCACCTGGCATGGCACTCACGGTGTGCGCTCGGAGGCAAGCAGGAGATCCGCGAAGGCTCTGCGGTTGGATTCGCCGTAGGCCTTGAGGTCGAGCCTGCGGCCACTCACCGGGTCGATGAGCCAGAGTTGCCCCTGCGGCGTATGTTGCAGGAGAAACGACTGGCGCTCGGGTTGTGGTCCCTCGCTCCTGGGGCGCTCGCGCGCGAGACTGCGCAGGGTGGCACGGACGAAACCGCCCTCACCCACAGCGAGTTCAGCGATCCGCCTTCCGTCACTCATCCGGTCGACGCCGACTGCACCGTCGGGCAAGTCGATGAAACGCAGGGCAACCGGCACTGCGGAAGACACCCCGGTGGCTGTTGCAGCGACGCGGTCCGCGAGGATGCCATCGATCGCGGCCCGCTCCGATGGCGCAGCCCAGCGTACCCAGGCGACCAGCACCAGGCTGATCCCGGCAAGCGCAGCCATCGCAATCAGCGCCGCAGGGCGGATCGCCGAGTCCGACATGCTCAGTCGCTCCCGCTTCTGCAAAGCGCATCGTCGGCCCAGGTGCGCACCACGCGAATCACCCGGCGCGGGCGAGGGGCCTGTTCAGGATTCTCCGAAAGTGGCGCGTCCTGCGCGGTGGGCTGCGCCACCTCGGCAGGTTGCGCACGCGGGGCCTCGGCCAAAGCCTGGGCTTCGCTGAGCGCTATCCCGAGCAGATGAGCGACCGACTGGCCCTGCGGCAAGGCACGCAGCATCGGCTCCGGATTGCGCACTGCCCAGGGACGGGCGTGCGGCCACAGATGCGCCCACCACA
>VGHO01000262.1 GCA_016868175.1 Betaproteobacteria bacterium
GTGCTTGAGGGGCGTGAAGCCGCTTGCCTTGTGTGATCCGTCGCAAAAGGGCTGATTCGCACTCTTGCCACAGGCGCACCACCAATAAGTCTTGTCGGCCTCAACCTGAACTGCGAAAGGGCTTGTCTGGGCGATCACAGGCTCGTTCATCGGTCACTCCGTTGCGAGGGGATAGGAGGGGGTCGGGAATGGTCAATTGGATCCAGGAGTTATCCCCAGGGGTGAGGGGGCTACGACAGGTGCTCAAGGGCGCCTCTCGTGGCCGGGCAGGGGGTGAAACACACCTTGCAACGATGCGGTGAGCGCAGCGAGAAAGCGTTCCTCTGGCGCTGTGGCGTTGCCAGGATTGCCGACTTCGCGGTGCAGCGAGGTCATCGAGGCCGCGAGGTAGCGCACGGTGTGGCCGAGGTGCTCCTCCAGTCGATTGGCGTCTTCGGCGAGCGTTTCAGGGTTTACGCGCAGAAAGAACACCGCATGAAAAAGGCCGATCTGCTGACCCGCAAGTCGGCGCCAGGCCTGCGCGGTTCCAGCGAGTTTACGGCCGTCCGCAAGGAGATTGAAGCGTCCGTCGCACAACGACCCGGGGGCCTCGCCTGTGTGCGTGACGAGCCCCAGGCTCCGGAACGCAAGCCCGAGTCGGGCACACAGGCTTGCGTAGATCATGCTGCTTCGAAGGGGCCCACCCGTCAGGTCGTGCCAGACAAGGCTCAGGTTCCAGATGCCTGGGCCCTGCGCAACCAGGCCGCCTCCGGATGCGCGCACCTGCACCTTTGCCACGCTTTCAACTGCTCTCCATCCTGGAGCCTGGGTGTAGCGGCGCGGGACAACCCAGCCGGCCGGAGCCTGCCAGATGTGAATCTGCGCCTGGCCTGACTCGGCGCAGTGCTGCATCCATGCGGCCTCGCAAGCGGTGGCATCGGCAAGCGGTCTGGCATGCCTGAGCGGCGCGATGGCCTGCACCCCCGCAACTCAGAGTCCCAGATGCTTGCGCAGCAGCGCGTTGACTTCGGTGGCCTTTTCGAGCATCACCATGTGCCCTGCGCTTTTGAGCACCTCCACCTGCGCGTGCGGAGGTGCGTTGGCGGCCTGCGACGCCGGGATGATGCGGTCGGACTCGCCCCAGATCACGAGCACGGGGAGCGCCGGATCGGAGAGCCTGAGCCCCGGCGTTGCGCGTTGCTTGCCGTTGTGGAAAAGCGCCCCGCCGAGGTCGCGGAGCAACTCCTGCACCCCGTCGATGCGTTTGTACTTGAGCAGATCCTCGAGCAGGCTGCGGGTGACGAGTTCCGGGTTGTGAAACAGTTGCTCGACCACCGGCTTGAGTTCGCGCCGTGACTCGGCCGCAGCAAAGCCCTCGGTGTAGCTGGTGTTGATCGCCTCTCCCAGACCCGCTGGGCAGAGGAGCGCAAGCGATGCGACTCGCCCGGGCGCATCCAGCGCAAGTTGTGACGCGATCGCAGCCCCCATCGAGTGGCCGGCAAAGTGTGCACGCGCCACGCCAATCGCATCGAGCCAGCCCGCCACGAAACCGCTCATCGCCTCCAGGGATGCACCCGGGAGTTGCGCGGTGGATTGTCCGTGGCCAGGGAGGTCGAGCGCCAGCACGCGGACATGCTCGGCGAGGGCATCGATGTTGAAGAGCCAGTTTCCGAGGTCGCCGCCAAAGCCGTGGAGCAACACGAGCGGCACCTCCACGTCGGGTCCGCGCTGGGCGTAGCGCACCCGGATCCCGTCGATCGTGGCGCTCTCGAAGCTCGGGCCGCTGCTTTCCTCGGCGGTGCCGGCCAAGGGAACCACAAAGGCCTTCACGAAAGCGTCGATTGCCTCCTCGCTCACCTCCGGTTCGGCGAGTACGCCCAGCAGTGCGCGCACCGCAAGCGTCTCGCCGGCGTGTGCAAGACGCCTGCGCAGCAGGCCAGGATCAGGCGCCTCGACGGTGTTACTGATCTTGTCGGTTTCCACATCCAGGATCCGCATGCCAACCGTGATGCGGGTGCCCTCTTCGACCAGCCAGTCCACCACCGTCCCCTCGCGCATCTCGAGCCCCCACTTGGGCATGATGATGGGGGTGATCGTCGGGGTGACCGTCGGGGTGGTCATCGGGGTGGTCGTCGGGGTGATCGTTGGGGTGACCGTTGGGGTGGTCGTTGGGGCGGTTCCCGAAGCCGTGTCGGCTGCGGTCACTGGCGGGCTCCCTGCATCGTCTTGCGCGCCGCAGCGGCAATCTGCGCGCTGCTCGGAATGTAGAGATCCTCGAGCACCGGCGAGAAGGGCACCGGCACATGCGGCGGTGCCACCATCTCGATGCCTGCCTTGAGCGCTCCGAAGGCGTGCTGGACCACCTGAGCGGAGATGTCGGCGGCGATCGAGCAGCGCGGGTTGGCCTCGTCCACGCAAACCGCGCGGCCGGTCTTGGTCACGCTGTCGAGCACCGTGTCGATGTCGAGCGGCGAAAGGCTGCGCAGGTCAACGATCTCGACGTCGATGCCATCCTTGGCAAGCTGTGCCGCGGCCTCGAGGGCCCTGTGCACCATCAGGCCGTAGGTGATGATCGACACATGCCGTCCCTCGCGCGCGAGACTGGCTTCGCCCAGCGGGATGGTGTAGCTCGCCTCGGGCACCTCGCCCTCGAAGCCGTAGAGGTTCTTGTGCTCGCAGAAGATCACCGGATCGTTGTCGCGGATGCTCTGGATCAGCAGTCCCTTGGTGTCGTAGGGGGTGCTCGGACACACCACCTTGAGCCCGGGGATGTGGGTGAAAAGCGGGGTGAGCATCTGGCTGTGCTGGGCCGCAGCACGAAACCCTGCGCCCACCATGGTGCGGATCACCACCGGCGTTTCGGCCTTGCCGCCGAACATGTAGCGAAACTTCGCAGCCTGGTTGAAGATCTGGTCGAAACACACCCCCATGAAATCGATGAACATCAACTCGGCCACCGGGCGCATGCCGCAGGCGGCGGCTCCGATCGCTGCGCCCACATAGGCGCTCTCCGAAAGCGGCGTATCCATGAGCCGATCGCCGTGCTTGGCGTAGAGGCCCTTGGTCACGCCGAGCACACCGCCCCAGGCGTCGCGCTCGCCGTCGCCCCCGGCGCCGCCCACAATGTCTTCGCCCATAACGATCACCGAGGGGTCGCGCGTCATCTCCTGGTCGAGCGCCTCGTTGATTGCCTGCTTCATGCTGATCTTGCGTGCCATGATGTTGTCTCCTCGGAGTGTGGGATTCAGTACTTCACGTAAACGTCGGTAGTGAGGTCGGCCTCGGTGGGCAAGGGGGCGGCCTTGGCCTCCCTTACCGCATGTTCGATGAGCGCCGCCACCTCCTCGTCGACGTCCTTGAGATCGTCGGCGCTCAGCACGCCCGCAACGGTTACCTCGTGGCGAAACTTCTTCAGGCAGTCCTTGTGGGTGCGGATGTCGTCGACTT
>VGHO01000263.1 GCA_016868175.1 Betaproteobacteria bacterium
GTTCGCAGTCGCAATCGAGGTCGTCGCGCTCGACCGCCCGATCCAGTGCCTCCTGGATACGCCTCAGGGTCGCAGCGCCGCGCTGCGCGAAGATCGAATCTGCCATGCTAACCTCGGAGGGATGATGCTGTGGGCGAAACCACCATGCCTTGTGGCCCTGCGCCCCACCGAACGCCCGATCCGGCGCCCACCTTGACATCCTACCCTTTATCTCTCCCCAGATCCCGCCTCGACCGCTGCCTGCGGCTTCTTGCGGGCCTCGTTGCATGCCTTGCTCTTTCCTCCTGCATGACCGCTTGCGGGCAGCGCGGGCCACTGGTGTTGCCCCCAAAGAAGGCACAGGCAGCGCCCGTGATCGGTGCAACCGCGTCTGCTGCGCTTCAGGCAGCCTGCCCGCAATGACCTTCACGCAGATGCCATGGATTGACTGCAGTGCGGGCGTGATGCATGCCGAAGAAGTGTCGCTGCCGGCGCTCGCTGCGCAATTCGGCACCCCAGCGTGGGTGTATTCCACGCAGGCCCTGCGTGCGAACTGGCGCGCCTTTTCCGCGGCGCTTGTCGGTCGCCCGGCGCTCGTGTGCTACGCAGTCAAGGCCAATGCCAACTTGTCGATCCTGCGGATCTTTGCCGAGGCGGGCGCCGGCTTCGATATCGTCTCCGGAGGCGAACTCGCACGGGTGCTTGCAACCGGGGTGCCTGCGCGAAAGGTGGTGTTTTCGGGAGTTGGGAAATCGCGGGCCGAGATCGTTGCGGCCCTTGAAGCGGGTGTGAAGTGCTTCAACGTCGAGAGCGCGGCCGAGTTGCACCGGATCAACACGCTGGCGTGCGGCCTTGGCTTGCGCGCCCCGGTTTCGCTGCGCGTCAACCCCGATGTGGATGCGCAGAGCCATCCCTACATTTCCACCGGACTCAGGGAGAACAAGTTCGGCATCCCCCATGGGGATGCGCTTGCGCTCTACCGCGAGGCAAGCGACCTGCCCGGTCTGAGGGTCACCGGCATCGACTGCCATATCGGCTCGCAGATCACCGCGATGGAACCCTTCATGGCTGCGCTCAACAAGCTGCTCGAACTCGTCGAAACCCTCGCTTCGCAGGGGATCGTGCTCGAGCACCTCGACCTGGGCGGGGGGCTCGGCATCACCTACAACGACGAAACGCCCCCATCGCCTGCCGCATTCATCGGCGCGATACGCGAGCGCCTCGACACGCACCCGATCGCGCGCAAGCTCGAAGCGGTCTTCGAGTTCGGGCGCTCCCTCGTTGGCAACGCCGGGCTTTTGCTCACCCGCCTCGAGTACGTCAAGCACAACGGCGAGCGGGCCTTCGCGGTGGTTGACGCGGCCATGAACGATCTGATCCGACCTGCGCTCTACCAGGGCTACCACCAGATCGTGGAAGTTGCGCCGCCCCCCGATCGCCCAGCCTCGCTCTACGACGTGGTGGGACCGGTATGCGAGTCAGGCGACTGGCTGGGAAAGAACCGCGCGCTGCGTTTGCGCGGCAACGACGATCTGCTCGCAATTCTCTCGGCCGGGGCCTACGGCATGGCGATGAGCTCCAACTACAACTCGCGGCCGCGGGCGGTTGAATTGCTCGTTGACAGCGGGGAAGTGCGCGTCATCCGGCCCCGCGAATCCGTCGCATCCATGCTGCAGGCAGAAGTCTGAACCCGAGCAGCACGAGCAGGAGCACCGACCAGGGCCCGGCCTCGGAGAAATCGTTCTTCCCTGCCTTGTGCCAGAGGTAGTGCAACACAACCAGAAGGGCCACACCGTAGATGCCGCGGTGCAGGGTCTTCCAGCGCTTTCCGAGCTTGCGCTTGGCGTTGCGGCTTGAGGTGAGCGCCATCGCGCACAGGATCGCGAAGGCGAGCATGCCAAGCGCGATGAAGGGACGGGTGGCGAGGTCGGCCAGCATTGTGGCGGCCTCGAACCCCTGGTCGAACCAGGCCCAGCACAAGGCGTGGAGACAGGCGTAGAAGAAGCAGGCCAGGCCCAGCGTCCGGCGCCATGCGATCGGCTGGGTCCATCCGGAGAGCCGATGCAGCGGCGACATCGTGAGCGTGAGCGCAAGGAACGCGAGCGTCCAGGTGCCGCTCGATCGCGCCAGAAACTCGGCAGGGTTGGGTCCCCAGGCGCCGGTGTAACCGAGCACCACCCAGCGCGCCAGCGGAAGGAGTGCGAGCGCAACAATCACGGTGCCCGCCGTCACAGGCATGCGCTTCAGTAGAACTTGCGCAAATCCATCCCGGCATACAGCGTTGCGACCTGCTCCGCATAGCCGTTGAACATCAGGGTCTTGCGTTTGCGGCTCAGAAGGCCATCTTCGCCGATGCGACGCTCGGTGGCCTGCGACCAGCGGGGGTGCGCCACCTCGGGGTTGACGTTGGAAAAGAAACCGTATTCCTGCGGGGCTGAGCGCATCCAGCTGGTGAGCGGCTGCTTTTCCACCAGACGGATGCTCACCAGCGACTTGGCGCTCTTGAAGCCATACTTCCACGGCACCACCAGCCGCACAGGCGCGCCGTTCTGGTTGGCCAGCACCTCGCCGTAGAGACCCACGCACATCAGGGTGAGCGGATGCATCGCCTCGTCGATCCGCAGCCCCTCGGTGTAGGGCCACTGGATCACTGAACTGCGCAAACCCGGCATTTGCTGGCGGTCGGCGAGCGTGACGAATTCCACGAACTTCGCCTGGCTGCGCGGCTCAACCCGGCGCAGCACTTCGCTCAAGGGGTAGCCGATCCAGGGAATCACCATCGACCAGCCCTCAACGCAGCGCATGCGGTAGATGCGCTCCTCGAGCGGAGCAAGCTTGAGGAGTTGCTCGATGTCGAAGGTCTGCGGACGCGCAACCTCGCCCTCCACCCGCACGCTCCAGGGGCGGGTCCTGAGCGACTTCGCATAGAGCGCCGGATCTTCCTTGTCGGTACCGAACTCGTAGAAATTGTTGTAGGTGGTCACGTCCTGATGGGCCGTTGGCTTCTCGATCGTGGACGACGCCGAGGGCGCAGCCTCTAGACGCGCAAGACCGGTGCCGGGCGGCGCCCGGAGGCTGGCCGCGCTCACCCCGTTTGCGCCAAGGCCTGCGGTGAGGCCCGCGGTGAGGCCGGCCGCCACGCCCGCCACTCCGGGTGGTGCAGTACCCAGCGCGCCGGGAGCCCCGGATGGTGCTGCACGCAGGGCGGCTACAGTCCTGAGCGGGGCGGTACCAAGCGTAGCCAGGGCGCCAAGCGCTTCAAGCGAGCGCCTGCGCGCTGCCCACACCTCTTGCGCGGTGACTTCGCTGGCGCGAGGCTCGCGCCCGAGCACCCGCTCACGTGCGAGGCAGGCGAGCGTTGTGGACTTCATGCGCGAACCGGTGCTCAGCGCAAACCGGCGATGTACTCGGAGACCGCCTTGATTTCCTTGTCGGA
>VGHO01000264.1 GCA_016868175.1 Betaproteobacteria bacterium
AGGCACTGTGGTGGGCCGCCTCCCGGACTGCGTCGATGCAGGCGCGACTTCGCGATGCAGCCACCAGCGCCACCGGAAGTCCGGCCGCAACCTCCTGGGCGAAACTGGGTCCGCTCAACGCCGCACCGTTGACGCCAGGGCAGCACTGCGCCACGATTTGGTGAGGGAGCAACCCGGTATCGGTCTCGATTCCCTTGCAGAGCCAAACAAGGAAGCGAGGCGGTCGCGTTGCGGCCCAGTGCCCCACGACCTGAAGCAGCAGCGGCCGCAGGGCTGCAACCGGCACAGCGAGCAACACGAGGCGCGACTGCGCAAGCGCCTCACCCGGTGTGGCCACCACCCGGATCACCGGATCCAGGCGGACGCCTGGGAGGTATTTCCGGTTTTCGCGATCGTTAGCCAGCGCCTTCAATTGTTCGGCATCGCGTGCCCAGAGCATCACGGAGTTCGCGTCACTCTCGCCAGCGCTTGCAAGCGACGGCGATCGCCGCGCCAGATGGATGGCCATCGCGGTGCCCCAGGCCCCCGCTCCGAGAATAGCGGTATGGACCACTCAAAAGGGCTCAAGGGGTGCCGAGCCGATCCCCCGGCGCAGGAAAGGCTCAGTTCGGCACGTAGATGCCCGAACTCGAGCCGCTTTCGCCGTTGGCGGCCGACTGCTCGGCAAGCCTCTGCTGGTAGAGCGCCTCGAAGTTGATCTCCGCGAGGTGGACCGGCGGAAATCCGCTGCGCTGAACCGCATCGGCGATGTTGGAACGCGCATAGGGATAGATGATGTTCGGGCAGAGAATGTTGGCCACCGCGTCCATCTGCTCCGACGCGATCCCCTGCGCAGTGAAGATTCCCGCTTGCGTGGCTTCGACCAGAAAGGCAACCTTGTCGCCCATCCTTGCGGTGACCGTTACACGAACTGCGGTTTCGTGCACGCCCTCTGCGAGTATCTCGTTGCGGATATCGAGCTGGATCTCCACTGTGGGCGCGGCCGACTCGAGGAAGATCTGCGGCGCGTGAGGTAGTTCGAGCGACAGATCCTTGAGGTAGATGCGCTGAATGGAGAACTGGGGAGTTGCCTCTCCAGTGGTGCCCTGCGTCTGCTGGATCTCAGCCATGAAAGCTCCAAGAGGATGTTTGAGTGAGGGATCGATCGCAAAAGGGAGTGCGGAGGGGCGGGGTGTGCGAAAAGTCTGGTGAACGCCAGGGAAGGATTCGGGAGGGTTCTGGGAGGGTTCTGGGAGGGTTTTGCAAAGCTATTGGAAGAGTTCAGGGAGGGTTCCGGAAGGATTGTGGGAGTTCCTTTGGAAGGGTGTTGGCCCGGGCTTGGCCAGGGTCAACCCGCTTCAACCCGGCCGGCATGACTGCCAAGCAGCGTTCGAAGACCTCCCGCGCGGTCGAGCGCTGCAAGATCGTCGAAGCCTCCAACGTGGGTTGTGCCGATGTAGATCTGGGGCACCGTCCTACGCCCCGTGCGTTGCATCATCTCGAGCCTGCGATCGGGTTCAAGATCGACACGCACTTTCTCGATGCTGTCAACGCCGCGCGCTTTGAGGAGTTGCTCTGCGCGTTGACAGTAGGGGCAAACTGCCGAGGTGTACATGAGGACTGGCGGCATGGGCGGCGCTCCGCGAGATTCGAAACTGGTTATGCGTCGTTGGGGTGTCGTTGTGCTGTCGTTGCGGCGCATTCACCGCGTAGTCGCAGCGTAGTCCGGGTGTCGTTCATGCGCTGTTCGGGCGAGGCTCGTTCAGGGTTCGGGGCATTCGAGTTGCGCTTCGGATGCAGTCAGGGCGTAGGGCAAAGGTGCGGTTCTCGAAAGTTCCCGCGCCCCTACCGTGGACTTCAGGCGGAGTCAAGCGGCACATCGAACATGCAACCGGACTGCTCCGGGCCTGATCGGACAGCGCTCACGACTTTAGCAAGGGAAGGTTTGCACTGCGCCACGCTGCCACACCGCCCGCAAGGCTGTAGACCCTCTCAAAGCCCGCCTTGCGCAGCACAGTGCAGGCCCGTGCGGACCGCGCGCCGTCGGCATCGATGACGAGCAAGGGCCTTTTGCCCTTGATCTCGGCGATGCGCTTTTCAAGATCGGCCAGCGGAAAACTCCTCGACCGCAGCACATGCCCTCCCTCGAACTCGGCAGGCGTTCGAATGTCGATCAGGATCGGATCCTCGTCGTTCATCAGCCGCGTGGCCTGGGTTGCATCAAGCCGCTCCCCACCAGCACGGTCGCGGATGCTGGGCCAAAGCAGCAAGCCCCCGGAGAGCACCGCCATGAGGACGAGAAAAATGTTTTCGATCAGAAATTTCATTGCCTGAGATTGTCCGGAGCGAGCACCTGGCGGATCTGCAGCAGGCCAGGCTGCCGCTCGTCAGGTTGCTGTGAGCAATGCCGCAACAAGACACGCTGCAGCAACCAGGACCGCTGCAAGCCAAGCTGCTGCGACCCTCGCGCCCAAGGCCGCATTATCCCACGTACCCCCCGGCGGCCCCAGACCCGGCCGTGTCTTCTGTGTCGCGGCACCGGGCGGCACTGGGCGGCACAGGGCGGCGGAGGGCAGCGGAGGGTTCCGAATCCACGGCCACGCGCGCGGCATGAAACGGTGGCGATTCCTCGCTTACACTGAAACTTGGGTGAAAGTGGATTGGGGGAGCGCCATGCAATACCGACTCGTCGTGATGCGCCATGGCGAGAGCCTGTGGAATCTGGAAAACCGCTTCACTGGCTGGAGCGACGTCGAGTTGTCGGAGCGCGGCAAAGAGGAGGCGCTCAGTGCGGCGCGGCTTCTGCGCGACAAGGGCTTCGATTTCGACCTTGCCTTCACTTCGCGGTTGCGGCGGGCGATCCGCACCCTCTGGACTGTGCTTGACGTCCTCGACCGCATGTGGATTCCCACCGAGTGCGCCTGGCAACTCAACGAACGGCACTACGGAATCCTCCAGGGCCTCAACAAGGCGGAAATGGCCGAGCGCTACGGCGAGGCGCAGGTACAGATCTGGCGTCGCGCCTACGCCATCGCACCCGACCCGCTACCGCCGGATGATCCCCGCAGAATCGATGCCGACCCGCGTTATGCCGATCTGGCGCAGGAGCAGAAACCACGGACCGAGTGCCTGAAGGACACGGTTGCGCGGGTGGTCCCCTACTGGAATGGGCGGATAGCGCCTGCGCTGAGCGCCGGTCGGCGCGTGTTGATCGCAGCGCACGGCAACTCCCTTCGCGCGCTGATCAAGCACCTGGAGGATATGCCCGAAGAGGAGGTTGTGGCCTTCAACATTCCAACCGGTCAACCGATGCTGATCGAACTCGACGAATCCATGCGTCTGCGGAGCCGTCAGTACCTCGGTGACCCG
>VGHO01000265.1 GCA_016868175.1 Betaproteobacteria bacterium
ATGTTCGCGGGGCTGATCGTTCGCATGCGCATCAGCGACCCGTGGTATCTGATGCTGCCGGCGTTCGTGCTGATGCTCCTCAACGGTTGGATTGTTGTGAAGGCCTGGCGCAGCGGAGCGAGTTAGCTGCGCGCTGACGCGCGCGACGCGCACGCGCGTGCTGCACGATGACGCGCACAGGGTCCGCGCGCGGGTCAGAGCAAGCCTGCCGGGGCTCAGACAGCTCTCGCCTGCTCCACGCGGCTGCGCCGCGCGTTCGCAGGCTCGAGAACTCGCCCGGCAGAGCTTGCTCCTTCCGCGCGCGGGGCGATGGCAATCGTGATGGGCGCGGTAGCGGTGGCTTCGTGCAAGCATCTGCGCGAAGCATGCGAGATCCGCCGCGAACCAGCTGATGCAGTATTCCGCAGTGTCGCTCGGACTCGGTCTGCTGATTGCTGGAGGTTTCGTGATCGTGCGGCGGATGACGGACTGATGGGGGGGCGCAGGACGAACAAGCGCCAAGACCCGAGCCTAGCCGTTCGCTGGGTAGCTACCCCAGCACCCGCGACCGGAGTGGTCACTGGTATCGATAGATGTCAACTTCGGGTCGATCGGGGTCATCCCAGAAGACGCCCCTCCGCTACCCGCTTCAAGTGGATTCGCCATAGCATCGTTGCAGGGGCACTCAATCAAAATATGTTCGAGCAAGCATTCCGCAACATCGATGATGCTCTCCGCAAGGAGGCAGGTTGCGCCACCGAGCTCGATTACGCCGAGCAGACCTCCTGGCTGCTGTTCCTGAAATACCTCGACGGCCTCGAACAGGACCGCGCCACCGAAGCGCAGCTTGAGGGCAAGAAATACACCTACCTCCTCGAAAAGCCCTACCGCTGGGAGACCTGGGCCGCGCCCAGGGACAAGTCCGGCCAGCTCGACCACAACAACGCGCTCTCGGGCGACGACCTCCGCGACTTCGTCAACCAGAAGCTCTTTCCCTACCTGCACAAGTTCAAGGATCGCGCGGCCGGCCCGAACACCATCGAATACAAGATTGGCGAGATCTTCGGAGAGCTGAAAAACAGGATCACCAGCGGCTACAACCTCCGCGAAATCATTGGCCACGTGGACGATCTGCGCTTCCGTTCCCAGACCGAGAAGCACGAGCTGAGCATGCTCTACGAGGAGAAGATCAAGCGCATGGGCAACGCCGGGCGCAACGGCGGCGAGTATTACACCCCGCGCCCGCTCATCCGCGCCATGATCCGCGTGGTGAATCCCCGGCTCGGCGAGACCATCTACGACGGCGCGTGCGGCTCGGCGGGCTTCCTCTGCGAAGCCTTCGACCACCTCCGGCAGGCCCACCCCAAGCGCACCACCGCGCAGGACAAGGCCCTTCAGGAGCGCACCTTCTACGGCAAGGAAAAGAAGTCCCTCGCCTACGTCATCGGCATCATGAACCTGATCCTGCACGGGATCGAAGCGCCGAACATCATTCACACCAACACGCTCACCGAGAACCTCGCCGACATTCAGGAAAAGGACCGCTACGACCTCGTGCTGGCCAATCCGCCCTTCGGCGGCAAGGAACGCCCCGAGGTGCAGCAGAACTTCCCCATCCGCACTAGCGAGACCGCGTTCCTCTTCCTCCAGCACTTCATCAAGATCCTCCGCGCCGGCGGACGCGGCGGCATCGTCATCAAGAACACCTTCCTCTCCAACACCGACAACGCGTCCGTGAGCCTGCGGAAGCACCTGCTCGAAAGCTGCAACCTCCACACCGTGCTCGACTGCCCCGGCGGCACGTTCCAGGGCGCGGGCGTGAAGACCGTGGTGCTCTTCTTCGAGAAAGGCCGCCCCACGCGCAAGGTGTGGTTCTATCAGCTCGACCCCGGCCGCAACCTCGGCAAGACCAACCCGCTCAACGACGACGACCTCGCCGAGTTCGTGGAGCTGCAAAAGACCTTCGCCGACTCACCCAAAAGCTGGAGCGTGGACGCGAAGGACATTGATCCCGCCACCTTTGACCTCTCGGTGAAGAACCCCAACGGCGGCGAGACCGTGACCCACCGCAGCCCGCAGGAAATCATGGAAGAAATCGCCGCCCTCGACGCCGAAAGCACCGAAGTGCTGGAGAACATCAAGGCGCTGCTGAAATGAAGAAGGGGTGGACAGCGCGAAATCTCGGCGACCTCTGCGATGTCGTCGGCGGCGGCACACCGTCTAAAGACAATCCGGCTTTCTATTCGGGCAAGATTCCTTGGGCGACCGTCCGAGACATGCGACAAGATGTCATTACCGAAACCGAGTGCCGCATCAGCAAGGAGGCTGTTCAGAGCAGCGCGACCAACATCATTCCTGCGGGCAACGTCGTGATTGCCACCCGCGTCGGTTTGGGAAAAGTCTGTTTGCTTGGTCAAGATACGGCCATCAATCAGGACCTTCGCGGCATCATTCCGCAGGACACCAAGACTCTTTCTGTTCGTTTTCTGTTTTGGTGGCTCAAGACAATGGCGGACACAATCATCGCCGAAGGCACAGGCGCGACGGTTCAAGGCGTGAAGCTTCCTTTCGTGAAGTCCTTGCAGATTCCCGTCCCCCCGCTGGCGGAGCAGCAGCGGATCGTGGGGGTGCTGGACGAAGCGTTTGCCGGGCTGGCCACCGCCCAAGCCCACGCCGCCCAGAACCTCCAAAACGCCCGCGCCCTCTTTGAAAGCCACCTCCAATCCGTCTTCACCCACCGCGGCCAAGGCTGGGTGGAAAAGACACTTGGCGAGCTGTGCCAAATCAAGACCGGGAAGAAGGACGTGAACCAAGGCAATCCCGAGGGACAATATCCGTTCTTCACCTGCGCAGCCGAACACACCTACAGCGATTTCTATTCCTTCGACACCGAAGCCCTGCTCGTCGCAGGCAACGGCAACGTCGGGCAAGTCAGCTACTATTCCGGCAAGTTCGAGTCATACCAGCGCACCTATGTGCTGTTCGACTTCAGGGGCGTCACGGCGAAATACCTCTTCCGGGTTCTCGACAAGCGTCTGAGCGCCACAGTCGGCAAGCAGAAGCTCGGAAATACGATGCCCTACATCAAAATAGGCATGCTCAACGACTTCCCTGTTCCGATTCCACCGGGCGATGAGCAAGCGCGAATGACCGAGCATCTCGACGCCCTCGCCGCCGAAACCCAACGGCTGACGCGGCTCTACGAGCAAAAGCAGGCGGCGCTGGCGGCGTTGAAAAAGTCGCTTCTCCACCAAGCCTTCACCGGAGAATTGTGATTTATGGGAATCAGCCATCGCCACAGTGCCGGGTTCGGCAAACGCATCGAGTATTACATCGTGGGCCTGATGCTGAAGGATGGACTG
>VGHO01000266.1 GCA_016868175.1 Betaproteobacteria bacterium
AGGGCGGTTGAAGTGGCCGATGAGGCGGTGGTTGGGGCGGAGGTTGGCGCCACACCTTCCACGCGACCCGTCGGCGCGGGGGCAAGCTGCGGCTTGCCCGAGAGCGACTGGAGTTGCGCCCGGTTGGAGAAATTCTGCGCAAACTGGGCGAGGATCATGTCGGATACCGAGTTCATCATGCGGCCCCCGAACTGTGCAAACTTGCCAGTGACGGTGACCTCTGCGCGACCCACCAGCTTGCTCGTTGCCTGATCCACCGCCACGACGCTGGCAGTGAGATCCATGCTTGCCGAGGAACCGCCCTTGTCGGCGCCTTTGCCCATCATCTGAATCTGGCGCTGGGAAGCGTCGAGCGACTTGAGCGTGATATCCCCGCCAAAGTTGGCCGATGCCGGGCCCACCTTCACTTTGACCTGCCCCTTGAAATGGCGTTCATCGATCTTCTCGCTGATGCTGGCACCCGGCATGCAGGTGGCCAGCAACTCCACCCGCGAGAGCACCTCCCAGGCGGCCTCAACCGGGGCGGATACTGGGTACTCCTTCTCCAGAACGACCTGCATTGCTGTTCTCCCTGAGGCCAGCGAAGTGGGGCGCGGTTAGCCAGAGTTCACAACCGCTCTGTGTCGGGGCGATGATAGACCGATTACCATCTCAGGGTTTTGCAGCCTGAAGGACGAGGGGTCGACAAGAATCCCGACTCTGGGCTTGGCATCGGAACGCAACGGCCCAAACAAGCTCGATCGAGCCTGCAGTGGCCATGGCACCCGGCTGCTGGCGGCTTCAATCGCGGTCGTGGCGAAGTCTGGGACTGCGGTCGAGGCAGGGGTGGGATGCGTGATCCAGGCCGGGGGCAAAACCGCAATCGTCGCGAGGGTTGGATCGATGTTTGAATCGCTGGTTGGTTCGTGGGTTGGATCGATGTTTGAATCGCTGATTGGTTCGAGGGTTGGATCGCTGGTTGAAAGGATGGTCCGATGGATAGCGCAGATTTCTCGGTTCTCAACACCTGTATCGCCTGGATGGAACAGGGCAGGCGCGTCGCGCTCGTGACGGTGGTCGAGACCTGGGGATCATCGCCGCGGCCGGTGGGCTCATGGCTCGCAGTGCGCGAGGACGGGCAGGTGGTGGGATCGGTGTCAGGCGGCTGCGTGGAGGATGACCTGATTGCGAGAGTGCGCAGCGAGATTCTGCCCACCTCGCGGCCCCAGTCGGTGCTCTACGGAGTGAGCAAGGAAGAGGCAGCACGGTTTGGACTGCCCTGCGGCGGGAGCGTCAGGGTGGTTGTGGAGCCCCAACCGGAACTCGCGGGGCTCAAGCTTCTTCTACAGAGGGTGGCCGACAAGCGCATGAGCCTGCGCCTGCTCGACATGGCAAGCGGGCACTTTGAGATTCGGGATGCGAGCCGGGCCGATCAATTCCGTTTTGACGGAGCGACGATGCGCTGCGTGCACGGACCGCGCTGGCGACTCATCCTGGTGGGCGCAGGGCAGCTTTCGCAATACGTGTGCCAGATGGCGATGGCAGCCGACTATCAGGTTGTGGTGATTGATCCGCGCGAGGAGTTTGCGGAAGGGATTCAGCTCGCCGGGGTGGAGTTTCTGCGTGACATGCCCGATGACGCCCTGATGCAACTCGGCATCGACAACCATACCGCGATCGTGGCCCTCACGCACGACCCGAAACTCGACGACCTGGCACTGATCGATGCTCTCAAGTCGCCAGCCTTCTACGTGGGCGCGCTGGGTTCCCGCGCCACCACCGCCAAGCGCCGTGAGCGCTTGCGCCTCTTTGACCTGAGCCACGAGGAGATCGGGGCTCTCCACGGCCCGGTAGGACTCTACATCGGCGCCAAGACGCCCCCCGAGATGGCCATCTCGATCCTTGCGGAAGTGACCGCTGCCAAATATGGTGTTCCAGCAACCCAACGCCGCGATCACGCAGAGTCTGCGCCCTCAGCGTGCGCAGTGGGCGAAGGATAGCCGGTTAGGGGCCCGGCGGCCGCCCATTCGGGGCCGCTCATTCAGGGCCGAGCAGTCAGGGCCGAGCAGTCAGAAAAGGGCGTAGCCGCCGTCGATCAGCAGGCAGTCGCCGGTGTGGTACGACGACGCCGAACTCATCAGATACACCGCAACACCGCCGAAGTCGGCGCCCGAACCCCAGCGCCGTAGCGGCACCCGCTGCAGGACCTGCGATGCGAACTTCGCATTGCCGATCAGCGGAGAGGTCATTGCAGTGTCGATCCAGCCCGGCAGTATGGCGTTGGCCGTGATCCTGTGCCGGGCCAACTCCACCGCGAGCGCACGGATCATGCCGAGCATTCCGGCTTTGCTTGCAGCGTAGTGTTCGTTCCGCGCAGCCCCTTCGATCGCAGCAAGCGATGCAGTCCCTACGAGGCGCCCTCCTTCGCCGCGCGCAATCATGTGGCGGGAGGCCGCTCTGAAGGTGTAGAAGACGCCATCGAGATTCACCGCGAGCACCCTACGCCACTCGGCAGCAGACATTTCGCCGAATGCGGTCCGCCCGCCGCCACCCACCCCGGCATTGGCAAAGCACGCATCAACCTTGCCCAAGCGCCTCAAGGTCTCGCGGAAGGCGGCGTCCACCTCCGCCTCGGATGCGACATCGCAGCAAAGCGCTTCGGCCCTTGCCGCATGATCGCGCAAGCGCTCCAGGGCCTCGCGGTTCTTTGTCTCGCTCGTGCCCCAGATCATCAGGTCGGCACCCGCCTGGGCCAGGGCAAGCGCCATGCCGAGGCCGATGCCGCTGTTGCCGCCGGTGATCAGCGCAACCTGCCCGCTCAAGTCAAAGGGGCGGAATCCGGGTTCCGCTCCCGGGTTCGGCTGAAACTCGTTCGTCATGGCCATGCCTCCTTGTTGTGGTGCTGCTCTGAAGGGTCGCGACAGATTCGGGTCGCACTGGGTGACAAGCTGGTTCTGCACCACGGCCCGAAGGCGGGATTGGCGTAAGGCCAGGCCGGCAGGTCCGACATGGACTGCGCAGTGCCCAGGTAGTGGGCGGGTAGTGGGCAGGTAGTGCGATTTGCTTTACCGCCGAACCCACATGGTGCCTGCATGTTCTTCGGCCTGCGAGTCCGCCCCCTCCCGCCCGCGAGCCCACGCCCGACGCTTCCGAGAAGGGCTTAACTCCTCCGACACCAACTTCGCCAGAACCAGCACCCGAAAGTATCCGTCATGCCCATTCCCTTGCCGCAACCCATGCCCTCGTGGCCGCCCGATGCAGCCTTCGAGGATCTGCTCGACCCCTGCAACGACTTTGTCTTTCGCAAGCTCTTTCAGACCCACCCCGATCTGCTCGAGGCAAT
>VGHO01000267.1 GCA_016868175.1 Betaproteobacteria bacterium
GACTTGGCGTGCGCCAGGGTTTGTCTGGCCAAATCCAGCGACGACGTAGCGATGATGAGCTTGTGCCCAACCATCACCACGTACTGCGGCCGGCCCAGGCCATCAAACCGGAGCCTCTCCAAGGTAGCGGGCAGTTTCATCGATGGCATACAAGGTCAGTAACGGCCAGTCGCAGGGTTCCGTGGATCGATACGGAGCCCCGCAAAAGTGCAGGCGGGCTCGCGTCGATCCGACCACTCGCCCCGCCGGCGGTCCTGCGGGCGAGGCACGGACCTGCGAAGGCGACCAATACCGCAAAGCCCACCGCGATGATGCTCCCGGCGGGTGGTTATGGCAACAACAGCTGCTGGAACTTGTAAGTCGATCCGAGTTGGGGGAATCGTCCCGTTAGCCAACGGTCACAAGCAGCGGTGACCTCATCGTTCTTCTACCGAGCGATCACGGGCAACCAGGGCTCTATCCTTCGCCCACCATCCCACCTTCCCGGCCCCCTCAATCTCCGGCACCGCCCGCACGATTGCCAGTCTGCAGCGCAGCACAGCGACCGCCCCGCAGCCTTGGCCCAGTCCGGCAACCGTGGCCCAGCCCGGCAGCCGTGGCCCAGCCCGGCAGTCGTGGCCGTCAACGCCAGACAGCGTAGATCGTTGATCATGGTATGCGCATGGCTGCCACGAACCCGATCCCAACCCCGCCGCTGCCCTTAGGGTGCGGGCCATGACCGACGCCTTGGGGCACCCCGCAGTGCCGCACACAGACTTTGTGAGGATCACGCGCGCGGCGCTGGCCGAGGATGCGATTCGGGCCCGCTTGCAGCAGCACTTTGGCCAGATTCCGGTGCTCAGTGCCGAGGAGCGCACCCGCAGTCTCGAGCAGTGGCTGGCGCAGTGGAACGGCCGCGACCCGGTGCATGTGTTTGCCTACGGCTCGCTGATCTGGAATCCGGCCATGCACTGCGAGGTTCGGGGTCCGGGACGGCTGTTTGGGCGTCACCGCCGCATGGCACTGCGCTCGCTGTTTGGGCGTGGCACGCCGCAGTTTCCCGGCTTGATGCTCACGCTGCTGCCTGGCGGTTGCTGCCAGGGTCTGGTGCTGACCCTGGACGCCAGGGTGGTGCGCGAGGAGCTTGCGCTTTTGTGGCGGCGCGAGATGGTGTCGGGCTCGTATCAACCCCGCCGCTTTCGGGTCTGCACCGCACAGGGGCCGTTGCAGTGTCTGGTCTTCGACCGCAACCCCGATCACCCCTCCTTTGTGGGGCCCCTGGGGTTTGAGCAGGAACTGCACATCCTTTCTCAGGCGGTTGGTCCCCTGGGACCGAACCGGGACTACGTCTTCCAGACGGTTGAGGCTCTCGAGGCGTGGAAGCTCACCGACGTGCGCATGATGCGTCTTGCCCGGGCGCTGAGGGAGATGGAGCCCGGCGCGTCAGGCGCGCCCGACGACCGCATTGGGCCAGGCGAGCGCGGGGCCGGCTCCGCCGAGCCCGACTCGGCAGAGCAATAGCTCGAGCGGCAGAGCAATAGCTTGAGCGGCAGAGCAATAGCTCGTGCGGCAAAGCAATAGCTCGAGCGGCAAAGCAATAGCTCGTGCGGCAGAGCCGCAGCCTTGTCGGCGAGCCCATGGCACCGATGCCAGATTCCTTGTTGTCCGGGTTCTCGGGTGGGTGGCTGGCGGGGGTTTTCACCGCGCAAAGCTTGCGCGGATTTCGTGGGCGAGCACCTCGGGCTGTTCAAGTGCGGCGAAGTGTCCGCCCCGCTCAGCCTCGGTCCAGCGAACGATCCGGCGGTAGCTGCGTTCGGCCAGGCGTTGGGGCGGTTTGAGGATCTCGCGCGGAAACTGGCAGTAACCCATGGGTACTTCGATTGCCTCGCCTGCGGGGAGGAACCAGGGGGTACGTGCGCGCGTGTAGTAGGGCCAGAACGAGGATCCGATCGCAGCGGTAAACCAGTAGAGCGAAATGTTGGCAAGAATCCTCGAGCGGGCAATCACCTCTTCGGGCGTGTTGCTGCAGTCGCTCCAGCGCTGGAATTTTTCGCCGATCCACGCAGCAAGGCCCGCAGGCGAGTCGGTCAGTGCGTAGGCGAGGGTTTGCGGGCGTGTACCCTGGATCGCCTGATAGCCGGCCTCCTCGCGCAGGAAGGTCGCAAGCTCGCCTGCGTAGCGCGCTTCTTCCGGGTGCTCGTTTTCAGGAAGCAAGAGCGCATCTCGACGCAAGGGGAGGAAGTTGAGGTGAACTGCCTCCACCTGCTTCGGATAGCGGAATGCGAGGTCCGACGCGATGAACGATCCCCAGTCGCCGCCCTGGATCAGGTAGCTGGGATAGCCGAGTACCTTGTGCATCAGTGCATGCAGAAGGTCGCCCATGCGCTGCAAAGGCACGCGTTGCTGCCCTGGCGTGAACGAGAGCCCGAAGCCCGGCAGGCTCGCTACGATCAATGTGTAGTTCTCGGGAAAAAGGTTTTCCTCATCCCTTTGCTGGCTCAACAGCGGTATCAGTTCGAGAAATTCAAACACCGACCCTGGCCAGCCGTGCAGCAGCAGAAGCGGACGCGAGGGCAGTTGGCCCGGTGCTGCGGCCACATGCAGGAAGTGGATCCGCTGCCCGTCGATGTCCACCCGATACTGGGGGAAGCGGTTCAGGGCGGCCTCCTCGGCTCGCCAGTCAAACGACTCCCGCCAGAAACCGAGCAACTCCCTCAGCCAGCGGTTGTTGGTCCCGTAGCGCCAGTGCTGCTCCAGAGACTGATCGGGTGGTTCATCGGCAAACCGGGTACGGGCGAGGCGTTCGTGCAGATCCACAATGGCGTCCTCGCCGATCTGCAGTCGAAATGGAAGCGGATTTCCGCAGTCTTTCATGGTTTTATGACGTTTACCTGATCAAGTGCAAAGCCTTGCGAGCGCAGGTTCCCGCGGCAGGATCGCAAGCGATGCGTCGCGCTGACCGGCAGGCGGTGCGGGCTCGACGGCAGCCGCAGCGGGGTGATCCTCCAGGACTGCGCGGGCCCACTGGCTGATGGCATCCAACACCTCCCCCGAGGCTTTCTGGCGTGTGAGCATGTGGTAGCCCAGATCCTGTACAAGCCAGCGCTCGCGCGCGGACGCCGGCGCCTGACGCTGCGCCCATGCGCACACCGCCGGAACCGGGATCACCCTGTCGCGTCCTCCCACTGCGATCAGTGTGGGAAGCTGCTGCGGGATGCGGCCTGCATGGGCGCGTTCCATGAGGTCGGTGAGGCCAGCAAGCATCGCGAGCGAGACCT
>VGHO01000268.1 GCA_016868175.1 Betaproteobacteria bacterium
TGCGTGTGCAGGGCGTGGACCTCGCGCAGCAATACGGTTCGCGTGATCATCTGTCTGCGATGGCGCTGCAAATGCTCTCGGATGTGCTGAGTACTCCGCTGCCAGGCGGCGTGGTTCTCGGGGGATTGCCCCGCAGCCAGCGACTCAACGAACTCGCCTTCTGTCTGCCTGCGCCACGGCTGAGCGCAAGCGCACTGCAGCGTACCCTTCAGTCGATGAACTACCCTTTTCCGCCTCTTGCGTTCGGGCAGGTCGAGGGCTATCTGCAGGGCTCGATCGACATGGTCTTTGCGCACGCGGGTCGCTACTACCTGGTTGACTGGAAGTCGAATCATCTGGGCTACGCAGCGTCGGACTACGGTCCGGCTGCGCTCGGGCGTGCGATGGCGCAAAACGGATACCACCTGCAACTTCTGCTCTACGCCCTCGCAACAACCCGTTATCTGCGCTTGCGCCTGCCGGGATATGCGCATGCCACGCACTTCGGCGGCGTTTACTATCTTTTCGTGCGGGGGATCCGTCCCACCTGGGTACTCCCAGGCGGCACTCCAGCCGGGGTATTCCACCACCTGCCGTCGGCTGAAACGCTCGCGCGCCTCGACCGTCTGTTTGTTGAAGCGGCAAGCCCGCTGCCCGATTCCGGCAATGATTGACACGCCCAGGATTGCCGAGGGCTTCCGCGCGCATGAAGCGCTTGCGCGGGGCTTTTCAAGCCGCGTTGCCCACTGGGCCGAGCGGCAAGGTGCTGCGCAGGAGGCAGTGGAGGCACTACGCCTGGCCGCCCGTGAAACCTGTCTTGCCACCACCGCTGGCCATGTCTGCAGTCACCTTGCACACCTTGGCGGAGCACCCAGGCGCGAGGTGGGCGTGCTGCGGGACTTGCTGCGCGCCTCGGGGCTGGTGGGAACACCCGAAGCTGCAACGGGCAGCGTGCTGATCCTCGATGCGGAGGACCGGCTCTACCTGCGGCGCTACTTCCACTACGAGCACCGCCTTGCACAGCGCCTGAAGCAGGCTGCCCACACTGCCCGCCCCGCGGCAGGTCCGCAGGGCAGGGCGCTGTTGCATGCGCTCTTTCAAGGCAACCCGGTAACGCCAGGCGATCGCCCCGATTGGCAGAAGCTCGCCACCGCAATGGCGCTCGAGCAGCCGATCACGGTCATCAGTGGAGGGCCCGGCACCGGCAAGACGACCACTGTGGCCAGGATCCTCGCCTGCATTCTCGCCGATGATCCGCAGTGCCGCATCCGGCTTGCCGCTCCCACCGGCAAGGCGGCTGCCCGAATGCTCGAGGCACTCCGCGCAGCAGCCGTGCAGTTGCCAGAACCGATCCGGCAACGCTTGCCCACCGAGTCCTTCACAGTGCACCGCTTGCTGGGTGCCCTGCCCGAGTCCACCGAGTTTCGCCACCATGCAACCCATCCGCTTCCGCTCGACCTTCTGGTGGTGGATGAGGCCTCGATGCTCGACCTCGCACTCGCGGTGAAGCTCTTTGCTGCCGTACCGACCGCGGCGCGCGTGATCCTGCTCGGCGACAAGGATCAGCTTGCAGCTGTGGAGGCGGGCGCGGTGTTTTCCGAACTGAGCGCAAATCGTGGTCTCAGTGACGACTGCGTGGCGCGACTGAGCGCGCTTGCGGCAATACCGGCCAGCTTGATTCGGACCGCCGCGCCCAGCGCAACCGGAGCAATGTCGGACTGCGTCGTCTGGCTCAGCGAGAGCTATCGCTTCGCAAGGCACTCGGGTCTGGGCCGCCTTGCCCTGCATGTGAAGGCCGCCGAGTCAAGCGCGGTGATCGAACTGCTTCGGGCTGCGGGGGATCCAGCGCTCGAATGGCTCCACGACGAGGCCCCGGCCCTCGCAAGTGCGTCCTTCGAGCGGCTCAGGGCGGGATTGCAGCCCTACCTGCGGCAGATGCGCGCCGATTGCCACGACAAACCGGCGCTCTTCGAAGCACTGGCCGGATTCCGGGTGCTGTGTGCCGAACGCGAGGGACCGCGCGGCGTGGAGCAGGTGAACCAGCGGCTGAACAGGGCGGTTCGCGAGGCACTCGAGCCGCAGCGCGATCCCCACCCTGCCTCGCCCTGGTATCCGGGCCGCGTGGTGATGGTGCTGCGTAACGACGATGTCCTCAAGCTCTTCAATGGCGACGTGGGGATTGCGCTTCCCGACCGGGAGGGCAGGCTGCTGGTGTACTTTCCCGAGCGGGACGGCAGCTTCCGGGGTATTGCGCCGCAGCGGATGCCCGAGCACGAGCTTGCCTTTGCCACCACGGTCCACAAGGCGCAGGGTTCGGAGTTTTCCAGGGTTGCTCTGGTGCTGCCCGCCAGGATTCGCCGCGTTGTCACCCGTGAACTTCTCTACACCGCCATCACACGCGCGCGTCTCGGCGTGGCGATCCTGGGCTCGGAAGCGGTGCTGGTGAACGCTGTGGAAACACCCACCGAGCGGCGCTCGGGTCTTGGCGCCCGTTTGCAGGGCCGTCTGTAGGGGGAGGTGAAATGGACAGCATTGCGTCGCTCCGCGACCGCATCCTCAAGGCAAGGCATGCGTACTACTACAGCGGCAAGCCGATCATGGGCGATGCCGAATACGATGCGCTCGAGGACCGATTGCGCCTGCTCGCGCCGAGCGATCCGCTGTTTGCGCTGGTGGGCTCGCCGGTCCCACCCGACAGCATCCTCACCAAGGCGCGCCACTCGATTCCGATGGGTAGCCAGAACAAGGTGAATTCGGAGGCCGAGTTCAGAACCTGGGCGGAGAAATCCGAAGGGAGTGCCTTCCACGCAAGCCTCAAGGGCGACGGAGCGAGCGCCGCGGCCTACTACGAGGATGGTCTCCTGCGGCGGGTGATCTCGCGTGGCGATGGCGAGGTGGGGGAAGACATCACGGCCAACGCGATCCGCTTCAAGGGCTTGCCCGCGTGGGCCGGAACCGCGGGGCTCGGCTTCACGGGCGCAGTGCGCTTTGAGGTGATTCTCACGGTGGCCGACTGGACCGCGATCGACCCGGCCCGCAGCAAGAACCCGCGCAACGCCGGCAACGGCATCATGGGGCGCAAGAATGGCGATCAGAGCGAGTACCTGAGTGCCTATGCCTTTGATCTCGACGAGAGCTCCCGGGGGGGCCCGCGTGGCCTTTCCACCGAGCACGAGAAAGCGAGGCGACTTGCCGAACTCGGTTTCAACCTGATGCCGCAGAAACTGTGCGCCACCGTTGAGGAAGCAGTGGCCTATTTCGAG
>VGHO01000269.1 GCA_016868175.1 Betaproteobacteria bacterium
ACCGAAACCGCCAGCATCCACACGATGAATCATGCCAACGGACTCCCCACAGTCTCTTGCGCAGATGCGCATCGTGGTGAGTGCACACCCTGTTCATGGCAACCTGAACAGGGTTCACCTGCGGAGGCCTGCGGAGAGCAACGAAGAATCGCTCGCCCAGGAAATCGGTTGCCCACTCTCGTGACTCACCATCCGGCACACGATCGCCTGGGATCGATGCAGGCGCAGACCCGAGCGCTTGCCTCAGGAGGGGGCCATCGCCGCCCGCATGCGCGACTCACCTGGCAACCAGAGCACGATGAGCGTGCTCAAAGCGGCGATAAAGGCCATCGCAAGGAGGAGTTGGGTGAAGCCCGAGGCCTTGACCGCAGGCCCGAGCAGGTAGACTGCGAGCGAGCTGATGCCAAAGGAGATTGCAATCCGCACCCCACTCACCCGCGAGCGCATCGAATCGTCGATGTAGCGCACCACCATCGCATCGGTGAAGGGAATGGCACCAAACACGCTCATCATGTAGCCGATCGCAAAGGCATACCACACCCATCCCTCGCTTTGCGCCGCAAGGGCAAAGAGCACGATCTGGGTACTCACGATCCCCACGAAGAGCGGCTTGAGCGGGTAGCGATCAATGAGTCGGCCCACGCCCACCTGCGCCAGCGATGCCACAGCGTAGACCAGCGCCATGAGCAATCCCAGACTCGCCGGATCCGACACGATTCCGGCAAGTCGCTCGCTGAGTATTTGCGGGTTGCCGTTGGTGGTGATGTTGAAGAGCAGACTCCCGGTGGTGCTGCTTGCGACCATCACGAGGAAAGTGCGCAGGGCGAGGTCGCGCGGAAGGTGCACCGTTGAAGCCTTCTTGCGCGCGGGTGCCGCCTCCTCGGGAGGCGCGGTGAGCGCAAAGAGCAAGCCTGCAGCGATCGAAACCAGGCCTGGCACCACAAAAGCCATGCGCCAGCCGAAGTACTTCACCAGAAAGCCGGTGGAAAGCGCCGCGAGCGCAATACCCAGATTGCCCGCCAGTCCGTTCACACCGATCGTGACCCCGGGGCGCGCCGCCTTTTGCACCAGCATCGGAATCCCGACCGGGTGGTAGATCGCCGAGAACACACCGAGCACCGTGAGGGCCAGCGCGAGTTGCATCGGCGACTGGGTGAGTGCCACGCCGAGCGACGCAAGCCCGATGCCGAAGAAGAACACCAGCATCATCTTGCGTCGTCCCCAGAGGTCTCCCAGCCGGCCCGCGGGCACCGACCCAACACCAAACATGAAAAAGGCTCCCACCGCGTAGGGCATCAGGTCTTCCCACCGGGCAACACCGAAGTCGGCCGCGATTGCATTGACCGCCGTGGCGAAGATGAGGAGGAAGAGATGGTCGAGCGCGTGCCCGAGATTGAGCAGCAGTGCCGGCCCGCGGGGCATGCTCAGAGGCTCCCCGCCGCAGGCCCAGTGCCTCGCGATTCGCCCTCGCTGCTGCGGGCGAGCCAGCCGATCAGTTCCGCGGGGGCGTGAATCAGGGCATCCGCGCCCCACTGCCCCACAGGCAGTTCGTCTCCACAAAAACCGTAGGCCGCCGCCACCGTGAGCATCCCCGCTCCGCGACCCGCCTGAACATCGCGCAGATCATCGCCCACGTACACGCATCGGCGCGGGTTTACCCACGCGGCACCGCAGGCATAAAAGAGATGCGCGGGATGCGGCTTGGGAAACGCGGTGGTGTCGCCGCCCACGATCGCCACGCAGCGCTGCGCAAGGCCGAGTTCGGTGAGGATCCGCCGCGCATAACGCTCGAACTTGTTGGTGACGACGCCCCAGCGCAGATCCTGCGCCTCGATGAAGCCGAGGACCTCGCCCATCCCGGGAAAGAGATCGGTATGGATCACCATCGCCGCCTCATAGCGTGCCAGGAAGTCCCCGCGGAGTAGCTCGTATCCAGGGTCTTCCTTGTGAACGCCAAGCCCGCGCGCGAGCAGTCCGCGTGCGCCCTGCGAGGTGAAGGGCCGGAGTACCTCGTCGCTCAGGGGCGCAAGGCCGCGCTCTGCACGCATCGCGTGGATGGGAAGTGCGAGGTCGCGGGCGCTGTCGACGAGGGTACCGTCGAGATCGAACCAGACCGCCTCCAGCCGGGGCATCGAATCAGGGCTTCCGGAAGGCCATGAGGTAGTTCACGCTCAGGTCCCGGTCGCGCAGACGGTAGGTGCGCATGAGCGGGTTATAGGTCATGCCCTTGCTCTGCACCCACAGCAGACCCGCCTCGCGCGCGCCGCGCTCGAGTTCGACCGGCCGGATGAACTTTTCGTAGTCGTGGGTGCCACGTGGCAGGAGTCGCAGCACATACTCGGCGCCGACGATCGCAAAGAGGAAGGACTTCGGGTTGCGATTGATCGTGGAAAAGAATGCCCAGCCTCCTGGACGCATGAGCCGGGCGCACGCCGCGATCGTGGAGCCGGGGTCTGGTACGTGTTCGAGCATCTCAAGGCAGGTCACCACCTCGTAGGCCTGCGGTTCCTCCTCGGCAAGCGCCTCCGCCGAATGCTCCAGATAGCGCACATGAACGCCGCTTTCGAGTTGGTGCAACCGGGCTACCTGCAAGGGCCGGGTTGCCAGATCGATTCCGGTGACGCTGGCTCCGCGCCGTGCCATGGATTCGCTGAGGATTCCCCCGCCGCAGCCCACATCCAGCACGGACTTGCCCGAAAGACCCACGCACTGGTCGATCCAGTCGAGCCGCAGAGGGTTGATGTCGTGCAGCGGCTTGAATTTTCCTGCGGGGTCCCACCACTGGCTTGCCAATCCCTGAAACTTCGCGAGCTCCGCGGGATCGGCGTTGGCTGGCTGCCTCGAAGCGTCCATTGCCGGATTGTCGCACCAGAAAGAAACCCCGCTCAGCGCGGGGCTCTTCGACAGCACCCGAGCCCGATGAACCGGGCTCTGCGTTCAGGGCATTGCGCGCCGCTGACGGGTGCCGACAACTTCCACTTCAACACGCCGGTTCTTCGAGCGTCCCTCGGCGGTCTTGTTGGTGGCGATCGGGTCCTTTTCGCCCTTGCTCTCGGTGTAGATGCGGTTGGCGTCGATGCCCTTGCTGACGAGATAGGCCTTCACTGCGGCGGCACGGCGGGCGCCAAGCTTGAGGTTGTACTGGTCGGTGCCCACAGCGTCGGTGTGCCCCACGGCGATCACCACTTCGAGCGTGATCGCCTTGATCTTGCCTACGAGGTCGTCAAGCATCGCCTTGCC
>VGHO01000270.1 GCA_016868175.1 Betaproteobacteria bacterium
GCCTTCGGCGCGACTGGTCCGCGCGCGCACTCGGCATGCACCCTGCTGGGGCTCAGACAGCTCTCGCCTGCTTCACGGACCTGCGGTCCGCGTTCGCAGGCTCGAGAACTCGCCCAGCAGGGGATGCCTCGTGCGCGCGCGGGCGGTGGCATAATGGCGAGAAAACGGGGGGTGGGTGTGAAAAGTGGCGCAAATGAAGCGTTTTTGACTTGATTGGGGCCGGGGGCGGTGTTATTTTGCGGCACGGGCGCGGGTCCGTGTTCGTGGGTCGCGTGTCAAACTGAGGAGTATCACCCAATGCAAATCGATCGCCGTCGGTCCATCTTCAACTTCGTACTCGCGTCTCTGTTGCTTGCAGTACTCGCTGGCGGCGAGCGCGCCGCGGCGCAGTGTGCGGCGGCTGATATCAATGACAACGGCGTTGTGGATGCCGAAGATCTCGCCCTCGTTCTCGCTGTGTGGGGCACGAACAACGCGGCTGCCGACCTCAATCACGACGGTGTGGTTGAGGGTGCAGACCTCACCCTCGTTCTGGGGTCTTGGGGTCCGTGCGGTACGATGAGAGACCTCACCGCCTTCATCACGAATGCGGCGGACAATACTCTTCCCCCCCCCTTCGGAATTGGCACGGTCATCCCACTTAACCTCGCGTCCGGACAGGCGGGATGCCCGATCGAGGTGGGCAATCACGCGGGGACCAACTGCATCATCGTGACGTCGGACGGCGCCCACGCGTTCGTGACCAACGAGTTCACGAGCCGGAGCAATGGCAGAGTCAACAAGATCAACCTGGCTACCGGTGAGGTGAGCTGCCCGATCACTGTGGGTGAGAGGCCGGTTGACATCAACTTCGTCCCGCATACGAATGAGCAGTGGGCGTGGGTAGCGAACTACGGGGGCAATAGGGTCACGACGGTCAACTTGCACACGTGCGAGGTGGGCGCGACGATCACCGGTCCCTTTGACGGGCCCAACACGGTGGCCTTCACTCCTGATGGCAGCTGGTGCTACGTCGCAAATTGGGGCACTGACCAGACTGCCGGCTCCACCGTCACGCGCATCATGGTCACCGGCGGTGGCGCCACCGGAATCGTCTACGACTCGATCAACGTGGGGCAGAACCCCAACTGGATCGCCTTCACGAAGGACGGCGCCACGGCCTACGTCGCCAACAAGGGGAGCAGCAGCATCACGCCCATCGATGTGGCCGCGTTCAGCGCAGGACAAGCGATTGACATGCCGGGTCCAGCAATCCAGATGGAGATCGCCCCCGACGGGAAGCTCGCGTACGTCGCGATCGCCGGCAGCGCCCCGGAGATCGACGCCGTGGTCCCCATAGATCTCTCGGTCACTCCCGTGCAGGTTAAACCCACCATCCATCTGGCCTCCGGGGCCCAGCCTCATTGGATCGCCTTCACGCCCGACGGCACCACTGCCTATGTGGTCGGCAACGGCAACGGCACGCTGACGCCCATTACGGTTGCGAGCGGCACAGCCGAGATGCCGATCCAGGTCTCAACCGACCCGCATGCCGACATCCTCGACATCGCCATTCTTAGCCGACCCGGATGCCGGCATCCTCGAGTCCCCAGTTGGGCTACGCTAGTCACCGCTTGTCCAGATCCGAATACGGTGACATCAAAAACGTTGCGTGACCACATTGTGAAAGGTGGATGGGCGTGGAAGGTAAAGGATAATATTACTGGGATCGAGATGGTGTGGATCCCACTCGACCCGACCGCCTCCCCCCCCTCGGCCACCTTCACAATGGGCTGTAGTCCTGCTAGCACCCAAACCGCTGGCTGCTTAGACATTGAAAACCCCCCCCACGCGGTGACACTGACAAGCGAAGCGTATAATGGCGAGGCAGGGTTCTACATGTCCGTGGGCGAAGTCACGCAAGCGGAGTGGATGTACCCAAACCAAACGTCGCATCCGAACCCGAGTTATTTCTTGGGGTCGGATCTACCCGTTGAAACTGTTAGTTATAGCCTGGTAAATGCTTGGCTTAAAAGCGCAAGTACGGGAAGTTCCGCACTCACATCAATGCGACTGCCAACGGAAGCGGAGTGGGAGTACGCTTACCGAGCGGGCACAACAACGGCGTTCCACGGCTACCCGGGTGAATCTACTGAGAACGGCAGCAACGATCCTAGCACCCTCATGCACATCGCGTGGTATGCCGCCAACTCGGAAGGCAAAACCCATGCCATCACTGAAGGTAATTTGCAGCCCAACGGGTTTGGCCTTTATAATATGTCGGGCAATGTGTGGGAGTGGGTGAACGACGCTCGCGGCGCCTATACTGTTCCTGCCCCTGCTAACCCAACGGGAGTGCCACCAAGTAATTCCACCTGCGCGTTCAGATCCGAGACTCCTCCGTGCTATGTGTTGCGCGGCGGGCACTGGGGCGACAATACTACACAAAACGGAAGCGACTTTTTGCGGTCGTCGACTCGCGGGGGGTATCCGGATGTGGCGATCCCAGTGGGAGAACGCGGCCTGTTCGGGTTCCGTGTTGCCCGAAACGCAGAGTCACCGTCACCGTAATCCGACACAGTACTGATGTTTCTCTCCCATCGTTCACGGGAGATTCAGGCCCTGTCCCACGCCGTGGGGCGGGGCCTTTTCTGTTGTTTAGTCTTCCAGTTTGTCCTTTCAGATTGTTCCCTCTCCTTTTGTTTTTGATTTCTGAGGTCTGACTCAAACCTCTGGGGTTTGCCCCAAACGCGCGGCGTCAGCCGTTCGATAGGAATTCGCTCTTCCGGCGTCGCGGGCGAGCGCCCGACAAGTCCACTGTGAAGCGGTGGTTCTGTACGACGAATGTAGGTTCCGCACGATAAAAGTACTTACGCGGTGCCGAACTTCACGCGCCTGGCGACCATGTGCGCGTGGGCGGCCTTCGCTCTCGCGGCGGAGCAGTTTCCTGCAACTCCACCGCCTCGGCGGTGTTCGCGTCACTGCATATCGCGCGACGATTCCATGCGACATCCACGGCGACTTTGAAATGGTCCGCGCGCGCACTCGGCATGCACCCTGCTGGGGCTCAGACAGCTCTCGCCTGCTCCACGGACCTGCGGTCCGCGTTCGCAGGCTCGAGAACTCGCCCAGCAGGGGATGCCTCGTGCGCGCGC
>VGHO01000271.1 GCA_016868175.1 Betaproteobacteria bacterium
GATCCGGCAGCGCTCGTGGCCGATGTCGAAGCGTTCGACGCCGACGTTGAGGCACTGGCTGCGCTGGTTTGAGCGTGCGTTGCCGAAGTGGAGGCCGACGCTGCGCTCTGACCCGCTTCGGTCGCCTTGGTGGTGGCGGTGGCTGCCGAGGTTGCCGCCGCCGTGGCCGATCCTGTAGCAGCATCACGCGCCGATTCGGCCGCCACCCTGGCTGCGGTCGATGCGCTCGATGCGGTCTCGGCCGCCGTGGCGTAGGTCGAGGCGTTCGTTGCGCTGGTTGCCGCAGCCGTGGCAGAACCGCCTGCGGCTGTGGCAGAGTTCGCGGCTGTTGTGGCGCTTGTGGAGGCGCTTGCTGCCGACCCGGCAGCACCGGTGGCCGACTGCGAAGATTGCGTCGCCGACGTGGAGGCGCTCGCCGCTGCCGTCTCGGCGTTCGTCTTGGCGGTGACGGCAGCGTCTTTGGCCGTCTCGGCACCGCTTTGGGCAAGGAGCGCTGCGGTCTGGGCCACGACGGCAGCCGCCGCACTTTGGGCGGCTTGCGCAGCGTGGGTGGCCGAGGTGGTGGTGTTGCCGTAGGTGGTTTGCAGATCGGCCACTTTCGTCACCAGCCCCGTGCCTGCCGCATCGATCAGGTCAATGCGGCTCCCGAGCGTCTGAAAGAGCTGACTCTCGGTGATCGACCCGGTGAGCGCATCGAGCAGCAGACTCACGTCTTGCCCGGTGGTGGCCGCAAGTCCGTGGGTGCCCCCGGCGGGCACTGCACTTTGCACCCCGTCTTGGCTCTCCCAGGTGATCCAGAGCCGCCAGGCGGTGGCCGGGTTGCTGGGGTGGGCGTGCACGGTGCCTGCAAACTGCGCAAGCGCCACTGCCTGGCCGAAGGTGGGCAGCGCACCGCCCGCCTGGACCGTGGCGCCGTAGAGGTGCGTGCGCAGGTGTCCGTGCCCCTGGGCGTAGGCGGCTGCGGCATGCTCCACAAACACATGGCTGATCGCCGCAGAGACCGTGAAGCCCGTGGGCGTGGGCGGCGGGGTGAGGTCCGGCGTCGGGTCGATCGCAGCGCCAGCCTCAAGCGGCAAGGGGTCGCGCATCAAGCCTGGCCGAAAGCCCTCGCGCAGCCTCACGAGGTCAGCCTCGAGCAGATCGCGCAGCGTGAGTCCGCGGTTCAAGGCATCGCCCTGACGCCCGAGGTAGGTCATGAGGGTTTCGCGCACCCGTGCGGCAAAGTTGGGGGCAGAGGGCGCAGGCAGATCGAGCCGTTCACCCATGAGGGGGTTCGCCCATCGCAAGCTCTTCGACGCTTGTGGCAAGCGCCACGCTTTGCACCGCGGCGGTGGTCTCAAGCTCCAGTTGCCAGTCGCGGGCCAGAAAGCCTGCCGGGAGGCGCTGGGGCTCGGCGCTTGCCACCGTGAGCGTGGTGCGCAGCGTCGTGGGGGTGGGTGCCGAGCACGCTGCACCGAGCCGTGCGATCGTGGCCGTGACGCTCGAGGCGGCAAGCTCGCGCGCATCGATGCGCACCGTGACCGGGTAGGCATCGGCCTGCACCGCAAGCGCTGAAAAGTTAAGCGGCTGCGGGGCCCGAAAGACTTTCGAGCGAAAGCGCGCGGTCATGGCGCTTGCACCACCGTCCAGGCGCTGCACGCTCGTGCCGGCAAGCGCATAGACCTGGTCCTGGAGCGCATCCACATGAAAGGCACTCCACGCCGCATCGAGCCCGTAGAGCCCATCGAGTCCCACGCGCCCGGTGCCCGAGGCCGGATCGATCAGGAAGGCCTTGCGCCCGCTGCCATCGTCGTAGCTCCCGAGGTAGAGCCCCTCGGCGTAGGCCCCGACCATCGTGGCCGGCTTCATCGCTTGCCAGTCCTCGCGCAAAAGCAGCCCTGCGGTCAGCAGCCGCGCTCCGCCACTTCCGATCCAGCACAGACCGTCTTCGGAGGCCCACGCCACCCCTGCGCCCATGCTCACCACCGAGCGCGGGGCCACGCAGGCCTGCGGCAGATCGATGCGCTGCTGATCGAGCGAGTCGGGGCTGGAGCCCGAGACCAGCAGCGGCCTGCCGTTGGTGAGCACCACGAGTTGCTGGCCAAAGACGCCCAGCGCCACGGGCCTGGCATCGGGCGGCAGCACATCGTAGTCGGTGGGCCAGGCGTAGCCCAGGTAGGGCTCGCAAAAGCGCACCCGGTTGCCGCTGATCCCAGCGAGCATGCCGCTCCAGAGCGCCGTGAGAAAGCTCAGGTCCTGCGGAGGCATCGCCCAGGTCTCGGTGGGACAGACTTCGCCGAGGCTACGGTTGTCGTCCGTGGTCGATGTGCTCCCGTAGGCGATCTCGCGCAAGAAGAAAAAGGCTGTCGCACCGCTTGAGCCGGTGGCGGTGCGGTAGATGCGAAGCCGCTGAATCGCGTAGTTGCCCGCGGGCGGCGCCGCAAAGCCGCTCAGCGTTGCGCTCGCATCGCTCGCGCGGGTGTTGGGCGCACTCGGCGGGCTCGGTGCCGATTCCCAACCCCAGTCGTTCACGTAGGTGTAGACGTAGGCGGCGGTGACGAGGCTTGCCGGGTCGTTGGGGGTGCCACCGGCATTCGTGGCCACCGTCAGTGCAGCACCGGGTGCGGGAAGCCCCAGCGGACGGCTCGCCGTGGGGTAGGGTGCCGTGGCCAAGCCCATCAGGTTGTCGGTCACTTTGGGCGCACCGTCGCCTGTGTAGTAGGTGCGCTCGGAGGTGTCGTCGGGATCAAAGCCGCGTACCGCATGCACCGTGCCGGGCCAGGACAGCCAATAGCTCGCATCCGAGGCCACATCGCGCCCCATGCGGTAGAGGCTCTGGCGCCCGGCGGGGACACTTGCCACCGTGAGCGGCTGCCGCCACGGGCGCAGATCGCCGCGGCCCGGTCGGTGGTTGCGGCTCAAGGTGGCGGCGGCCTCGGCGAGCACCGTGGGGTGCAGCGCGCGCACCTCGCCCGAAAAGCCTGCAATGCGGATGCGTGCCATCGGCAGTGCTCAAGCCCCGGGCGCCAGAGCCGCGGCAATCGGCGCAGCAAAAAGCGCCTCGACGGTGCTTGCCTTGCGCAGTGCGGCTTTGGCCGCTTGCAGGGTGTCAAACGCTGCAAAGCGCTTGAGAAACACCGCATGGACCAGAC
>VGHO01000272.1 GCA_016868175.1 Betaproteobacteria bacterium
CATTGCCAGCGTGGCACAAGCGGCCCTCCAGGGCAGCGGTGAGCCTGCGAAAGCGGCACGCATCGCCGCGTAGAGCAACGCAGCGATCGCCCCCGCCACGAGCAGCGCCTTGCCGAGCCGTGCCCGCACGTCCGGCCCCCACTGGGCGCGGGGGTCGGTCAAGTGCGCACCACCATGCTTGAGCCGGGGATAGTCGCGCACTGTGTGGCCGTTGCGCTCGATGCTCTCCTTTCGAAAAGACTGCCATGCAAGGGGCGCCGAGTAGCGCCGCTCGCGCGCCTCGACCAGTGGCGCAACAGCCCTGTCGAGAAGCGATTGCGGTCCCGCTGCGGTGCCCTCGGCTGGCTCCAGGTGCACCGAGTCGAGCAAGGCGATGGCGGCAAAAGCCATCAGCAACACAAAGGACACCATCGCCGCAGGTTGCAGGAAGACCTTGCGCCAGGTCTGCGCGAGCATGGGCTGCCTGCGCACCAGCATCAGCAGCGCGAGCAACACCAGCACGATCAGCCAGATCAGCGCATCGGTGGGCAGTATCACGAGTTTCACGCCGGCGCCCCGAGGCTGCTGTGGATCAGGCCAGGCGACAGGGGCTGGAGCGGAGGCTGGGGCTGGGGCTTGCGCCGGGACTGAGGCTGGCGCTGGTGCTGGGGCTGGTGCTGGGGTGGAGCCTGGGGCCGGCCTTGGCGTGGGGGAGTCATTGCAGCCTGATCCTCGGGTCTGCAAGGGCGTAGCTGAGGTCGGTGAGCACCAGGCCCAGGATATAGAGCACCGAGCCCACGAAGACCATTGCGCGCACGATCGCAAAGTCCTGCGCTGCGATCGCCTCGATCAGGTAGCTGCCCAGGCCTGGGATCGAAAAGAACGACTCGGTGATCAGGCTACCCATGAAAAGCAGCGGGATCACCGCCACCGAGGCGCTCAGGATCGGGATCAGCGCATTGCGCAAGACATGCGCAAACAGTACCCGCAACTCGCCCAGACCCTTGGCACGCGCAGTACGCACATAGTCCTTGCCGATTTCCTCGAGAAAGACGGTGCGGTTGAAGCGCGTCTCGCCGCCCAGGCGCGCCACGATCGCAATCGCGATCGGCAAGATCAGGAAGCGCCAGGTGTCCGCCTCGGGGCTGAAGCCCGAGACCGGCACGAGCTGCATCAGCCGCGCAAAGAGAAACTGTCCGGCCACGATGAAGAAGAGCGAGGAAATCGACATCAGCACCACGCACGCAACCGATCCCCAGAAGTCCACATAGGTGGCGCGAAAGAAGGCAAGTCCGAGCGCAAGCGTGATCGACAGCCCGAGCCCCAGCACAAAGGTGGGGATCGCGAGCGCAAGGCTCGGGGGCGCCCGGCGCCGGATCTCGGTGGCGATGTCGCGCCCACTGTCTGCCCGGCCGAAGTCGAACACGAACATGCGCAGCGACGACTCGAAGAAGACCGTTTCGGTGAGGCGCGCTGCGCCCTGCTCCGCCGGGTTCCAGTAGAGCGGCCGGTCGTAGCCACGCTCGGCCTTCCACTTGTCGATCGCCTCGGCGGTCACCCGCTTGCCTCCGAGCTGCAGGCGCGCCATGTCCTCGGGCGTACTGAGCTGAAAGAAAAGCGCGAAGGTGAGCAGATTGATACCCGCGAGCACCGCCAGACCGTACACGAGCTTGCGCGCGAGAAAGGGCCCCAGTCCCCTCATGAACCGTGACCCCCGGTTCCCGGCACCTGCGCGGATCCGGACGGCGCCGTTCTGGGCGAGGCGCGGATTCCGAAGGCGTTGGTCTCGCGACGGGCACGCAGCGCCACCACGGCGGGCAGGGCCAGCAGGAGCAGCCCGAGCACAAGCACGCCAAGAGGCCAAGCGCCGGGTTGATTCCATTGCGCAGTCCGTTCAACGCGCAAGGGGGCATCGATCCGCAGGTATTGAAGTTGATCGCGAAGGATGTTGGAGGGCTTGCCGTTGCGCAGCCACTGGTGGTAGGCGCCCGCGTACTCCTCAGACCAGCCAAAGAGCATCGGAGCATCCTGCTGCACGATCTCCACCATCTGCGCGATCAGCGCGGCGCGCTCGGGGGTGTCGTCCATATCCTTCATGCGTTCAAAAAGGCGGTCGAAGCGCGCGTTGGCATAGTTGCCCGCGTTCTCCCCCTCGGTGGTCGCTTTCGCGTTGGGCCCGTAGAGGAGGAAGAGGAAGTTCTCGGGATCCGGATAGTCGGCGAGCCAACCCCAGAAGAAGAACTGCGCCGAGCCCTTGCGCATCTTGTCCTGGAAGCGGTTGTAGTCGGTATTGCGGACTTCGAGTTGGATGTCGAGCTTGGCAAACTGCCGGCTCACCCAGTCGATGCGCGCCTGGTAGGCCGGGCCCACGCCCATCGTGTCGTAGTTGATCACGAGCGGCCTGCCCGTGCGCGCATCACGGCCGCCAGGGTACCCCGCCTCGGCGAGCAGGCTGCGGGCCTCCTCGAGGCTGCGCCGCTCGGGCTTTCCAGCCTTGGTGCGGTACACCACCGGGTTGGACCGCACCGCATCGTGGCCAAACACACCGCGCACCACCGGCGACACATTGGGCTGGGCCCGATTGTCCTCGAAGATCGCCACATACTCCTCGAAGTCAAAGGCGATCGCGATCGCATGGCGCAACTTGCGGTTGCGCTCGGCCTGCTCAGGGTTTGCGCCTGCACCCACCACCGGGTCGAGCCAGTTGAAGCCGAAGTACCAGAGGCCGACCTGCACCGAATTGGGCAACTGGATCCGGCGCTCCTGGAGAACCTGCGCGATGCCTGTGCCGTCCTCGATCGAGACCTGGTAGCCCACGCCGGGCTCACCGCGCTCGAGCATGGGCACATCGTAGTAACCCTGGAGGAACTTTGCGTGCACCGAGGTGCCTTCCTTCTCGAGGAACGACACCATGCGGTCGATGAACGGCGTGGTCTTGCCGCAGTCACTGAGCAAACCCTTTGCTTCATCCCCCGCCTCGCCCTCGCAGGGATAGGGCTCGCCGCGGTACTGCGGATGACGCTCGAGCACCATCCGCGCATTCGGCTGGAACTCGCGCAGCAGGTAGGGGCCGGTACCCACCGGCCAGGTGTCGTG
>VGHO01000273.1 GCA_016868175.1 Betaproteobacteria bacterium
TCCACCGTAACGGACTTGGCCAGATTGCGCGGCTTGTCGACATCGGTTCCGCGCGCCAGAGCGGTGTGGTAGGCGAGGAGTTGCAGCGGCACCACATGCAGGATCGGCGAGAGAGGGCCGGCATGCTCGGCGAGCGTGATCACATGCACATCGTGCGCAGGGGTGATGCGGGTGTTGCGGTCGGCGATCACGAAGAGCTGCCCCCCCCGCGCACGCACCTCTTCGAGATTGCTCAGGAGCTTGGAGAGCAGCGCGTCGTTGGGTGCCACCGCAACCACCGGCATGCTGGCATCGACGAGCGCGAGCGGGCCGTGCTTGAGTTCACCGGCGGCGTAGGCCTCGCCGTGGATGTAGGAGATCTCCTTGAGTTTGAGTGCTCCTTCCATCGCGATCGGGTAGTGCAGCCCACGCCCCAGAAAAAGGGCGTGATCGCGCGCAGCGAAGTGTTCCGACCACTCGCGGATCCGTTGCTCGCAGCCGAGCACGTCATGCACCGCCGCGGGCAGGTGCCGAAGCTGGGTGAGGTAGGCCTCTTCGTCGCGCTTTGACAGCCGACCCGCTGCCTTGGCAAGAACGAGGCCGAGAAGAAAGAGAGCCGCAAGCTGGGTTGTGAAGGCCTTGGTGGAGGCCACGCCGATCTCGGGTCCGGCGCGGGTGAGGAAGCGAAGCCGGCTCGCGCGGATGAGCGACGACTCGGCAACGTTGCACACGCTCAGGCTTTCGCCCATACCCAGCGACTGTGCATGCCGGAGTGCGGCGAGCGTGTCGGCAGTTTCTCCGGACTGCGAAACCGTGATGACCAGGGTTCCGTCGAGCGGCACCGAGCGTCTGTAGCGGTATTCGCTCGCAATCTCGACGTTGGTCGGAATCCGCGCGATCGACTCGAGCCAATGGCGCGCAACGCTGCCAGCGTGAAAGCTCGTGCCGCAGGCAAGGATCAGGATCTGTCGGGTTCGCGCAAAAACCTCCACTGCCGCGTGACCAAAGAGCTCGGGAACCAGCACGCTGCCCGCACTCACCATCTCGATCGTGTTGGCGAGCGCCGCTGGCTGTTCGTGAATCTCCTTTTGCATGTAGTGCTGATACGCGCCGAGGTCGAGTTCGTGCGCCTGCAACTGGCTCTCGACGATCGCCCGCGGCCGCGTCTGGCCCGCTGCATCGCTGATGCGAACCCCCTCCGGACGGATTTCGACCACATCGCCGTCTTCAAGGTAGGAAAGCCTGCGCGTGGACTGCAGCAACGCCGAAGTGTCAGAGGCCAGAAAGTGCTCGGCCGCCCCGTCGGCGCCGTAGCCAACCAGCAGGGGCGCGCCATGCCGTGCCCCAACCACCACCGAAGGCTCAGTCGATGCAAGCGCGGCAAGCGCGAAAGCGCCGCTCAGATTCTGCACAACCGTCTGCATTGCTTCAAAGAGCGCGCCGCGCCGCTTGGCACCAAGGTCGGCAAGCGCGCGGTGCAGCAGGTGTGCCACCACTTCGGTATCGGTCTGCGAAATGAAGGCGTAGCCTTGCGCAAGAAGCTCCTCCCGCAGGGACTGGTGGTTTTCGATGATGCCGTTGTGCACCACACAGACAGCCACCCCCTTGCCTTCGGAGAGGTGCGGGTGCGCGTTGTCTTCGGTGACGCCGCCGTGGGTTGCCCAGCGGGTATGGGCGATGCCGCAATGCGTGCGGGTGCCCTCCTGCTGTGCCCGCCGCTCGAGTTGGCTCACGCGGCCCACCGCGCGCAGCCGCCTCAGGGCGCCGCCTTCGCTGCAGGCCATGCCTGCAGAGTCATAGCCGCGGTACTCGAGTCGCTTGAGTCCTTCGAGGAGATGCGGGACCATGTCCCGATCGGCACTGCTTGCGCCAAGGATTCCGCACATGGGTCGTCTCGTGAGGCTTCAGGGATCAGAGCAGGATTCGTGAGGCCCCGCCTGCGGGCAGTTTAGCGCCAGCGCATCAGCGACGTGCTCTGCATGCTTGATGCGAGGCCAGTCTGATCCACCACAATTTGCCGAGCAGCGCAACGCGCTGACTCTGTCTCACATCTGGATTTCGGTCCGCCGACCCTCGGTTGGCTTGCGACGCAGGTGGGCTGGCGCCTGGGCATCATCCTTCAGGCTGAACCTGGCCTCGTCGGTGCTTGAAAGGCGGCTCTGCATCTTTCGGGATTTGTACATCATTTCCTTGGACATGCGCTGCTCGTCGCGCTGGTGCATGAGCTGCCGTGTAAAGGCGATCGAGGCGGCCACCCAAGGCTCGTGTTGGCCGAGGGACTCCAGTTGTGCCAGTAGAAGTTCGGCCCGCGCCCAGTCACCGTGGAGCGCAGCTGCTCGGATCTGCAATTGCAGTTGCGCAGCCGAGAGCTCGGTGATGCGGCGCTGGACCAGTTCGTGGATCGGCAAACCCTCGAAGTCGGCCTGCTGCAGGTGCGGCAGTGGCGGAAGCTTTCCGCTGAAAACCTGGCGCACACCGCTGGAATCGGTGGCCTGGACCTGGATCGAAAGCACCGTTGCATGTTCGCGTTGCGCGCGCAGTGCCTCACGCATCGGCATACGCAGCAAGGCCAAGCATTCGGACCCCATGGCAACCGAAGGCATGCGCCAACCCTTGGGCGTGCTCTCGTAGGCATTGAGCCCGAGCGGTCGATCACGAGTGCCAGCTTGAGCGGTGTGCGTTTGAAGCCAGCCTCCGGCTGAGACTGCAGACGAACGAGCAGATAAAAGTCCTGGGCGGCTTCGCACAATGCGGGCCGAATGGGGTTGATCACAAACTTCATACCTCACCTTCTTTCTTCGGGGGGGTTGGGTGGGACAGCTTCGCACAATGCGGGCCGAATGGGGTTGATCACAAACTTCATACCTCACCTTCTTTCTTCGGGGGGTTGGGTGGGACACGACCATGAGGTCCTGCAAGTGTTTTTCGATGACGGTCAGCCTCGACACGATCTCTGTTTTGAAGCCATCGAGTCGCCCGCTCAGGTCGTTGAAGGTGCGCCCCTGTGTTTCAACGCTCTCGCTGAGACGCCTGACCTGGTGATCGAGAAACTGCATCGATTCGTGACGCTGCTTGTCGAAGAGCCCTG
>VGHO01000274.1 GCA_016868175.1 Betaproteobacteria bacterium
GTTCCCGGAAGTCCTCGGCAAGTATCTGCATACCGCCCGCGATACACCACAGACGTATCAGCGGATACTCAAGAGGCACCTGGCCAAGCCACTCGCAAAGGTCCAATGGCCCGAACCGCTTGCGA
This sequence comes from Betaproteobacteria bacterium, assembly GCA_016868175.1. Taxonomy (GTDB): domain Bacteria; phylum Pseudomonadota; class Gammaproteobacteria; order Burkholderiales; family Burkholderiaceae_E; genus UBA3064. The sequence goes on from VGHO01000274.1 coordinate 126, forward strand.
CGGCCACCGCCGCGCAACTGGCGTCAGGTTTTGAGGAGTCGGTTGGTCGCTTCACGCGCGCATTCGAAACTGCAAAATCGATCTGGCGCGATGAGCATGATGCGGTCGTGGGCTGTCTGCTTGGTTCGCTCGCCTCGCTTCGCGCGAACATCTACCGGCGAGACTGGGTGGAAATGGCGGCCGAAGCCTGGGAAGAGTTGCTTTCGGCAGACCTGGCGTCAGCGGCAAGCCGCGAACACAAGCCCCACGACCGGCACGGTCAGCTCAACCCTCGAGATCTGCTCGACTCGGGAAAGCGCCCCGAGCTCTTTTCGGCGTCGAAGATCGGGACATCCGTGAAGCGAGGTTGCAGTGCTCCGCAGCATGCGTTCTTCAATGCGGCAGAGTCACTGCTCGAGGCTGCGCGACACACCGCAGCACAGCTCGAGGTGCTTCGGCTGGGGCTGATCCGCGAGATGCTCGAGGTGGTTGGCAGCGCGCTTGAAAAACGCAAGCGCGATCAGGGCGTGGTGTCGTTCAACGACATGCTCTTCCTGCTTCATGAGGCCTTGCACAGGGAAGGATTCACCGGCCTGGCGGCTTCGCTGAGGGAGCAGTACCACGCTGCACTGATCGACGAGTTTCAGGACACCGACCCTTTGCAGTTCGCAATCTTCAACAGGATCTTTGCGGACACCGATGCGCCCTGGTTTCTGGTGGGCGACCCGAAGCAGGCGATCTACCGGTTTCGGAATGCAGATCTGCATGTCTACCTGGGTGCGCGATCGCACGCGCGCACCATCCATACGCTGTCGAGCAACCAGCGCTCCGAGCCCGGTCTGATCGCGGCCGTCAACGCGCTCTTCGCATCGGCATCTCCCGCGTTCATGCTCGAGAAGCTCGAGTTCCAGCGGGCCATTCCGGGTACCAGGACCCGAAAGCCCTTTGAGGACCGATCGGGACTTGCCGCCGCAGCCGCATCAACAACCTCGTCTGGATCCGGAGCAAGGCACCCAGCGGGTTCGTCAGGTGGATCGGTGAACGATTCCGATACGTCCGACACACAAGCCAGGACGCCCACCGCGGCGTTGCGAGCCTGGGAGCTGCCCCTCACCTTCGAGGGCGAACCTGTCACGCGAGCGAAGGCCACCGCGCTCAGTGCGCGAGCGACAGCGACCGAAATCGCGCGACTCCTTCACGCTGCACGCGCGGGCTTGATCCGCCTGGGCGATCGTCCTTTGCAGGCAGGCGATCTTGCGGTGTTGGTTCCGACCCGTGCCCAAGGGAGCGCGGTCAAGCGCGAGCTCGGCCTGCTCAACGTCGGTTGCGTGGAACTGTCGCGCGCGAGCGTGTTTCACACCGCCGAGGCCGAAGAGGTTGAACAGGTGCTGCTGGCGATCCACCACCCTGCACGCGAATCCTTGCTTCGCGCCGCCCTCGCCACCGAACTGCTGGGCTACGACGCTGAGGCAATCGTGAGCGTTTCGGGCAACGAAAGCGGTCTCCTCGCGTGGCTCGACAGGTTTGCGAACTACCGCAAGGTCTGGCTGAACGAGGGCGTGGGGATCATGTATCGGCGCATGCTTCGCGAGGAAGGGGTGAGCAGCCGGATGCTCAACAGGATCGACGGTGAGCGACGCCTGAGCAACCTGCTTCATCTGGGTGAGCTCTTGCATCAGGCTGCGGTGATACACCCGTCCCCAGATGGCTTGCTCCGCTGGCTTGCCGAACGGCGAGGCGAGTCCTCGGAGGATGAGGCAGCCCAGGTGCGGCTCGAGTCCGACCGTGATCTGGTGCAGATCGTCACCATTCACAAGTCCAAAGGGCTGGAATTTCCAGTGGTGTTCTGCCCTTTCCTTTGGGATGGAAAGATCAACGCATGCCGTTCCCGGATGGACGGGCGTGAATATCACGATCCGCAGGGCAGGGCGGTGATCGATTTCTCGCCCTACGAAAAAGGCAGCGCCAGGCTCGGAGAGATCGAGCACAACATCCGGCTCGAAGATGCCGCCGAACGTTTACGGCTCATCTATGTGGCGCTCACGCGCGCGGTCTATCGCTGCTACCTTGTGGTGGGTACCTATCTTGCAAGCGCGCGTTCAACGAAGCGGGTTGAGAGCACCAGGAGCTTGCTCAACTGGCTGGTTGCCGGAAAGCCTGCTTCGCCTGCGCAATGGTTTGCGGCCGCAAGGGATGCCTCCGGGATCAGCGACGCCTGGAAAGGTTTGGCCGCAGACAACGCGGCGCACCTGGTGCTTGAACCGCTACCCACCGCTGCGGCGCAACCGCTCCTTCTGGCCGGTCCCGAACCTTCGTTGCTCACCGCGCTTGAAGCCCCGCCACGCATCACGCCAGCCTGGCAGTTCACCAGTTTCAGCAAAATGACCCGGCAGGTGCTTCATGAGGGAGCCGCAACCGATCATGATCTGCTCGTTGAGCCAACGACGCAGAGCTCTTTTCCGGCAAGCCCAGGGATCGCCGCGCCGGCAGAGGATCGGGGGAACCCCGGGCTCGCCATGCAGGCGGAGGATCGAAGCAACGGCAGGCTCGCCATGCATGCGGAGTATCCCGGGAACCCCGGGTTAACGCGTCAGGAACCTGGAGAAGCCGGGCAGCCTTTCGACCTGCCGGGCACCGACATCCTGCGCTTTCCGCGCGGCGCGAGTGCGGGTACCTGCCTGCACGCAATCTTCGAGCACGTGGATTTCACCGATCGCTCCGGATGGACTGTGGCCGTGGAAGAGGCCCTGCTTGCGCACCCGCAAGCCCCGCAGGCTTCGCCGGGTTCACAGCCTCCGCACGCTTCGCCGGGTTCACAGCCCCCGCAGGCATTGCGTGTGCAGGGCGTGGACCTCGCGCAGCAATACGGTTCGCGTGATCATCTGTCTGCGATGGCGCTGCAAATGCTCTCGGATGTGCTGAGTACTCCGCTGCCAGGCGGCGTGGTTCTCGGGGGATT
>VGHO01000275.1 GCA_016868175.1 Betaproteobacteria bacterium
GCGCACAAGCACCCTAGGAGGTGTGTTATGGCAGATTCGCTGCCCAATCGAAAGAAAAATGTGAGACTCCTCACCCTTCGCGATGTCTATAGAGAGACGCGGCTCACCAAGAAGGACATTGCAGGCCTGGAGAAGCGAAAGCTCATCAGGTCCCTGGTGCCTGGCTCGACGCCGCTCTATAGTTTCGAGCAGCTCGAAGAAGTGATCGCGGTGCTGACCGACCAGGCGATCGCGATGACTGACCTTGACTCGCTGCGCCGCCGCATGCGCGACCTTCGCGCGATGCACTCGATGACTGACGAAGAGCTGAAGCTCTTCTTCGGCATCGACCTGCCACGACTGGTGGACGAGGAGGACGAGAAGGAGGCGGCCTAAGGCGAAACTGCCGTGCGGCACGGTAAAATGCCCCGATGAAGTTCTACCTTGGCACTGGCCTCTTGGTGGTGGCCACGCTCGCCTTCGTCCTCCAGCTGGCGCTCCCCTCGAGCCCCCCTGCGGTTGCGATGCGCGCGGGCATCGGCTGGGTGGTGGAGACCCTCCGCGCGAGCACGACGGTGGGCGCCTATCGGCTCTTCTTGAAGGATGGTGAGACCGTCCAGGAGATCAGCACCGCCGATGCGGAGGCGCTGCTCGCCGAGCGGGCGGCAGGGTCACCGACCCTCGTCGAACTCGTCGGCGGGTCCGACGCCACCTGTCGCCTGATCAGCGGCAGTGGATCGGGGCAGCTCCTGGTCTGTGCGCCGATGACCCTTGCGGGCCTTGACCCAGCAACACCGATCACCGAAGAGGCGGCGATCGCGCTACGGGCGACAGTGGAGGCCCAGCAGGAGCGGCTCGCCTACGACGAGACGGTCAAGGCAACCTGGTACCCGTACGAGTTCGAAGAGCAGCGGCTCGCCGCACGCGCCCAGGGGCTAAACGTCGGCAACGCCTATCCGGTTATCAACGACATGAGCGACCACCAGGTGCACGCCTGCATCCTCGATTGGGAGGGCGGCTCCGAGATGCTCGGCTACGCCTGGGTGGGCGGCGACGCCTACCTCGTCTGGGGCTGGGCGGAGACGCGCCAGGAGCTCGACGCGCTGCTTGTGCGCTAATCCCGCAGACGTGCCACGGAGATGGCACGCGCAGGCGTAAGATCGACGCATGGTTATCGGTGTGATTCTTGCTGGCCTCTTGGCCCTCGCGCCGCTCGGCGCCCCTCAGAGCGGTCCGAACATGCGTGCGGGGCTCGCGCGCGCCCTCGTCGGCGCCCCGTGCACCACGGCAGGAGAGCTCGCGCGCGCCGGTCGGATGCTCCTTGGCTGTCGCGAACGCGCAGGAGTTCTGCGCTGGAGTCGCACGCCTGCACGTATTGCCCCGGTTGCGCGACGTGTGATGCGCAGCGTGCGCACCAGCAGCGTTGAAAACGACCAGCGCCATGCGCTCGTCATCAATGGTGTCATCGTGGGTGTGGTGGTCGGCACGGTCAGCGCTGCCGACGATCTTCGAACGATCATTCTCGACGCCCGCGACCCCGCCCAGCTGGGCGCACGTGCTGGATCAAACCGATACGTACTTACCGACCCTGCAACACGTGCTGAGCCGCTCGCGGCAAGTGGCTGTCTTGCAAGCAACTGTGGCCGCGAGGTTCGTAACTATGCGCTTCTGAGGGGTACCGAGACACTCAACGTGATCGTCTGGAACGGTCAGCCGCTTCTTGGGAGCGGGACGCCCATCGTCCCCGAGATCACGATCATCGAACGGCGACCCGGTGAGCCGATCGGCCCAGGGACGGAGATCCTCGCTGCAACCGACCAGCCACTGATCCCGAGCGGTGTGAGGGAGCGCATCGTTCTCCTGCAGGAGGATCGTGTGGTCGCCGTCGTGGAGGGCACGAACGCGCTCGAACTCCCGCTGGGGATCACCACCGCCGTGTTGGACGACACGATCGAGGTTGCACCGAACTGGCTGCGCAGTGCGGACGGCACGTTCATCGACCCTGACCTGCCAGTCGCAGATGGTGACGAGATGGGCGGGGCAACGCCAGGGGTGGGCGGCCCACCAAGCGGTGCGGTCGACGATCTCCTGACGCCTCCTCCTTCACCACCACCGCCTCCAGCGCCGTGGCGGCCGAGTGCTGAGCGCATCGGCGCTCCTCTTGGCGGCGCTGGCGATTACGCAATCATCGTGAACGGCGTGGTGCAGAACGTGATCGTCCTTGATCCGCAATCTGCTGGGGGCCAGAGCTGGTTGCAGCTCGTTGCGGGGACAAGCCAACTTCCGCCGGGAGCCCTACTCATCAAGCGCGAAGAGGGCGATCCGGTCGGTCCAGGCACGCTCGTGGAGATGCCGAACTAGCGCAACTATCTAGTGGCGCGCACCGCAATCGTGAGCTTGCGCGCCGCATAGGTCGCGGTGGCGGCCACTTCAATCCGAATCTTGCAGGTGCCTGCTGCAATCGCGCGCACGCGACCACTTGCGCCAACTTTGCAGATGCGCGGGGTGCGGCTCGTGAGTGTTGGAGCAGCATCACTCGTGGTTGTGATCACCGGATCCACCCGCCTACCGACCTTGAGTCGCTGAGGGAGCACGAGGCTCAGGGTCGGGGTATTGCCGGGCACCACGATCGTGATCCCAAGGTTGACCGGCTGGATGGTGGCGCTCCCCGCGCGGGTGCTCCGCAAGATGCAGGTGCCTGAGGCGATGGCGGTCACGCTGCCCGCAGCGAGGCTGCAGATCGTCGGGGTTTCGAGCGTCAGCGTGGCCGCGGCGCCATCAATCGTGGCACTGACCGGTGCGCTCGCACCGATCGCAAGCTCTGCGACCGCCGAGTAGGCGACGAGCGGCGCGACGCGGGCACTGAAGGCGGCGTACAGACGTGCGCCACTGATCAGGCCACCGCCACAGAGGCCAACGAGCTGGGCGCAGCTACTCCCGGCAGGGAAGGGGGCGAGGTTCGCAAAGAGCAGCGTGAAGAGATCCGCGCGCGGCAGATCGGGCTCCGCGGCAAGGATCGCCGCGAGGACGCCACTCACATGGGGGGCGGCCATGCTCGTCCCTGCGG
>VGHO01000276.1 GCA_016868175.1 Betaproteobacteria bacterium
GGGCGGTGCCAGGCACGAACCAGCGGTCGTGTTCGAGATTGCTCGCTCCCTTGAGGGTTCCGGCGGCAAGCGCCGACCCATGGCGGGTTTCTCCGCGGTAGAAGGCGGCCGGTCGCGCATCGACCAGTTGGCTGCGGCCGTTTCGAATGCGCTGCAGAACCTCGTCCTTGCTTGCCAGGTAGCGATTGTCAACAACCGGAACAAAACTGCTCGGCCGGATCGATTCGCTGCCCGGATCGGTGGGGTGCTCCGCCTGCACCCAGGCGCGATGCCCGCCATTGAGGATCGATATCCTGTGGAGTCCGTGCACTTTCAGCGTCCAGTAGACGCGGGCAGCCGAACCGAAGTCGCTCGCGTCATCGCCGTGCGAGACGACGACGATGTGCAGGTCAGGGGATACCCCGAGCTTCTGCAGCAGCGTGGTCATTCTGGCAAGACTCGGCAATTCGCCAGGGTTACCGGCAGGGCCTCGCCACACCGCATAGGGCGCGTTGACCGCACCGGGCAGGTGGGCGGTGAGGTAGGCCTGCTGCGACCGGATGTCGACGATCCGCAGTGCGGGGTCGTCGATCCGCTGCGCAAGCTCGGCGGGCGTGATCAGGGGAGCGGCGTGAGCCCGATAGCCTGCAACACATGCGAGCAGACACAAGCCGAGCAGGCATACAGCCGCAAGGCATTTCCCGGGAAGCCGCGCGACCGGTGCGCGCGCGGCAGGTTCGGTAAGCCAGCGCAGACAGGCGGCCCCGTGTAGCGGATCGCACGAGCTTACAACCGCGCAACGAGGAGCGAAAGCCAATGAAGGTCGGGTCAAGTCATTTCTCCGGAATTTAGGGCCTGTCGATCACCACCGCCCCTGCTGCGGCCAAGTTTGCCTCCAGCGGACCCGCGCAAACCCGAAGTTTGCGACTTTGCTTATGCGCAATGGGCATAAGCGCTACGCCCGCTTCACCTCAGACGCTGCTCGAGGATGCAGCGTAGGCACCGAGGAGCAGGCAAGCAATGGCACCAAGGGAAAGGTGCATGCGCAGGACCCGCCACTCGACGGGCAACTCGAGTACGAAGGATTGCCGCAAATCCACGCCGAGGGCAAGCGCTGCGACCACGGCGAGTGTGAGGCAGCCTCCGGTGGAGGGCATCAGAAAGCTCGCGCAACCGAGAAGCGATGGCACAACGCTCCAGAACACCAACTGGCGCCTCTCAACCCCGTTGAGTTGAGGCGCGGTCATTGCAATGCCCCACGAAATCGCACCGATGAAACTCATGATGGAAAGTCCATAAACGCGCAGCATCATGAGACACAGGGTACGGTGGCTGGGCTCGGGAAGCAGCCATGCGCCCAGGGCAAGAAGGAAAAAGGGGATGAGTCCGCCGTAGCCCAACAAGCGTAGATGGCGCAGCAGCTCGTACCAGGAGGATTCGCGCATGGTGGATAGAACTGGGACTTGACGCAGAGAAAACTTGTCCCGGATACTAGCTCGAAGCCAGCGGGAGGAAAACATCGCGCTCCACGCCCGCTGAAGGCGTGGCCCTACGCAGTCGCGGCGCGAACTGCCTGGCTTTGGATCAACTTGCCTGGCAGCCCGTTTCAGTGCAGGATCGAACGCGGAAGCCTCGCGGGCCTCTGATCATCCGGATCGAAGCGCGGCCTTCGCTGTGAAAAGGGGGCATTTGCAATGTCAGCAAAGAGCAGCTACCGGGCCTTTCTGGCCTTCATGACCCCGGGCAGGACGCTGTTTGCGCTTCTCCTGGGCTTTATCGCGCTCCCCAGCGCGCTGGTGTGGACCGGCGTGGCTTCGTTTGGCGCCGGCAAGGGTGCGCAGGGTTCAGAGGCCGGGCAGGGGTTGAAGTCCGCCACCGGCGAATCCGGCGCGGGCCGCGCTGCGCGCAGCGAACCCGCCTCGAAGCCGGAAAGGGCGTCCGTGGCTTCATCGTCCGGCGGGTCGCCCTCAACGGCCATGCGCGAGACTTCAAGGGAGTCCAGGGTGGTTGCGGCCCCCGCCATCAATCCGGGCATCGTTACGCCGCCGATGGCAAGTGTGAACAGTTCGCCGGATCGTTCCCAGGGCCCGGCACCAGGTGCAGCGGAGGTGGCGGGATCGGTGGGTGCATCGGGAGCGGCACCCGCAACATCGATTCGGTCCGGGTCGGGGGGAGCTACGCCTTCGGTACTCCGCGCAGTTCCGATGCAACCGCATGCCTTGGCGAAATCCGAGCCATCCCCGCAGGAGGAGGCTCGCGGCAAAGCGGCAATTCCGCCTCCCGAGAAAGCGCCGCAGGTCTCCGCGGCGGACCTGCAACTCGAGGAAAAGCTCCGCGCTGCGCTCGGGGCCCGGATCGCAGCAGGCGGTCAACTCACCATCACCTACTCGGGCGATGTGGTGGAAAAGCCCCCGGCGCAGCCAGGGGGGAGCCCGTCTCCGGCTGGAACATCGGGCACCGGGAAACCCGGCGGTCGGCCCTGAGGGCCGCCTCCGGGTGAGGAGTCGCCATGCACGTCCGCGGCGAGTCAACGCCTGCAATCCGAGCGCTGAGTACGCGCAAGAGTGGAGGTGGTGAGGAGTGGTGAGGCACCTGAGGGATGACGAGGTCGCGGGTATCGGATCGCCTAGCTGCCTCCGGGCATCCGATAGCGTTCACACGCCCAGCGGCGCAAAGGAGGGTGGGCGCGCAGAAAGCCAAACTGTTCGTCTTTAGCCTCCTGCAGCGGTAGCGCTTGCGCCGAACCCGAGGGAGCGGTGGGCGTCGAAGCGGCAGACGGGGACGGAGAACCCTCAGCCAAGGCTGGTTTCGAGGGCGACAAGGGGCCGTACTCGGCAAGCCGCATTGCGGACAAATCGAACACCAGTTCCCTGCCCGAAGAGTGTCGGTACAGACGCTGATTCGCCCTTTCGGCTGCAAAGGCGAAATCCCCATCGAGATAACGCGCCTGTGTGGGCGACATCGCGAACTCGAAGTCGATCCTCCGATCCGCTTCAAGCTTGCAGTGGAACTCATGGGTACGGACGTGGCACCCGGACACGAGGAACGCAAGCACGGTGAGGA
>VGHO01000277.1 GCA_016868175.1 Betaproteobacteria bacterium
TGCCACCTGACCTGCGATCTGCATACCTTTCTCCGATTAGGTTGGTGAATGGCGCAGCACGTGCCGCCGGGACGGCAACCGCTGCCCCGGCACGCCGATTGCCTCAGCCTGCGCCAGAATTTGGCCCATGATCGGCAAATGCGCGCTCGAGGAAGTCGAGTCTGTCCTGCCCCCAGTACGGGATCCCTTCGAATACATACCAAGGGGCTCCAAAGACCTGCGCCTCGATCGCCTCCTGGGTGTTGGCCAGGTACTGCGCGAGTACTTTCGGCGACTCCGCCTCAGCGAGTATCCGGTCAGCCGGGAGTTTCTGCGCTTCGATCACCTCACGCAAGCTGCTTTCGCTTGCGATGTTCCTGTCTTCGGCCCATACCATGCGCAGGAAGGCCCCCGTGAGTTGCTGCGCTGCGGGCAGCCCCGCGATCTCCCCGGCGGCGAGGATGCAGCGTGCCGCGAGCCGATCGTCTGCCGGGAAGTACTTCGGGTGCAAACGGAGCTCCACACCGGTGGCAGCGCGCCAGCGTTCGAGTTCCACGAGCCGGTAGGCCTGACGCTGCGGTGCTCGCCGGGCAAGCGGCAGTCCTCCGGAGAGCGGAAAGATTTCGGCGAGGTTCATCGGCTTGAGTCGAACTTCGACCTGATGCGCGCTCGCCGCGCGCAGGAAGCGTTCATGCCCGAGGTAGGTCCACGGGGAAACGCACACGAAGAAGTAGTCACAAAAGCGCATCGGAGCAACTCTGGTCGGGCAATCAGGACCTTGAGGTCCCAAAAGGCACGCTGCTCACCGGTTAGGAGCCATGAAAATCGGGGTTATGGCGAAGAGCACGCTGCTCACCGGGTTGGAGTTGGGAGACTCGAAGTTTCGGGAACTGCGGCGCTCGATCCCTCGCCTCGTGGGGTATCGGTGGCCGGAGCACCCGCAGGCTTGAGCGGCGCATGCGTGCTGCCGACGATCGCAGGCGGGGCAAGTTCGGCCTTGCCACTTTGTGCGCCTGCGCCCCAGATCACGCCCATCACCGGCACCAGCAGCAAGGCCACGATGTTGATGATCTTGATGAGCGGATTCACTGCGGGACCGGCAGTGTCCTTGTAGGGATCACCCACGGTGTCGCCGGTGACTGCCGCCTTGTGCGCATCCGAGCCCTTTCCGCCATGGTGTCCCTCCTCGATGTACTTCTTTGCGTTATCCCATGCACCACCGCCGGTACACATCGAAATCGCAACAAAGAGTCCGGTAACGATCGTGCCCATGAGGACGCCGCCCAGCGCGGCGGGTCCGAGGAACACGCCCACCAGAATCGGCACGATCACGGGAAGGATCGAGGGCACGATCATCTCCCGGATGGCTGCCGCAGTGAGCAGGTCGACAGCCTTGGAGTATTCGGGTTTGGCGGTCCCCTCCATGATTCCCTTGATTTCGCGAAACTGTCGGCGCACCTCCTCAACCACCGAGCCTGCAGCTCGGCCGACCGCCTCCATTGCCATTGCGCCAAAGAGGTAGGGGATCAGGCCACCGATGAAGAGCCCGATGATGACCCGCTCGTTCGAAAGATCAAAAGTGGTCTGCAGGTTCACCTCTTCGAGCGCATGGGTGTAGTCGGCAAAGAGCACCAGCGCCGCAAGTCCGGCCGATCCGATCGCGTAGCCCTTGGTGACTGCCTTGGTGGTGTTGCCAACCGCATCGAGCGGATCGGTGATGCTGCGGACCGAATCGGGAAGCTCGGCCATTTCGGCGATACCCCCTGCGTTGTCGGTGATCGGACCGTAGGCATCGAGTGCCACCACGATCCCCGCCATGGACAGCATCGCCGTGGCCGCCACTGCAACCCCGTAGAGGCCGCTGAGGGCGTAGGACTCGAGGATGGCCACGCACACGAAAAGCACCGGCCACATGGTCGACTTCATCGACACCGCGATTCCGGCGATGATGTTGGTGGCGTGTCCGGTTGTGGAGGCCTGCGCCACGTAGCGCACAGGCGCGTATTCGGTTCCTGTGTAGTACTCGGTGATCCACACGATGGCTCCGGTGAGGACCAGACCAACCAGCACGCAGAGCCAGATGTTGAGAACGGAAGTGCCAAGCGGCGCCAGGTCCGCGCCGGCGAACACCCACACGCTGAGCGGGTACGACGCGGCGAGCGCAAGGATTCCGGCCACGAACAGGCCCTTGTAGAGCGCATTCATGATCTTGGATCCAGGGCTTGCCTTCACGAAGGATGCGCCGATGATCGAGGCCACGATCGACATTCCGCCGAGCACCAGCGGGTAGAGCACCGCCTGCGCTTCGGCCCCCTTCACCATCAGGGCGCCGAGCAGCATGGTGGCAATGAGCGTTACTGCGTAGGTCTCGAAGAGGTCGGCAGCCATACCGGCGCAGTCGCCCACGTTGTCGCCCACGTTGTCAGCGATCACTGCCGGATTGCGCGGATCGTCTTCGGGGATACCCGCCTCCACTTTGCCGACCAGGTCTGCCCCGACGTCGGCTCCCTTGGTGAAGATTCCACCTCCGAGGCGCGCAAAGATCGAGATGAGCGAACTGCCAAAAGCCAGCCCCACGAGTGGCTTGATCACTTCGTGCAAGGCGGCGCCGGGCGCGGCGGTCTGCAAAAGAATCAGGTAGTACCCGGCAACGCCCAGCATGCCCAGGCCCACAACCAGCATGCCAGTGATCGCGCCCCCCTTGAAGGCCACATCAAGTGCTTCGTTCAGACCCTGGGTGGCGGCCTGCGCGGTGCGGACATTGGCGCGCACCGAAACATTCATGCCGATGTAGCCTGCAGCGCCGGAAAGGATCGCGCCGATCGCAAAGCCGACTGCCGTGGAAGTGCCCAGCCCTGGTACTGCAAGGATCACAAGAAAAAGCGCCACGCCCACGATGCTGATCGTGCGGTATTGCCGATTGAGATAGGCCTGGGCCCCTGCCTGGATCGCTGCGGCGATCTCCTGCATCCGGGCATTGCCGGCGGGCAGCCCCGAAATCCATCGGCTCTGGACAACGCCATAGAGCACCGCAGCCACGCCGCAGACCAGAG
>VGHO01000278.1 GCA_016868175.1 Betaproteobacteria bacterium
CGCCCGCTCAGCCCGGGCGTGAGCCTGAGCTACGACGAACGCTGAGGGCCCGTCTTGGCGCGTACCCGAAGTGCGGGCTTCGAGAGCGAACGCCACCGGATTGCAGACCTGGCGGTGCGCTCCTTTGCGCGGAACGGGTATGCAAGTGCCACGATGGGCGCGATCGCGCGCGACTGCGGCATCTCGAAGGCAAACCTCTACCACTACTTCAGCGGCAAGGATGCGCTCCTCTTTCATGCGCTGGAGCGCCACACCGAGGCACTCGAGGCACTAGGCCGCGACGAAGACACCTCGGTCAGTGGCGGCAGCAACGCGGCGCAAGGCCCTGCAACAGGGGCAAGCGCGCCAGCGGCTGCACGTGTGCGACTCGAACGGATCCTCGAACGTTTTGTTCTGGCCTACAGCGACGCAGCGCACTACCACAAGGCTTTGCTCAACGACGTCCACCACCTGCCTGCGCCCGCGCGTGACCGCATCCGCAGGCTCGAGCGACAGATCGTGGCGCACTTTCAGCAGGCGATCCTCGAGGCCTACCCGGAGCTCGGCCACCATCAATACCTCGGGGCACTCACCATGTCGCTTCTTGGCATGCTCAACTTCAGCTTTGCGTGGTGGCGCCCGGAAGGCGGCCTCAACGCGAAGGCTTTTGCGCAGGAACTGGCCCTGCTCTGGGACGGAGCGCTCCGCGCCAGAGCCGCGCGCACGACGAAGGCACACCCTGACGGGCGGTTGTGCCCACCGGGTCGCCCCCTCAACTTCCCCGTCCAGGAGTCATGTTCATGAGCGCAAGCTTTGCCTCGCAGGCCGACCTGAGCGACAAGGTGATCTCCTTCACTCAGCTCTCGGAGAATGCCTGGGCCTACACCGCCCAGGGCGACCCCAACTCGGGCGTGATCATCGGCAGGAATGCGGTGATGGTGATCGACACCACGGCCACGCCGTTGATGGCGCAGGACCTGATCGCCCGCATCCGCGCGCTCACCGACAAGCCGATCCGGTATGTGGTGCTCTCGCATTACCATGCAGTGCGGGTGCTGGGTGCCTCGGCGTACAAGGCCGAGGGTGCGCAGGAGATCATCGCCTCGCGTCCCACCCACGAACTGATCGTGGAACGCGGAGCGCAGGACATGCTGTCGGAAATCGAACGTTTCCCGCGGCTCTTCCGCGGCCGGGAATCGATACCGGGACTCACCTGGCCGAGCCTGGTCTTCGAGGGCAAACTCACGCTGATGCTCGACGATCTGGAAGTGGAGATCCTTCAGCCAGGTCCGGGGCACACCCGGGGCGACACCGTCGTGTGGATTCCGTCGCAAAGGGTTCTCTTCTCGGGCGACCTCGTCGAGTTCGAGGCCGGTGTCTACACCGGAGATGCACATCTGCGCGAGTGGCCGGCAACGCTCGAAGTGCTCGCAGCGCTGCGGCCCGAAAAGCTCATGCCCGGACGTGGAGAGGCGATGAAGACCGGGGCTGATTGCGAGCGGGCGCTCGACTACACCCGCCGCTGGGTGCAGATGCTCTTCAGCAGCGCACAGGAAGCGGTGGCGGCCGGCATGTCGCTCAAGCAGGCCTACGACCTGACCCGCGCGCGCATGGACCCGGTGTTTGGCACTGTGCCAATCTACGAGCACTGCATGCCTTTCGACGTTTCGCGCGCCTTTGACGAGGCCAGCGGGATCCGTCACCCCCGGATCTGGACCGCCGCGAGGGATCAGGACATGTGGGCTGAACTTGCGCTCGCGCCCAAGGCCTGATCGACATCCCAGATCAGGTCCTCGATGCTCTCGAGGCCCACCGACATGCGAACCAGGTCGGGAGTGACGCCCGCTGCCCTCTGCGCCTCGACGTCAAGCTGACGGTGCGTGGTGGAGGCCGGGTGAATGATCAAGGTGCGCGCGTCGCCCACGTTGGCCAGATGGCTCATGAAACGTGCCGCGTCGATGAAGCCCACCGCTGCCGGAGCACCGCCCTTGAGTCCGAAACCCAGAATCCCTCCGCTACCCCGCGGCATGTAGCGGCGGGCGCGTGCGTGGTAGGGGCTCTCCGGCAGTCCCGGGTAGTTCACCCAGGCCACTTGCGGGTGCGTCGACAGGTGTTGCGCAAGCTTCAGCGCGTTGGCGCAGATCCGGTCCATCCGCACGGCGAGTGTTTCGATGCCTTGAAGCAGCAGCCACGCGCTCATCGGCGCGAGCGTCGGTCCAAGGGTGCGGGCAGTCTCGAATCGCGCCTTCATGGTGAAGGCGAAGTCGCCAAAGGTCTCGAAAAACCGTACCCCGTGGTAGCCGGCGCTGGGCAGGACAAGGTCGGGAAAGCGCCCATTGTCCCAGGGGAATTTCCCAGACTCGACCACCACACCTCCCATGGTGGTCCCGTGTCCGCCCAGATACTTGGTGGCCGAATGCACCACGAGATCGGCACCGTGCCGAAGCGGTTGGCACAGGTAGGGCGATGCGAGGGTGTTGTCGATCACCAGCGGGATGCCGTGCCGCGCGGCGATTGCAGCAACCGCCTCGATGTCGAGCAGGTTGAGCTGCGGATTGGCAAGCGATTCGGCGAAGATCGCCTTGGTCTGTTCCGTGATCGCCCGGGCAAAGTGCTCGGGATCCTCGGGGTCCACAAAAGTGCAGGAAATCCCGAAGCGCGCAAAGGTCACCGCAAACTGGGCGTAGGTGCCTCCGTAGAGCGTTCGCGCCGCAACGATGTGGTCGCCCTGCTTGCAAAGGGTGAGCATTGCGAGCATCTCGGCTGCCATACCGCTCGAGGCCGCCACCGCTGCGCGCCCACCTTCGAGCGCAGCAACGCGTTCCTCGAAGAGCGCAACCGTGGGGTTGGATAGCCGCGCATACACGTGGCCGAAAGTCTGGAGATTGAAAAGCGAGGCCGCATGCTCGGCCGAATCGAAGACGTACGACGTCGTCTGGTAGATCGGCGCTGCGCGAGCGCCGGTCACCGGGTCGGGAAACTGACCGGCATGCAGGCAGAGCGTCTC
>VGHO01000279.1 GCA_016868175.1 Betaproteobacteria bacterium
GGATCACGCTGCCGGATGGCACCGTGCGCGTGTTCGATACCCCGGTGAGCGTGGCCGAAGTGGCCCGGGCCATTGGCCCTGGTTTGGCCGTAAACACCGTGGCGGGCAAGATAGATGGGCGGCTGGTTGATGCCTGCGACGTCATTCGTCGAGATGCAGCGCTGCAGGTCATCACGCCGCGGGACGAGGAGGGCCTGGACATCATCCGCCACTCCTGCGCCCACCTGCTGGGGCACGCCGTCAAGCAGTTGTATCCCGCAGCCAGGATGGTGATCGGTCCGGTGATCGACGACGGCTTCTATTACGACATCGCCTTTGAGCGACCGTTCACGCCGCAGGACATGGCCGCCATCGAGCAGCGGATGCGCGAGCTGATCGCGCAAGACTACGAGGTCATCAAGAAGATCACGCCGCGCGCCGAGGTGGCGGCGCTGTTCGAGGCTCGCGGCGAAGACTACAAGCTGCGCCTGATCGAGGACATGCCTGACGAACCCTTCTTTGGCCTGTATCGACACCAGGAATACGTGGACATGTGCCGTGGGCCGCATGTGCCCAACACGCGGTTCCTGAAGGTATTCAAGCTCACCAAGCTCGCCGGAGCCTACTGGCGTGGCGACGCCAAGAGTGAGCAGCTGCAACGCATCTACGGTACCGCCTGGTCCGACAAGAAGGACCTTGACGCCTATCTCCAGCGCATCGAGGAGGCCGAGAAGCGCGACCACCGGCGCCTGGGCAAGGAACTCGGCCTGTTCCATTTCCAGGAAGATGCCCCAGGCGCCGTCTTCTGGCACCCCAAGGGATGGACGGTGTTTCGGCAGCTCATCGCCTACATGCGTCGCCGCCAGGAAGAAGCAGGCTATCTGGAGGTGAATTCTCCCGACGTGATGGACCGCAGCCTGTGGGAGCTATCCGGGCACTGGCACAACTACCGCGATCACATGTTCACCACCGAGACTGAGGACGGGCGCTCGCTGGCGCTCAAGCCCATGAACTGCCCCGGCAGCGTGCTGTTGTACCGCCACGGGCTCAAGAGCTACCGCGACCTGCCCATCCGCATGAGTGAGTTCGGCAAGGTTCACCGCTACGAGCCGTCGGGCTCGCTGCACGGTTTACTGCGGGTTCGCCACTTCACCCAGGACGACGCCCACATCTACTGCACGCCGCAGCAGATGGACGCCGAGTGCCGCGATGTGGTGGCACTGGTGCTGGACATCTACCGGCAGTTTGGCTTCGAGGACGTACGCATCAAGTTGTCCACCCGCCCGCAGAACCGCATGGGTGACGATGCCACCTGGGATCTGCTCGAAGGCGCGCTGGTGCAGGCGTTGGAGGGCATGGGTTTACCGTACAAGCTCAACCCCGGCGAAGGTGCCTTCTACGGTCCCAAACTCGAGTTCGTTCTGCGCGACGCGATCGGTCGCGACTGGCAATGCGGCACCCTGCAGGTGGACATGAACCTTCCCGAACGCTTCGGCGTCGACTACGTGGACGAGGATGGGCAGCGCAAGCGCCCGGTCATGCTGCACCGTGCGCTGTTCGGATCGCTGGAGCGCTTCACCGGCATCCTGATCGAGCATCACGCTGGAAAGTTGCCCGCTTGGCTTGCGCCGGTACAGGCCGTGGTGCTGTCGATTACCGAGGAACACGCCCCCTATGTGCATGACGTGACCCTGCTATTGCGGGGTGCTGGTCTGCGTGCCGAGTGCGACGTTCGCAACGAGAAGATCGGCTACAAGATCCGCGAGCAAACGCTGCAACGCGTGCCCTTCCTGCTGGTGGCCGGTGGCAAGGAGTGTGACGCGGGCACCATCGCCCTGCGCACCCGTGATGGCGAGGACCTCGGTGTGATGCAGCTGGCGCAGGCTGTAGCCTACCTGAAGGACGCTACCCAGGCACCCGACTTCTACGCGCGCGGCGAAGCACAGCAGCAACTCTGCGCACGTCTGGGCATCGACATCCCTGCATCATCTGGAGCATGAACCATGCACCCATTTCACATTCCCCAAACGTACGAAGAATGGCGGCACTGCATCACCGTGGTTTGTCGCCAGCCGATCACGGGGCCGTATATCGAAGAACGTATCAAGGCGCTGAATACGCCGTCAGATCACATGACGGCCCGATTCGTCCAGCTGTACGGCGAGGCACAGCGAGCAAAGACGGTCGAATGGTTCGGGCGGGCCAGACATGAGATCTGATGCTTCCATGTTCTCTGCCGCAGCTCGATCCAGGCATGCCGACCTGTTGGTGGTCGGCGGTACGGTCATCACGCCCAACGGCGCGGAGCGCATCGGCGTGGCTTGCGTCGATGGCCGCATCGTCGCACTTGGCGACCTGCGCAGCAACTGGAGTGCGGAAACCACGCTAGACGCCACGGGCTTGCATGTGCTACTCGGCGTCATCGACAGCCAAGTGCATTTCCGTGAACCAGGACTCACCCACAAAGAAGACCTGGAGAGCGGCACGCGCGACGCGGTGCTTGGCGGCGTAACCGGCGTGTTCGAGATGCCCAACACCCATCCGCTGACCTTTTGGGAGTCCGACCTGCAGGCCAAGCTGGATGCCGCGCAGGGCCGGGCCTGGTGCGACTACGCGTTCTACATCGGCGGTTCAGCTGTGAATGCCGAGCATTTGAGCACCCTGGAGATGTTGCCGGGCTGCGCGGGCGTCGAGGTCTTCATGGGCAGCTCCTTTGGTGACCTGCTGGCCGACGAGGACGAGGTGCTGCGCCGCATCCTGCGTTACGGCCGCCGCCGCATGGCCGTGCTTGCGGAGGGTGAAGCCCGCTTGCGCGAACGTAAGGCGCTGGTGGAAGCCAGCGGCGATGTACGCGAGCATCACCACTGGCGCGACGTGGAAACTGCCTTCAAGGCAACGCGACGTATCGTCTCTCTCGCAGCCGAAACAGGCCGCCGCCTGCATGTGCTCCATGTCACCACTGCCGAGGAAATGGCCTTCC
>VGHO01000280.1 GCA_016868175.1 Betaproteobacteria bacterium
GTCCTCTGGCGCTTGTTCACAACGGCGACCCGATCCTTCTTGATGTGGAGGCGCGCCGTATTGATCTTCAGGTTCCCGACGCTGAACTCGCCGCACGCAAGGCTGCCTGGGTCGCTCCCGCGCCCCGCTTCACCCGCGGATTTGGGGCGCTTTATCTGCGTCACATCGAGCAGGCCGACCAAGGGTGTGACTTCGACTTTCTCGCGCGCGATTCCACCTCTGCAAGTTCAGGTTCATGATCCGTCGGCTTCAGCCAGGCTGACGGCATGGTCGCAACGTTCCTGTCCGGGATGCGTTCAGGCTCGGAGATCGGGTTCGATGCGGTCGAGGCGATGGCGCCCATGCTCAAGCCCCTGCTTACCATCGCCCATTCTCCCACTGCTTCCCGTACTTGATGCTGCCATGCTCAACGAACCCTTAGCCCCCATAACCGCCCCAACCCCCCCAACCCCCCCAACCCCGGCAACCCCGGCAACCCCCGTAACCCCCGTAACCCCCGCAACCCCGGCAACCCCCGAAGCTACCGTAGCTAACGTAGCTCCCGAGGCCCCCGCAGCCCGGTCAGCTTACGCGCAAATGCCAGCTGCGCACCGGGTTGGCGCGCTGGCAGCCCGGTGCGGAGGGCACATCGTTGCCGATGCCCTGGCGATCCAGGGGGTCGACACGGTTTTCGGCGTTCCAGGCGAGAGTTATCTTCCGGTGCTTGACGGGCTCTACCGCCACACAGGTATGCGCTTTGTGGTCTGCCGACACGAGGGAGGCGCTGCCTTCATGGCCGAGGCCTACGCAAAGCTCACCGGAAGGCCCGGCGTGTTGATGGTCACCCGCGGCCCAGGTGCGAGCAATGCGGCGATCGGTATCCACACCGCGCATCAGGATTCCACGCCCATGGTGGTTCTTGTCGGGCAGGTGGGTACCGACATGCTCGACCGCGAAGCTTTCCAGGAGGTCGATTACCGGCGCATGTTCGGCCCGGTGGCGAAGTGGGTGGCGCAGGTGGACCGCACTGCGCGCCTTCCCGAGTACCTTGCTCACGCTTTTCAGGTGGCTTCGAGCGGGCGGATGGGGCCTGTGGTGCTGGCGTTGCCGGAGGATGTTCTGGCAGGTAGCGCGCAGGTTGCAGATACTGCCGCAAGCACGCCAACGCGGGCGTATCCCGACCCTGCAGGGATCGCCTCGGTGCTTCACGCCTTGCAGTTCGCCGAGCGGCCGATGGTGCTGGCCGGAGGAAGCGGATGGACATCGCAGTCTGTGAATCAACTGGAGCAGTTTTCGGAGCTTCACCGGATTCCGGTGGCGTGCGCATTCCGCTTTCAGGACCTCTTCAACAACGAGCATCCGCACTACGCGGGTGATGTGGGGATTGGAATCAATCCGGCGCTGGCTGCCCGCCTGCGCGCCTCCGATCTCATCCTTGCGCTGGGCCCGCGACTGGGCGAAATGACCACCGGAGGGTATCGACTCTTCGAGGTGCCGGTACCTGCGCCACCAATTGCGCATGTCCATCCAGGGAGCGAGGAACTCGGGCGCGTCTACCAGACCCGCTGGATGATCAACGCATCGATGCCACTTGCGATGGATGCACTGCTGGCGGCTCAGGCGCCGCTTCCGAACGCCTCGCTTGCCGATCGCAGGGCGCTCGAGGTCGCGCACGCCCGGGCGTCGTACCTCAGCTGGCAGCAGCAACCACCGGCGGCAAAGGACGCAGCGTGCAGGGGTTGGGTTGATCCCTGGCAGGTGGTGCAGGCGCTTCGCGCGCTCATTCCGGCCAACAGCATCATCACCAACGGCGCGGGCAACTTTGCCACCTGGGCCCATCGCTTCTGGCGTTATGGCCCGCTGCGTACGCAGCTTGCCCCCACTTCCGGTGCGATGGGCTATGGCGTACCCGCCGCTGTGGCCGCAGCGATCCACCACCCTGATCGCACCGTGGTGTGCTTTGCGGGCGATGGAGACTTCCTGATGACTGGGCAGGAGCTTTCCACGGCTGTGCAGTACGAGGCAGGCTTTGTGGTGCTTGTTTTCAACAATGGGATGTACGGCACGATCCGTATGCACCAGGAGCGGGAATACCCGGGCAGAGTGTATGGAACCAAGCTTACGAACCCCGATTTTGCCAAGTTTGCCCAAAGCTTCGGAGGCTGGGGGCGTATCCAGGAAAGCAACGAAGGTCTCCGTGAAGTACTCGCGGAGGCGATTCACTTCGCCCGCCATGCGCACAGGCCCGCGCTGGTGGAACTCCGCATCCACCCGCAAACGATCACGCCAAGTTTCACCCTCGACCGTTTGCGGAGCGGCTAGATCACCCGTTTCACTCCCACCGCACACAGTTCCACCGCACACAGCATGCGAGTTGATGCTGCGCCCATGCGTTACAGCAAGTTGCCGGAGTCCTGACGATCCGCGTGTTTAATGGTGCGGATCGGCCGCTTACAGAGCGCAGACTCCGACCTTCAAACGCATTCCGTTACGGTTGAGTGAGCCTGGATGCACGATCCGCACCCACCGCGATCGTCCCCGCCCAACTTCGCAACGACCGTTACACCCGACGCCGCAATGCATCGCCACCACGAATTGCGATCCCGTACCGCCGCAGCTTGGCATCGCTCACCCTCCCTCTCCCGCGATCACCCGCTAACATTCGCTATCATTACCGACCGTCCATCATCGCAAATCGCTGCTTCCAGGAGCCACGATTCCCTGCCGCCACCCCACGCCATCCCCACACGACACCAACCCGCACTAACCCCAACCCCAATCCCAATCCATCCTGACCCATCCCACTGCTATGGAACCTGCGGCCATGAAACATGCCATCGATCCCAAGGTTGACTGCGTGTTCAAGGCGATCTTCGGGTCGGGCTCTATTAAATTTTGTGTGGGTTACCGGGCATGAGGGTTGACGGCGGCGAAGTCGAGTTTGCCGGCGATCAGGAAGATGACAGTCCTGATCGTC
>VGHO01000281.1 GCA_016868175.1 Betaproteobacteria bacterium
GCGGGCGGCGTGCGATCCGGCAAGAGGACTTCAGTACTCAAGCGTGTGTCCCTTGATGTAGGTCTCGAGATAGCGAATGTGCTGCTCCTGCTGGCGGATGATCTCCTTCACAACGTCGCCCACCGACACCATCCCCAAAACCGTGTTGTCCTCGCTCACGACGGGGAGATGACGGATCCTGCGCTCGGCCATGATCTTCATGCAATGGTCGATGGCGTCCTTCAGTCCCACCGTCATGGGCTTGCGGGTCATGATGGCATCGAGCAGAACCTTGTGCGCATCGAGGCCATGAAACAGCACCTTCATTGCGCAATCACCCTGCGACACGATACCCTCGAGACGGCCGTCTTCGCTGATCAGGATCGAACGGACCTTGCGCTCGCGCATCATGACGAGCGCTGCGTGAACAGTGTCGGAGCTGCGAAGCGAGAGGACCGCGGCAGGCTTACGGCTGAGACATTCCTGGACTGTAACCATGGAGCGTTAACCTCATGATGGTTAATCGGGGGTCAACGGATATTAACCGCCTGCTGTCGCGCTCGAGCGAGCACCAGCCGCTGCTCCTCGTGCAGCATGCGGCCGAGTGCGAGGATCTGCTTTTGCGCCTCCGCCACCTCGGCAGCCTTCACGGGCGGGGAAGTCCGCAATGCCTCCTCAACGGAGCGTGCTGTGCGCCGTGGAAGATTGGCAAGGATGCGCTCGCGCAGCAGGGGCGATGTGCCGCGCAACGCCATCGCAAGCTGCTCCTGCGCAACCTCGGCCAGCAGCGTCTGGATGCTGCGGTCTTCGAGTTCGGCAATGTGCTCGAAGGTGAACATCCGCTCAACGAGACGCTCGGCAAGCTCCGGGTTGTGTTGCCGGATCCGCTCCACCGCCGCTGCATCCATGCCTTCGGGGAGCGCACCGAGAATCTCGGCCGCAGGCCGTATGCCGCCGAGCGCCGACCGATGGCTGAGGTTTCCGGAGGCAAGCGCAAGCAGCACTTCATTGAGCTCCCTGAGCGCCACGGGCTCAACCCTCGCGAGCAGTGCCACCCTGAGGAGCAGTTCGTTGCGCAAATCGGCACTGAAGAAGCCCGCCACCTCGGAAGCCTTCGCCGGATCGAGCAAGGCCAGAATCGTTGCGATGATCTGCGGGTGCTCCTCCCTGATCTGTGCATGGATCCAGTCGCCGTCCCTCCCCCGGAGTGCTTCGATACCCTCCAAATCCAGCAACGACTCCAGCCGCTCGAGAAGATTGGCTCCCGCCTCCGCCCCGAAGCTACGGGCGAGCACTTCCTGCATGAAGGCATCGGTGTCGAACACCACCTGCACTTCGCCGCGCGTTGCCTCGCGAAACTCACGCAGGACCTCCACCACCCGATCCCGCGGAAGCTGCCGTGCAAGCGACAGCTGCTCGAGAAGGGACTGCACTTCCGCCTGCTTCAGGTGCCGCACAAGCTCGGAGGCCATGTTCGCCCCGAGGGCGAGAAGCACCACTGCGGCCTTGGTGGCGCCCTGGAGTGCGGCAGGACTGCCCGTTTGGAGTGCTGCAGGCCCGCCAGTCAGGCTGGTCTTCGCAGCGTCGAGCGCCTCGGGCGTGGCTGCAGGCGCGGCGGTGACGTTTCCCTCGGGCGCGGCGTCGTTGGGAATGGGCTCCAGCGCTTTGTTGGCGCCTGCCGGAGCATTCACTCGGGTCCGGACGCCTTCCTTGAAGGGCCGCGCCAGCGAATCACGAAGGCTGCCAATGCAAGCAGCAAGACTGCGCCGCCTTCATAGATCAGGTTGATCGCGCTTGCCTCCTTACCCTGCAGGATCACGAGTCGACACAAGGCGGTGATGGCGATGAAGATCGGAATGTTGATCGGAATCTCGCGGCTCGCGTAGAAGGCGCCCACCATGCCGAGGACCTCGGCATAGATGAACATCAGCAGCAGGTCGGTGAGTTCCACCCGGCCGGTCGTGACCACCTTGAACATTTCGAGAGCAACGCCATACACCGTGAAGCCCGCGATGAGCAGCAGGATCGCCTTTTCAACGAGAAGAATAAACCGTTCCAAGTGACCACTCCCATCAAGGTGCGTCCTCCGGCCCTCCCGCGCCAGAGGCTTCAACGCCCCGGGCACCCCCAGCCATTCCCGGAAGCAAGCCCCAGGAAACCCCGCAGCCCGCTTCCAGCCGACTCCGCAGACAAGACCGCAGCCAACTGCCGGAGGATCACGACCGATCCAGCCCCAAGCCGCCGCCGCTTTGCCAACACCCCGCCCGCCCGGGAGTTCACAATCCATCGCCGCTGGGACTTGCGAGACGCAACGGTCACGATACGTCACAACCCGCGGTAGACACAAGGACAGGCAAGACCCTGCAACCGAGCCGGGGTGATGCTGGCGCGCGTTGCACGGTTTACCGCGTTTGAATCGCTCCCTTCGCCGGCCGACCCGGCGTGGCCCATCGCAGCGCGCCATGGGAGCGATGCGCACTCGCGAACGAGGGCTTTCGCTTTGCCGCATTTCGTCGTAGCATCGGGGTGTCGTTCAAGTGCCGCGCTTGGAATGTCATCGCAATGTCCTCCAGCTACCTCTACGGTCTCGCCTGCGGGCTGGTACCCGCGGTCTACACCCTGGCCCGACTGGGTCTGGATCTGCGTCACATCGGCAGCGAACGCAGCAAGCCGTGGATCGCAGGTGCCGCAGCAGTGGGGTTCTGGTTTCTCGCCTATCTGCTCTTTGCCACGCACGTCAGCGCCTGACGCACGACTTGCGCCGTTCGAGCATCGTTTGGGCGGCCTTGTGCCTGCTGCTGGTCGTGAGCGGAGCGGGCGTTCGGGTCGAAGCGGATCCGCACACCCCCTTGCGTGTCTTTGCTCCGCCGGCCGAGGCGCGCATCGAGCGTATCGCCGCCACCGATGGCGAGACGATCGTGCTGCGCTTTTGGGGGGAG
>VGHO01000282.1 GCA_016868175.1 Betaproteobacteria bacterium
ATCGCACAATAAGCTGCGGACGCGTTGCCAAGGTCCCTCGGACCTGCGCCATCGGTGTCGGCACCGCGCCTGAGCGCGCCCGAAGAACCCGATGAACCACCCACGCGCCCAGCACCCCCGCCGCTTCCTTCATCCGCACCGCTGCCCGCAACTGCGGTGCCTGCTGCACCGAGCCCTTCCGTCGACACTGCATTGAGTTGGCCGAGGCGGTCGGTGGTGGACTTTTCCGCACTGCTTGCGCCAAGCGTACGCAGGTAGTACGTCGTCTTGAGCCCCCGCATCCAGGCGAGCGAATAGACATCGTGGAGTTTCTTGCCCGAGGCGCCCGCCATGTAGATGTTGAGCGACTGTGCCTGGTCGATCCATTTCTGACGCCGCGCTGCCGCCTCGACCAGCCAGGACGGATCGATCTCAAAGGCGGTTGCGTAGATTGCACGCAGTTCGGCGGGAATCCGGTCGATGCGGGCCAGGGAACCGTCGAAGAACTTAAGGTCCGACACCATCACCTCGTCCCACAATCCCAGGGTCTTGAGGTCGCGCACCAGATAGTCGTTGACCACTGTGAATTCGCCTGAAAGGTTCGACTTTACATAAAGATTCTGGAAGGTGGGCTCGATGCAGGCGCTCACGCCGATGATGTTGGAGATGGTGGCGGTGGGGGCAATCGCGATGCAGTTGGAATTGCGCATCCCCACGCTGCGGATCCGGGCACGCAGCGCCTCCCAGTCCATTGTGCTGCTGCGGTCAATCGCAAGATAGCCGCCCCGCGCCTCGGCGAGAAGGTCAAGCGAGTCCTGGGGAAGAATGCCGCGGTCCCACAGCGAGCCTCGGAAGCTCGAATAGGCCCCGCGTTCCTGGGCCAGTTCGGTGGATGCCCAATAGGCGTAGTAGCACAAGGCCTCGGTGGAGCGATCGGCAAAGGCAACCGCATCCTCGCTCGCGTAGGAAAGGCGCATCAGGTGCAGACAGTCCTGGAACCCCATGATGCCGAGCCCAACCGGTCGGTGCCGGAGGTTGGCGCGTCGCGCCTTGGATACTGCGTAGTAGTTGATGTCGATCACATTGTCGAGCATGCGCATTGCCGTGGTGACGGTGCGCCGCAACTTTTCGTGGTCGAGCACCCACCGCGACGCCTCCCCGTCGCGCTCCTCGCGCATGTGTGCCACCAGATTCACCGAGCCGAGATTGCACACGGCAATCTCCTGCGCATTGGTGTTGAGCGTGATCTCTGTACAAAGATTCGAGCTGTGCACCACGCCAACATGGCTTTGCGGCGAGCGCAGGTTGCACGCGTCCTTGAAGGTCATCCAGGGATGGCCGGTCTCGAAGAGCATCGAGAGCATCCTGCGCCACAGTTGGGTGGCCGGGATCGTCTTGTGGAGCTTCATTGCGCCACGGGCCGCCTTTTCCTCGTAGGCCGTGTAGGCCTCCTCGAAGTCACGCCCCACCTTGTCGTGCAGGTCGCGGCAGTCCGAAGGCGAAAAGAGGGTCCATGGCCCGTTCTCCATCACCCGTTTCATGAAAAGGTCGGGAATCCAGTTGGCGGTGTTCATGTCGTGCGTGCGCCGGCGGTCATCGCCTGTGTTCTTGCGCAACTCGAGGAACTCTTCGATGTCGAGGTGCCAGGTCTCGAGGTAGGCGCACACCGCCCCTTTGCGCTTTCCGCCCTGGTTGACTGCCACCGCAGTGTCGTTGACCACTTTCAGAAACGGAACGACGCCCTGACTCTTGCCGTTGGTCCCCTTGATGTGACTGCCGAGCGCGCGGACCGAAGTCCAGTCGTTGCCGAGCCCCCCCGCGTACTTGGCGAGCAGTGCGTTTTCCTTGATCGCCTCATAGATGCCGTCGAGGTCGTCGGCAACGGTGGTGAGGTAGCACGACGACAGCTGCGAACGGCGGGTGCCTGCGTTGAAGAGCGTTGGGGTGCTGCTCATGAAGTCGAAACTCGAGAGCAGTTCGTAGAATGCGATCGCCCGGGCTTCGCGATCGATCTCGTTGAGCGCAAGCCCCATCGCCACGCGCATGAAGAAGGCCTGCGGCAACTCGATCCGCTGATCGTCGATATGCAGGAAATAGCGGTCGTAGAGTGTCTGCAGTCCAAGGTAGCTGAACTGTTGGTCGCGGTCGGCACGCAGGGCTGCCCCGAGCCGAACCAGATCGAAGTGGCGCAGATCTTCACTGAGGAGTTCGGCCTCGACACCCCGGTGGATGAACTGTACGAAGTACTCGGCGTAGCGCTGGTGCATTTCGCGCTGTGCCACGACTTCGCCAAGGACCTCCTTGCGGACGGTATGCAGGAGCAGTCGCGCCGTGACCTGGCTGTAGGCAGGATCCTTTTCGATCAAGGCGCGCGCCGAAAGGATCGCCGACTTGTAGACCTCGTCGAGCGGCACGCCGTCGTAGAGATTCTTGAGCGTGTCGGTAAGCACAAACTCCGCGCTCACCACAGGGCCCAATCCCTCGCAGGCCGATTCGATCACCTGACGCAAACCCGCCACATCGAGCGGGACGCGATGCCCACCGTCGACGACGTGCAAGGCCCGCGCAGTGGAGGGCTGATCCTGCTGCCGCGCAGCCCTTTCCTGGCTGCGCTTTTCGCGATAGAGCACATAGGCCCTCGCCACCTCATGTTCACCCGAGCGCATCAAGGCAAGTTCAACATGGTCTTGAATGTCTTCGATGTGAAGGTTCCCCCCCCCGGGTTTTCCCCGGGTGAGCGCTTGCATCACCGCATCGGTGAGACTTTCCACCCGCTCGCGCATCCGCGCCGACGCCGCGCCCTGTCCGCCCTGCACTGCGAGGAAGGCCTTGGTCATGGCCACCGAGATCTTCACCGGCTCAAAGCCCACCACCGCGCCGTTGCGCCGGATCACGCGAAAATCCGCAACACCGGTGTGGAT
>VGHO01000283.1 GCA_016868175.1 Betaproteobacteria bacterium
GATACTGCACCTGGCGACTGCCCAGTCCGAGCGCCTCCAGTGCCGATGCGACCGCTGCCACTGCGCTGTCGTGGTCCATGCCGTCGAAGGGCTGTGAGTTGACGCAGCAGCCGCGTGCCTTGTCCTCATACCATGCCTGCCAGCGCTCCGCATCGAAGCTTTCGTTTGGCACTGCGATCACCTGGCGGATGGGCAACCCGAACTTCCGCGCGAAGGCGAAGTCGCGCTCGTCGTGTGCCGGCACGCCCATCACTGCTCCGTCGCCGTAGCGCATGAGCACATAGTTTCCGATCCAGACCGGAAGCACCTCGCCGCTCAAGGGATGCCGCACCACGAGCCCGGTGTCGCGGCCATCCTTTTCACGGGTGGCGAGGTCGGCTTCGGCCACGCCACCCACCAGGCAGGCATCGATGAACACCTGCAATTCGGGCTGTCGCCGTGCGGCCTCGAGCGCCAGCGGATGCTCTGGAGCCACCGCCACGAAGCTCACACCCATCAGCGTATCGGCGCGGGTTGTGAAGACATGCAGGCGGCCGTCCTGCACGAGCCTGCCCTGCTCGTCCGCGATCGAGTGCGGAAAGGCAAACCGCACCCCCACCGAGCGACCGATCCAGTTGCGCTGCATCACTTTCACCCGCTCGGGCCACCCGAGGCTGTCGAGATCGTCGATCAGTTCCTGCGCATACCGGGTAATGCCCAGGTAGTACATCGGGATCTCACGCTTTTCCACCACGGCACCCGAACGCCAGCCCCGGCCCTCGATCACCTGCTCGTTGGCCAGCACGGTCTGGTCGACAGGATCCCAGTTCACGATGCCTGTCCTGAGGTAGGCGATACCCTGCTCGAGCATGCGCAGAAAGAGCCACTGGTTCCAGCGGTAGTAATCGGGCGAGCAGGTGGCGATCTCGCGCGACCAGTCGATCGCAAGCCCCATGGACTTCATCTGGCGCTTCATGCTTTCGATGTTGTCCCGGGTCCAACGCGCCGGTGCAACGCCGTTGGCCATCGCAGCGTTTTCGGCCGGCAACCCGAAGGCGTCCCAACCCATCGGCATCAACACGTTGAAGCCTGCCATGCGCAACTGGCGTGCCATCACGTCGTTGATCGTGTAGTTGCGCACATGCCCCATATGCAAGCGTCCCGAGGGATAGGGCAGCATGGAGCAGGCGTAGTACTTGCCCTGCGGGAAACGGGGATTGTGTTCGACGGTACGGTAAACCCCGCGCGCGTCCCAGTCGGCATGTGCCCGGGCCTCGATCGCAGCCGCGTCGTAGCGCAGCATCCTGGCTGCAGACAGGGGTTCCGGGGGCATCCTGAGCGTCCTGATCGGGGTGACAAGGCCTGATTATCGCCGATGCCTTGTGATGCGATGGCCGGCGCTTCCCTGACCAAAGTCCTATGCCCGGGGGTACGCAGGCGGGTAAGGTCAAATCGTCAGGATCGTCATCCGGGCGTCACTTGATGCTTCGCCGGAATCGCCTGATGCCGAAACAAGAAGATGCAGGCGATCGAGGAGAAGGGCCATGGGCGAGGATGTCTTGCAGAGCGAGGCTGTGCCTGCGGGTTCGGCAATCCTTCGGGCGATTTCGGTGATCGAAGCCATCTCGGTGGCGGAATGTCCTCCCCAACTGGCCGACATCTGCCGGGTCGTGCGGCTGCCAAAGCCAACGGTGTTTCGCATCCTCAGTACGCTGGAACACGCCGGCCTCGTGGGTCGCGAGCCGGGCAGCAAACGCTACACCAGTGCCGGACGACTCAATCGCCTCGCCGGTCAGGTTCTGCTCAATTCGCCACAGAGCGCAGCGCGGCACGCAATCCTCGAGGAACTGGTCGAGCAAGTCGGCGAGACCTGCAATCTCACCATCCCCAACCTCAACTCGGTGCTCTACCTCGACCGGGTGGAAGAGGGCTGGAACCGGCGGGTCGGCCTTGGCGCCGGGTCGATGGTGCCGCTCTATGCCTGTCCAAGCGGAAAACTCTTCCTCGCCCACATGCCCCGGCGCAGCCGTGAACGGATGCTGCGCATTGCGCCGATGCTCTCTCACACGCCGGGCACCCTGTGCGACCCCGCGCGCCTCGGCCCCGAACTCGAAAGGGTTCGCAAACAGGGCTATGCGCTCGACCAGGAGGAGTACATCGCCGGCATCATCGGTGTGTCGGTGCCGGTGCGCGACAGTGACGGCAAGGTTGTGGCTGCAGTGGCACTGCAGACATGCAACAGCAGGCTTCGAATCGACGAAGCGCTCACTTTTCTTCCGCAACTCAGGCAAGCTGCACAGCAACTGGCGCAAACCGTGGACTGGTGAGCGTACGCGGCCGAGGCATGCGGCCGAGGCATGCTGCCGAGGCATGCCGCCGAGGCACGCGGCTGAGCCTTCGTGGGTTCGCGCTCCCGGATGCGGGCTACCAGAGCCGCACCACCAGAGTTGCGCTACAGGAAACGGGCTTCACGACACTGGCCCTAAACTTCACGAGTCGAGCGGCTACCGCCGCGAGCATGGTGCAGCGTTCTTTGCGCTGGGGCCTGAGCACGCGCTCATCCTCGCCGGAGCGGGAAGTGGAAAGACGCGCGTGCTCACCACCCGCATTGCCTGGCTGATGGCAAACGGTCGGGTAAGCCCGATGGGAATCCTCGCGGTCACCTTCACCAACAAGGCTGCCCGTGAGATGCTCTTGCGGCTGAGCACCCTGACTGCAGTCAATCCGAAGGGCATGTGGGTGGGCACCTTCCACGGGCTGTGCAACCGGATGCTGCGCCTCCACCATCGCGACGCAGGGCTGGTGCCAAGCTTCCAGATCCTCGACACCCAGGATCAGCTCGCTGCGTTGAAGCGCCTGCTCAAGGCGCGCAACATCGGCGAGGACAGGGCCCCGCCC
>VGHO01000284.1 GCA_016868175.1 Betaproteobacteria bacterium
AAGCGCCCGCTGATGACCCCGAGCAAGCTGCTCTTGCCCGCGCCATTGGGCCCGACAACGGCACAGCGCTGGCCGGCCGCCACAACCATCTCGATGTCCTGCAACAGGGCCACACCTTGCGAGGTGCGCAGGCCCACCCGGTCCAGCCGTACAGATGCGCAGGCCATGTGTTCCTCAGAACTTCAGACCCAGAGACAACTCCAGGCTGCGTGGTGCGCCGAGCAGAACCTGGTCGGGATAGAACGGGTCGCTCCAGACGGCGTAGGTCCGGTCTGTGAGGTTGCGCACGCGCAGACTCAGGCGGGTGCTGGGCTGTAGCTCCATGGACACGGCTGCATCTGCCACGGTGTAAGCGGCCAGCCTCACCGTGTTGGCATCGCTGTGGAAGCGTTCACCGACGCGGCGCACCGAGCCTGACAGCTCCACCGGCCACTCGCCACCCCAGCGGTAGGTGGCGCCCGCGTTGGCCACCAGCCTGGGCGCATTGGGCGGTGTGTTGCCGCTGAGCGAGCCACCAAGGCCAGCATAGTCTTCATAGCGCGTGCGGTTGAACGCCAAGTTGCCCCAGACACGCCAGGCCTGCGCGGTGCGCAAGGAAGCTGACCACTCGGCACCGCGCGAAACCTGTTGCCCTGCCAGCGCCAGTGCCTGCCCCCCTTGTGCCGCATAGACGTTGCTGCGAACTATGTCGTACAGCGCCAGCGTCCATTCGCCGCGCTGTGCCCAGAAACTTTGCTTGACACCCACCTCCTGGCTGCGGGTGCGGGTCAGGTCCAGCGGCTGATTGGCGCGCAACAGGAAGAGGTTGTTCGCGGCCACGTCGGCGGCCGTGGCATATTGGCCATAGATCGTCAGCTCCGGCGCCACGTCCCAGGTCAGGCCCAGCCGGCCGGTCGTTGGCCGCCAGGTCTTGCTGAACGGAAAACCCGTGCGCTGAACACCCGCGGCGTTGGCCGAACTGCGGTCCAGGGCAATCGACTCGTGCCGCAGTCCGGCGATCAGTGCCAGGCCGGGGCGCAGCATCAGCCGATCTTCCAAGGCCAGCGCCAAGTTGCTGATGTCCGAGGTTTGTCGCTGCGTGGTCAGCAGGCCGAAGTTACCACGCTGGGGGTCAACCAGGCTCACGCTGTCCCCGGGAAAGTTGGCCGATCCGGGCCGCTCGAACCGGGTATCGGCCCACTCGAGCGCCGCCACCAGGCGGTTGCTCAGGCCGCCAACAGACGTGTCCCACTGCAGTTCGGTCTTGTTGCCCACCGTGGTCTGGTCATGGGCCACGTAGAAGCGCTCGCGATCCACCAGCCCGGTGCCTGCGTTGAAGGCCGTCACTTCGTTGTTGAACCACTCCCGGTCAGCACTGAAGTGGTAGAACTGCGTACGCAGGGTCAAAGCCGTGTTGGCCTGCCAATCGGCGCCCATGCGCAACCACTGCTCGTCTGCCTTGTTGCGGTTGTCCAGCACGTTGTAGTTGGTGCGCAGCGTGCGGCGATCGAGGGTCACGGTGCCCAGGTTGCTGCCGTTGAAGCCCGACACGTAAGTTCCTGACACCACGCCCGACTGAGCCTGGATGCCAGGGGCCGCGGCTGACACCAGCGGCGTGCCCCAGTAGGCACTGCTTTCGTCCTTCTTGAACTCCACTGCGCCGAACAGCTTCAAACCCGGCTGGGCATACCAGTCCAGCCCACCTGAGAAATGCCAGTTTTCGTGCCGGGTATCGGCGATGAAGCCTTTGCCTGCCGAGCGGTTCAGGTCGATGCGGTAGTCCAGGCTGTCCACCGAAGTGGTGCCGCCCGACCCGAATCCGCTGCGCAAGGCGCCGAATGACCCCGCGGACAGGTTGAATTCGTGCCGCGGCTGGCCCCGGTGCGGCTGCCGCGTGACGAAGTTGACCGCGCCGCCCGATGCGCCCTCGCCGGACATCAGCGAAGCAGGCCCCTTCAGGAATTCGATGCGCTCGAGATTGCCCACGTCCATCACGCGCGAGGTCATGTTGGGCGGGCCGATCTTGAGCCCGTTGTACAGCGTGTTGATCTGGCTGTTGGCAAAGCCGCGCATCGAGAAGTTGGCCGGCTCGGCGGGAAAGTCGCCTGCAGTCACGCCTGTTGCGGCCTGGGCTGCCTCGGTGACAGTGCGCGACCCGCGCTCGAGCAGCAGCTCCTGCGGAAGGATGTCGATGGATGCGGGCGTTTCACGCACGGTCAGGCCAAGACGAGAGGCCGAGCCGGCCGGCTGCTGCAAGGCGGGCTGCTCGCGTTCGCCGACGATGGTCACGCGCGGCAGCTCGGCCTGGGTGGGCTCCGAGGCTTGTGCAGGCTGGGCCAACGGTTGGCCGCTTTGGATCGCCAGCACAAGGGGTACGCCCAGCGTCGTGGCCCAGCGTGGGCAGGCAGGGCGTTGCCGTCCAGACGGCAGCTTTGGGCGCGGGTGGGCCATGGTCTCAGCGCTCCGGTACTTGCTTGGGTCTTGCAGCCCCGGCCACGCACTGCGCCAAGCCGTCCAGCAACGTGTCCTTGGGCATGTCGCGCCCGATGAAGACCATCTTGCTGTCGCGCTTCTCGCCGGGCTTCCAGAGCGCGCCCGCATCCGAGCCCATCAGCATGTGCACACCCTGGAAGACGACGCGCTTGTCGATGCCCTTGATGTTCAGCACGCCCTTGTAGCGCATCAGTTTTGTGCCGTAGACCTGCACGATTGCGCCGAGGAAGTCTTCCACGCGTTCCAGGTCCAGCGCCCGGCTTTCGCGGAAAACGAACGAGGTGACGTCGTCGTCATGCTCGTGGTCCACATCGGTCAGGAAGTCGGGCTCGATCTCCAGGATGGCGTTGAGGTTGAAGCCGCGGATGTCCAGCAGGTCTTCGATGGCTGCGACGCCATGTTT
>VGHO01000285.1 GCA_016868175.1 Betaproteobacteria bacterium
ATTGCCTCGCACCGCGATCTCGTGCATTGGGTTGCTCCGGCGGTGTGCGCGCTGGCGGTGGTCGCGCTGGGCCGATGGTTCGAACGGCGCGCAAACGCCGCTCCCGAGCAAGCCCCCAGCGAGTTTTCTGCCGCGCTACCCGGCCCTCTCGATTCGCCGTTCCCGCCGCCGCTCCAGCCGCAGCCGCTCCAGCCGCCCTCACAGCTTCAGTCGTTCGTCGACGAGCGCAAGCAGCGGTGAAACGGGCCTTGCGACCGGCCCGCTTGCCCGCTGCCCGCCAAACCAGGATCGATTTGGAGGTCAGGCTTGACAACGGATTTCGAATTTGAATGGATTTCCCAGCCGTTTCGCAGCCCCGGATCCAGCGTGCAGGGTTATCTCCACGGGCAGGACTCCACATGTTCGAGCGTTGCCCGCATCTGCGTGCGGCCCTGCCAGTGGTTGAGACGTATCTGGTAGGAGGCCCGGATCCGACGCTCGAGCGGCGTTTCGCGGTTGAATGCCATCGCCTCGATCTGCATGCCTGTGTCGCTGCGCAGCGTTAGCCTCAGGTGATGCCCGCCAACGGCGCGTTGGCCCAGGACTTCGAAGTTGTCTTGAAAGAGCGGCGCCGGAAACCCCTGGCCCCACACTGCATCCTGCAGGGACTGAATCCAGTCCTCACGTAGCCAGAGCGGATTGAAGGGGCCGTCGGTCCAGATCACCGGCTGCAGCGCTTCAGGGTCGGCCATCGACGCGACCGCCTGCGTGAAGACCTCACGCAGCAGCGCAAGATGATGGCGACGGATGCTTAACCCTGCAGCCATCGCGTGTCCGCCGAAGCGCAGCAGCAGATCAGGGGCGCGCTTGCTTACCCAGTCGAGTGCGTCACGAAGGTGCACCCCAACGATCGATCTTCCCGATCCGCGCAGCACCTCCGGGTCGGCACTCGGTGCCAGCGCGAGGACCGGTCGGTGCACCTTGTCCTTGAGCTTCGAGGCGAGAAGACCCACGACGCCCTCGTGCCAGGTTTCCTGGAAGACCACCAACGCAACGCCGATGTTGCCGGCATCGGGGAGGTCCGAAAGCGCCTGCCTGTTCATTTGCGCTTGCAGGTTCTGACGCTGCCGATTGATCTGGTCGAGTTGCCGTGCAAGACCCTCGGCCACCGCTGGCTCGTCGGCGAGCAGGCATTCGATGCCAACGCCGATATCCTCAAGCCTTCCAGCTGCGTTGATCTGCGGTGCAATGCTGAAGGCGAGGTCGCGCACATCGAGGTTGGCGAGGTGTCGTCCGGCATTCAGGGCCAGGGCGCGCACCCCCGCTTGTGCCTTGGACTGGCGCATCCGGCGCAATCCGGCGCGTACGAGGGCGCGGTTGTTCTCGTCGAGCCGAACCATGTCGGCCACAGTCCCAAGCGCGACCAGATCGAGCAACTCCTGCAGTTGAGCGCTTGCGGCGGCCGATTGCGGCTGCCTGTCCCGATACTGGCGTCGAAGCGCGATCAGGAGGTAGAACATCACCCCGACGCCGGCGAGGTTCTTGCTGGGAAAGGCGCAGTCGCGCTGGTTGGGATTCAGGATGGCTGCGGCTTCAGGCAGTCGATCACCGGGCAAGTGGTGATCGGTCACCAGCACCGGAATGCCGGCCCGGTTGGAGGCTTCCACGCCCTCGATCGAGGCAATACCGTTGTCGACGGTCATCAGCAGATCGGGGCGGCCCAGCCGGGGGTGGCGCAGCGCCAACTCCACGATATCCGGGGTGAGCCCGTAGCCGTGTACTTTGCGGTTCGGAACCAGATAGTCCACGACAGCCCCCATCATCCGCAGCCCACGGATCCCGACTGCGCAGGCGGTCGCTCCATCGCAGTCGTAGTCGGCCACGATCAGGATCCTGCGCTTGCCCTCGATGTGTGTCCACAGGAGCTCGGCGGCCCGGTCGATGTCGCGCATTGCGTCAGGCCGCAGCAGTCGCTCGAGTCCGCCTTCGATCGCGTCGATGGAACCCACGCCGCGCGCCGCGTACACCCGGGCAAGGATCGGATTGAGTCCCGCATCGAGCAGGCGTTGCTGCGCCCCCGCGTCGACATGGCGCGAGCGCATCATGCTGTGGACCTCCCTCCCGAGCCCTGCACCACGGGGGGCGAAATCCTGGGCAGGGCACCGGAACTCAACGCCGGCCGAGCATCCGCAGGCCCAGCGCGCCGAGGCGTGCAAGCGGGTTGCGCGGACGCTCCACAAGGTGGATCCATGCGGTGTCGGACAACAGGACCAGATCGCAGGTCCGGCGCGCGTTGGCGCATGCCTCGGCTACCCGCAGCGTCTCACCCAGGGAGCGCGCAACCGTCTGCACCGTTAGCGCCGCGGGCTCGAGCGCCATCACCACAAGCTCACACGACACCTCCTCGGAACCTTGGCGTGGTCTGTCACGTTGTGGCGCGTTGCTCCCCGGAGAATCGTGCGGGCCCGGTCCCGGGCCTGCGCCGGCGGGCTCCGGCCGCAGGCGAAGCGCCTCGAGGTAGCGCTCAAGCCCCTTGAGCATCGGATCCTGCGCGCGCATCACGACGCGGCCGGCGGCGAGCCTTCGGTGCTTCCCAGCCTCGGACCCGTCAGCGCGCGCGTCGTGGCTGCTGGGGGTGAGTCTGCCGCCAAACCAGAGCGCATTTGCTGGCGGCTGGCGCAAGGCCTGCCGTTGGCGGTTTACCGGATGATCGTGCCAGAGCATCTGGATCTCATTGAGGATCCTTCGCCAGGCGCGCGCCTGCCGACCCTGCGGAAGGTAGTGCTCAACGTTGAGGCCTTCGGCGAGGGCGAGCGAACAGCCTTCGAGGTCGGCAGCGTTGGGCAGCTCTGCTACCCA
>VGHO01000286.1 GCA_016868175.1 Betaproteobacteria bacterium
GCCCTTGGCCTCCGGACGGGATCCCGACGCAGCCGCCTGAGGTGGTCGCGCCTGCGCTTCGTTGGCGGGCTTGCGCCGAAACCACCCGAGTACCTTGCCAAGAAAGCCCTCGCTGGGCGGCTCGAGCGCAGGCGGCGGGGAGGCGGGGAGCGACGGGCCCGCCGGGGGAACCGTCATGACCGCCCCGGCGCGTCCCGAAATCTGCTCGGTGGCCGATGCCGGCGACGCCATCGGAGCATGGGACGAAGCATTGCGCGCCAAGGCGCCTGCCGCCGACGGTGCCGGCGCCGAGGGCGTGATCCCCTTCACTGCGGCTTCAGGCCGCTTGCGGATACCCTCGAATTTTGATTCGAGGAAGCTGTTCTCCTCGGCGGGCGCCTCGGCCATCGCGTAGCTGGCACGGTAGTTTCCAAGTCGCTCGTCGTCGTGTTTCAGCCGGTCGAGTCGGTAGTGTGGCGTTTCGAGGTGGCGGTTCGGGATCAGCACGATCTCCACGCGCAGGCGCGCTTCCATCTTGTAGATTTCGGCGCGCTTCTCGTTGAGCAGGTAAGTTGCCACCTCCACCGGGACTTGCGCATGCACCGCGGCGCTGTTGTCCTTCATGGCCTCTTCCTGGATCACGCGCAGCACGTGAAGTGCCGAAGACTCGATGTCGCGGATCACTCCGGTGCCGTTGCAGCGCGGACAGGTCTGGTGGCTACCTTCGTTGAGGGCCGGGCGAAGCCTCTGGCGCGACAACTCGATCAGCCCGAAGCGGCTGATCTTGCCCATCTGCACCCGCGCACGGTCGTAGTGCAGAGCATCCTTGAGTCGAGACTCCACCTCGCGCTGATTCTTGCCGAGGTCCATGTCGATGAAGTCGATCACGATCAGACCGCCGAGGTCGCGAAGTCGCATCTGCCGTGCAGCTTCGTCGGCAGCCTCGAGGTTTGTCCGCAGCGCGGTTTCCTCGATGTCGCTGCCGCGGGTAGCCCGTGCCGAGTTCACATCGACCGCCACCAGCGCCTCGGTGTGGTCCACAACGATCGACCCGCCGGAGGGAAGGGGCACCACGCGCGAGTGCGCAGTCTCGATCTGATGTTCGATCTGGAATCGGGAAAAGAGCGGAACGTCGTCGCGGTAGCGCTTCACCCGCACCACGTTGTCGGGCATGACCACCGACATGAAGGCGCGCGCCTGATCGTAGATGTCTTCGGTGTCGATGAGGATCTCGCCAATATCTGCCGAGAAGTAATCGCGTATTGCGCGGATCACGAGGCTCGACTCAAGATAGATCAGCATCGGGGCACGGTTGTCGGCGGCTGCCGATTCGATCGCGCGCCACAGTTGCAGCAGATAGTTGAGATCCCACTGCAACTCCTCGACGTTTCGACCGATTCCTGCTGTACGTGCGATCAGGCTCATGCCCGCCGGAACCTCGAGGCGGTCCATGGTTTCGCGCAGTTCCTGGCGGTCCTCACCTTCGATGCGTCGGGAAACACCGCCGCCGCGCGGATTGTTGGGCATGAGCACCAGATAGCGCCCGGCCAGCGAGACGAACGTGGTGAGCGCTGCGCCCTTGTTGCCGCGCTCCTCCTTTTCCACCTGGACGATCATTTCCTGCCCCTCGGAAATCACGTCCTGAATCCGCGCCCGGCCCGGCTCCCCTCCGTTGCGGAAGTAGGCGCGCGAGATTTCCTTGAAGGGGAGGAAGCCGTGCCGCTCCTCGCCATAATTCACGAAGCAGGCCTCGAGGCTCGGCTCCACCCGTGTAACGATGGCCTTGTAGATGTTGCTCTTGCGCGACTCCCTTCCAGCCGCCTCGATGTCGATGTCGATCAGCTTCTGACCGTCGACGATGGCAACCCTCAGCTCCTCGGCCTGGGTTGCGTTGAACAGCATGCGCTTCATTCACATCTCCATCGCACTGGCGCAGCGTGCGTCACCCGCCCGCGGAACGGGGAATGGAAGCCTCAGCAAACCGCAAGACGATGATCAGCGGACCATCGCGGGTTTGGCGTGCTGTTGGAGGCGTGAACTGCAGCGCTGCCTTTGCCGTGCATGCCAACCGGTATCGGGCGCGACCATGCGCTCTGGCGGGGCATTCGAAGCTTCAGATCTTGGCATCATGGGCTGCTGCAGGGGTTCAAGCTCGCTATCCGATCCTTGTTGGACCGGATGAGGTGTCCATCGTTGTCCGCCGGGCGCCCCGGACCATCCGGGGCCGCGTATTGTTCATTTGTCTCAAACCACACACGGATGGGCTGCAGGTGCCTCAGGGGCGTCGTTCACCGTTTGCGGTTTGCCGCTTGCGGTCAACAGAGTCAGGGATCAAAACCCTTCAGGCCCTGAGGCACAATCGCAACAGCCGGTGCACCCCTGCCGGATAACCACAGAAACCATCCGGAAGCGCCCCGGAGGCTTTCCGGACCATGCCCGGAAGATTCCGAGAATCTGCCGGGCACCTCCCGAAACCACCCCGATAACTTCTCTGCGGATTATCCGGAGAGCTTCCGAAGACCGCGCCTTGAGCGCCACACCCCGTACCACGGTGGGGTGGAACGCAACCTTCCGTGCGCCTCCCCAGCGTTTTCCCACCCTTAGTGATTTCCCGAGACACTTCAGTTTATATCACATGACACACCAGGGCGCACGTCACTTGCGGATCGATCCGGAGTACGCGGGGCAGCGGATCGACAACTACCTGATCCGTGAACTTGCGGCCCTTCCCAGGACGCGGATCTACCGCATGATCCGAAGCGGCGAGGTGCGCCTCGATGGGCGTCGGGTGCGCGCCGAGCAGCGTCTGCTGGGCGGCGAGGATCTGCGCATCCCACCCATGCGTGT
>VGHO01000287.1 GCA_016868175.1 Betaproteobacteria bacterium
CGCCAGCGGAACTGCGCTCCCGCGATGGAATGAAGCCGCTCGAGTTCCTCCCGTACCGGAGTGGTCATCTCGGGCGTGCCCACGTACCGTGGCTCGCTCGCTTCGAGATGTTGAATTGGAGGGTGTTTGGTCGACGGGGAAGGAACGGTCGCCATAACGGCAGGGGCAACCCCGTGCTCAAGGGGCAGCCTCGCAGCGGGTGCCAACGAAGCATCCGAAGCCGCCACTACCGATGCCACCCTCCCTTGCCACGGAACCGCCCACCCGCGCTGCATCCAGGACTGCACAACCTGCTGGAAACCCGGATGTCGCGCTGTGAAGTACTGGGCACCGTGATCACAGGAAACGCGGACGTTGCCTTCCCCGCGGAGTATCCGCGCACTCATGCGGCCGCCTGCCCGGGGGCTCCGTTCAAAGAGGGTGATCGTGAACCCCATCTCGAGCAGGGCGGCACTGAGCGAAACACCCGCAATGCCTGCACCGATCACCGCGAGGTGCATGCGCTTCACGACAGCAGCCTCCGCAGCGAACGGGGTTGCAGCGGTGGTCCTTCCGCAGCCGGCATGTGCATCACCCGCATACTATGCGGCCCTGCCAGCCTGAATCGCAAGGATCCCATGCTCAACCTCGTCTGGTTCAAGCGCGACTTGCGTGTGGACGACCATGCCGCGCTTCACGCTGCACTCGAGGAAAGCACCAGGGTGCATCTGCCCGGCGGATCATCCCTACCCCAGGGAGTGCTCGCCCTGATGCTGATCGAGCGTCGCCTCTGGCGCGAGGAGACGGTTGCGGCCCAGCACTACCACTTCTATCGCGAGTGCTGCGACGATGTGTGCGAGGCGCTCCGGGCGCGAGGCGTCCCCTATCTGATGCTCGACTGTGAAGACGCTGTGCACGCCCTCGAGCAGATCCGTTGCACGCTCGGCGCATTTGCGCTCTTCAGCCACATGGAAAGCGGCGACGCGCCGAGCTACGCGCGGGATCGCCGCGTGGCGCGATGGTGCCGGCAACACGGCATCGTCTGGACCGAGTATCGCCAGTTCGGAGTGGTGCGCGGTATGCGCGAGCGCAAGGCCTGGGCTACCCAGTGGGAACGCATGATGAACGCTCCCTGCCTGAGCGCGCCTGGACTGAGCGCATCTGAACTGAGCGCACCCGGACTGAGCGCACCCGGACTGAGCGCACCCGGACTGATCGCATCCGGGCTGAGTGCATCTGAACTGAGCGCACCCGGACTGAGTGCATCCAATCCTGATCCGCCTCGCGCCCAGTACGCCAGCGCAGCGACCGCTTTGTTCCAGAGGCAACTCGCAAGGCTTTGCGCGTTGCCGGGCTTCATCGCTTCGAGCGCTACCGTTGCGGACGGGCTGAGCCTGGGCGCGCGCGCTCCGCGTGCATCCGAACTCGGACTCGAGCCGCACGACCCGCCGCTGCGGCAACGCGGCGGGTGGCGGCTCGCGGAAGCGACCCTCAGCAACTTCCTGCAAGTCCGCAGCGCAAGCTACCGCGGTGGCATCTCTTCGCCGTTGCGCGCCGAGCATGCCTGTTCGCGCCTCTCGGCGTATCTGGCCTTCGGCTGCCTGAGCATGCGACGGGTAGTGCACCGTGCGCGCGCCGCGCTGCCCGAGCGACCCGGACTGCGCGGCTTTCTCGAGCGCCTGCACTGGCACTGTCACTTCATCCAGAAACTTGAAACCGAGCCCACGATCGCCTGGCAGAACATGCACCGGGGTTATGACGGTCTGCGCGAGTCACAGTTCAATCAGGAACACTTCGACGCGCTGCGCAGCGGTCGAACAGGCTGGCCGATGGTGGATGCGAGCGTACGCATGCTCGACGCCACCGGTTGGATCAACTTCCGCATGCGCGCGATGCTGGTGTCGGTTGCGGCGTATCCGCTCTGGCTGCATTGGCGCGAGGTGGGCAAGTGGCTTGCCACCCGGTTTCTCGACTACGAGCCCGGTATCCACTGGAGCCAGATGCAGATGCAATCCGGCACAACCGGCATCAACACCATGCGCGTCTACAACCCGATCAAGCAGGCACACGATCAGGATCCGAAAGGGGTCTTTGTGCGCCGGTGGCTGGAGCACCTGCGAGACCTTCCGGATACCTGGCTCTTTGAGCCTTGGCT
Source organism: Betaproteobacteria bacterium (assembly GCA_016868175.1). Lineage (GTDB taxonomy): Bacteria > Pseudomonadota > Gammaproteobacteria > Burkholderiales > Burkholderiaceae_E > UBA3064. Next base: position 2,135 of record VGHO01000287.1, read on the forward strand.
TGCTCCCGCGGAATTGCGTGCACGCTTCCCAATTCCCAGCCCGCTGGTCGATCTGGCGGCTGCCACGCGCGCGGCAAAGGCGCGCGTGCATGCGCTTCGGTTGAACCCGGAGGTGATCGCGGAAGCCCACGGGGTGGTGCGCCGCCATGCTTCGAAGCGCCCCGAGGCCCGTCCCCTGGGGCAGCCCGAGCGCCGACCCATGAGCCAACCCGAGCGCCTGCAATCTGGTCAACCCGAGCCCTACCCCCTCGGCCAGACCGCACACGCTGCCGAAAGTCGCGCCAAAGGCGCGCGCGATGCACGCCGGAGCTCAGCGCCCGCGCCCGGGCAACTCAGTTTCGACTTTGCCTCGGATGGGGATTGATCCAATCCAACCGCTCTGCCCAGCGAAGCTTGCAGCGGCTGAGCACTTCAAGCGACCGATCCTCAAGAACGTTCTCGCCGGGTTTGCGGTCGATGGCCTCGGCAAGTCGCTGGTCACGGGCGTGCAGACAGGCACGGAGTTCGGGCTCCAACGAGCGAATCAAGGCGGCGAGCCATCCCCCGGCAAGGTGGGATTCTTGCCGTGCAAGCTGGGGGCCGGGCACCACCGGTTGGGAGTTGCGCCCTCCGCGTTGGCGTTCGGGCAAGGCCCTTGGGGGGCTGCGCTCGGCAGATTCAGGGCTTTGCTCAGG
>VGHO01000288.1 GCA_016868175.1 Betaproteobacteria bacterium
TTGAACATCGCGTCTGGTGCCGAAGCAAGTAGATCGTCATACGCACCCTCATCAGAATTCAACCATTCGCGAACGATCAGGTCGCCGTTGCTCATCGAAGTGCCCTCAATGCATGGCAAACACGATCAAGCGCAGGGTTGGTCAACGCGGGATAGCACGGGAGGGAGACAGTGGTCTCTAGGAGTCGCGTCGCGATCGGATACCTGGCGTCATCCTCGCCGCGCGACCGATGGAGTAGTGCATCGACCCCCCGTCGGACACAAACCCCATACCTGTTGAAGTGGGCCTCAAGCGCAGTGAATCCACGCCCGCTACGGAAAGTGTAGCGGAAGATGCAATTGGAGCGGTCGGCTGGCAGTGTGGTTTCAGGAATCCCGACTAGCGCCTCGTCATAGCGCTTGGCAATCGCGCGTCGGCGATCAAGCATCGTGGCCAGTCTTTGAAGTTGACTCAGACCAAGTGCAGCCTGAAGGTCGGACATCGGAGCGAAGACGCTTGGCGAGGGATGCTGGGAGGGTGATGTCAGGGCTCGTGCCCTATCGAGAAGCCTCGGATGCGCAGACACGACCATTCCGCCCTCGCCGGTGGTCAGCATCTTCGTGGCGTGGAACGAAAGGACTGCAAGGTCGCCACGTGAGCCAGCCTTTCTGCCACGACTCTCCATTCCGACTGCCTGGCATGCATCCTCTATGACCGGATGGCCGAGTGTCCTGAGGCCCTCTATGTCGCAGGAATTGCCGAAGAGATGCACGGCGATCACCGCGCGAGTACGGGACGACAGCGCCGAACGAGCAGTAGAGATCGTCAGAAGCCCAAGCTCGTCAACATCTGCGAAGGAGGGTGCGGCACCCGTGGCTGCGATTGCATCCACCACATTTCTGCAGACGTAGGTGGGAAGCACAACCTCATCGCCTGCGCCTACGCCGAGCGTACGTAACGCGAGTAGCAAGGCGGCCGTTCCGCTTGATTGGCACACTCCATCGATCGCGCAACACTCAGCGGAGACCGCCCTCTCAAATGTCCGCGTTGTAGTGCCCACCGCGATCATGTGGGAACGCAAGACCGTTCCCACGGCTTGCAAATCAGAGTCATGTATCCATGGCTTCGAGTGCGGGATCAGATCGCCGATCACAACGCCTCCCGCATCCAACATTCGCAGTTCAGCAGCGACCAGATCAATAGTCGGCGGTTGCGCTCGCCGCGCAGATGTTCCTCGATGAGCGGGACGACGGCATTGCGGTCCAGCACCGAGTAGATGGCTGCGTCGCCATCCACGAGGCGACGCCGTACGAAATCGATGCTCTCGCCGCGGAACCAGCTTGCGTCGGGTGACGAGAAGCCCTGCTTCTCGGCTTCCACGGTCTCGCTGGGGATGTGCCTGGCCATCACGTCACGCAGTATCTGCTTCCCGTCGCGGGTCTTCTGGAAGTAGGTGGCCTGCTTGTCGCTTGGGTCGTTCTCGTTGATCCGCAGCACTTCAGCCAGGTTGTTCAGTTTCATGCCTACGGGGCAGCGCATGGCAAAGTCGACTAGATCATTGTCCATGAACGGCACGCGGCTCTCAAGGCCGTGCGCCATCGAGAGCTTGTCCTCGACCACAAAGAGCCCGTGCAGGAAGGTCTTGGCCTCGAGGTACAGGGAGTGGTTGATGTAATCCTCTGGACGCTGCAGCTCGTTGTCGTTGGTGGCGAAGACGCCCCGGAAGATGTCCCGTGTCCACACATGGCTCACTTCGCTCCACACTGGCGCAAACATGGCCTTCAGGATGCGGTTGTCGACGAGCCGCTGCCAGTACAGGTAGTACTGGTCGATGTACTGCTCGAAGTTCTGGCAGTTGGCGGCACGGTAGTAGCGCCACGGGTAGCCGCCGAAGAGCTCGTCGCCACCGCTACCCGACAGCACCACCTTCACGAACTTGCTCGTGAGCTTCGCCGCGTAGTAGTTGGGGTAGCTCTGCCCGACGCGCGGCTCCTCAAGGTGCCGCGCCACGGCAGGCAGCGACCGCTCCATGTCGCCCGCCTTGAGCACCATCTCGTAGTGCTCGGTCTTGAACTTGGCGGACATCGCCTCGGCCTTGGCGCGCTCGTCGAAGGCAAGCTCGATGCCTGAGGCGGAACTGAGGTCGAACCCGCAGGTGAATGTCTTGAGGTTCGGGAAGCTCTTCGCAGCGATCGCCGTGATCGAGCCCGAATCCATGCCGCCCGAGAGGTAGGCACCCAGTTCCACATCGCTCACGAGCTGGCGGTTCACCGCCTGCCTGAAGAGCCGGTCGAGTTCCTCGATGTACTCCTCGCGGCGAAGCGGCTTCTCGGGCTCGCGGAAGCGGTAGTCCCAGTAGCGGTGAAGGGCGGGGCGGGCGTCTTCCTCGGCCCTGAGCGTAAGGAAGTGTCCCGCGGGCAGTATGCGGATGTCCTGCAGCAGCGTCTGGTCCGTGAAGATGTTCTGAAAGGTGAAGTACTCAAGTAGCGCGGGCTTGTTGAGTACGCGCCGGAAGCCGGGCTGCGCGGTGATCGCCTTCTGCTCGGATCCGAAGGCGAACTTGCCTGACTGGTCGCTGTAGTAGATGGGCTTGATGCCGTAGCGGTCGCGCGCGAGCAGCAGGGTGCGTTCCTTGCGGTCCCACAGCGCGAGCGCGAACATGCCGTTGAACTTGAGCAGGGCATCCGTGCCCCAGCGGGCGAGCGCGTAGAGGACCACCTCGCTGTCGGTCTGGCTACGGAACCACACGCCAGCGGCCTCAAGTTCCGCGCGCAGTTCGCGATAGTTGTAGATCTCGCCGTTGTAGCTGAGCA
>VGHO01000289.1 GCA_016868175.1 Betaproteobacteria bacterium
CAACGAGGGAAGCATCTGGGTGAACCTGAGGCTGCCCTCGAGCGTGTCGAACGACGAGGCGGCGCGCATCCTCCATCAGGTTCGCGCCACGCTGCTGCGGATCCCCGAGGTGCGGACCACGGTCTCGAAGGCGGGGCAGCCCGAGGACGGAACCGACCCCAAGACGATCAGCATGGCTGAAGTGCTGGTTGACCTCAAGCCCCCCGAAATGTGGCGCAAGGGAATCTCCCGCGAGGAACTGATCGAGGAGATGGAGCGCGCCGTTTCTGCCCTGCCCGGCATGGAACCAACCTTTTCCATGCCGATCCGCGACAACGTGCTCGAGTCGATTTCCCAGATCGACGGACAGATTGTCATCAAGGTGGCAGGGGAGGATCTCGCGGTGCTGCGCGAGGTGAGTTCGGCCATCGAGGCGGAAATCCGCGGGGTTCGAGGCGTGCAGCGCGCCGAGATCGACCGCCAGGGCGATGTGCCCCAGTTGCTCATCCGCATCGATCGTGAGCAGGCCGCCCGCTACGGGCTCAATGTGGGCGATGTGCAGGATGTGATCGAGGCCGCGCTCGCAGGGAAGGGCGCCACCCGGGTCTGGGAGGGTGAACGTCGTTTCGAGGTGGTGTTGCGGCTCGCCCCGAAGCAGCGCAGTCTCGCCGAACTCGGCAACATTCCGATCCCGCGGCCCGACGGAGGCTATGTGAGTCTCGGTGCGGTCAGCCGGATCGAGGAAGTGAGCGGCGCCATGAACATCGCGCGCGAGGCCGGGCGGCGCACGATGGCAATCGGGATCTTCATTCGGGGGCGCGACATGGGCTCGGTGGTGGCCGACATGCAGCGTGCCGTCGAGGCGAAAGTCAGCATTCCGCAAGGCTATGAGCTCAAGTGGTCGGGCGAGTTCGAGAACCAGGAGCGGGCAATGCGCAGGCTGGCGCTGGTGGTTCCCCTCTCGCTGCTGCTCATCTTTCTGCTCCTCTTCGATGCCTTCTCCTCGCTCAAGAAGGCACTGCTCGTGCTGATCAATGTGCCCCTGGCACTGATCGGGGGCTTCGTGACGCTCTGGGTCTTTCAGGTTCCTCTTTCCGTGTCGGCTGCGATCGGCTTCATTGCGCTTTCGGGCCAGGCGGTGCTCAACGGGGTGGTGATGCTGTCGGTCTTTCAGCATCTCGAGGCCGCAGGCATCCGCGTGGTCGATGCGGTGCGCGCAGGCGCGCTGCAGCGCTTGCGCACCGTGTTGATGACTGCGCTGCTGGCCGCGCTTGGCCTGCTTCCGATGGCGCTGAGCCGCGATATCGGTGCCGAAACCCAGAGGCCGCTCGCGCTCGTGGTGATCGGTGGCCTGGTGAGCGCCACGCTCCTCACCTTGATCGTACTCCCGGTACTCTATGCCTCATGGTTTGCACCGGGCGAGGACGTGCGCGAAGCCGCCTAGTGCAGCGAAGTTCCCTGGGGGTGGAGGATGGAACAACAGTCCGCACAGCCGAGCTTGCGCCGCTACGCATGGATGTCGATCGCGGCTGCGCTCGCCACGATTGTGCTCAAGGGCTGCGCGTGGTGGCTCACGGGCTCGGTGGGGCTGCTCTCGGATGCGATCGAATCCTTCGTGAACCTGGCTGCAGCGTTCATGGCGCTCTGGATGCTCGCGCTGTCGGAGCAGCCCGCCGACGCGGAACATCCCTTCGGCCATGGCAAGGCCGAATACTTCTCGAGCGCCTTCGAGGGGATGCTGATCGTTGTTGCCGCCCTGAGCATCGCCTACTCGGCGCTTGAGCGCTTGCTTCATCCCCAGCCGCTCGAGGCACTCGGCCTCGGTCTGGCGGTTTCGGTGCTCGCCTCGGCGCTCAATGCGGTGGTGGCGAGGATACTGCTCAAGGTGGGGCGCGAACACCGTTCGGCAACCCTCGAGGCCGATGCACACCACCTGCTCACCGACGTGTGGACCTCGCTGGGCGTGGTCGCTGGCGTGGGCCTGGTTGCCCTGAGCGGCTGGGCGTGGCTCGACCCGGCGGTGGCGCTCCTGGTGGCCGTCAACATCCTCTGGACGGGCTCGCAGCTGATGCAACGCTCCGCGTCGGCGCTGCTCGATGCTTCCTTGCCTGCCGAGGACCTCGCAAGGATCGATGCAGTCCTGCGGGAGCAGGTCCGTGAACCGGTCGCCTGTCACAGCCTCAGGACCCGGCAGGCGGGGCGTCGCTCCTTCATTGCCCTGCATCTTCGGGTGCCGGGCCACTGGTCGGTGAGCGAGGCGCATCGGGTTGCACTGCGCATCGAGGCGGCGCTCGGCGAAGCGGTGCAGGGCAGTCAGGTGAGTGTTCGGCTCGAGCCCTCTGACCCGGCGCCCTCGCCCGGTATGGCTCCGGACGGAAGGTGGCGGGCGGAGTGAGGCGGCACCAGGGCCCAGAGGATCAGACTCCAGAGCGCGCACATCAGGTAACCCCCCAGGAAGGCTTCGAGGGGCAGATCCCAATACAGGACCGACCCGATCCAGCGCATCAGGAAAAGGCGCCCGTCGTCTTGCTGCGCGCGGAGGGCTGTCTCGAGCAAGGTAAGAGGGCAGTGCTGACCGAGCACCGTTTGCACCGCGATCAACACCATCATGGCAAGGTGCATAAGCCGCAAACGCCGGTTGCGTACCCATGGCCAGCGCCTGGCTCCAAGGGGCACCAGAATGAGCATCGCGAAGTTGAACGCTGCGACGGCAAAGTGCAGCACGAGGACGGCCTCGGCGAGAAGCAGGCGCATTGCTTCCTGACTCCTATCGGGTCGAGTGTTTCATCC
>VGHO01000290.1 GCA_016868175.1 Betaproteobacteria bacterium
GGACGGCACACCCCGCCCACCGCCCTGGTAGGCCCAGGTCGCGTCGGTGAAACGGTCACACACAACCCAGGCGCCACGGGCGAGCGCGGGGAGGATCACCCGGTCGAGATGGTCCCTCCGGGCAGCAAAGACGATCAGCAGTTCGGTGAGCATCGACATTTCACGCTGAAGCAGCAGAGCGCGCAACGCCTCGGCCAATTCGCTGCCGCCGGGTTCGCGGCTGAGCACCACCTGCTCGCCCTGCTCGCGCAGATACGCCCCGATCCCTGCGATGTGCGTGCTCTTGCCGGCTCCATCGATACCCTCGAGCGTGAGAAAACGCGGCGGCGCCAGGGCTGTCACGAACGGCGCCCTGCCTCGGATGTGTTGCGCTGCGTCCCACGCAAGTAGCGCTGAACCGCTGCGTTGTGCGCCTGGAGCGTTTCGGAAAACTCGCTGCTTCCATCGCCGCGCGCAACGAAGTAGAGGCTGCGCTCCGCGGAGGGATCGATCGCCGCCTCAAGCGCGGCCTTGCCCGGAATCGCGATGGGCGTGGGTGGGAGTCCGTAGCGGGTGTAGGTGTTGAACGGGTGATCCTCCTGCAGGTCGCTGCGGGTGATCGGGGCGAGCGGGTCGCGGTTGATGCGCCCGTAGATCACGGTGGGGTCGCTTTGCAGACGCATCCCCAGCCGGATCCGGTTGAGGAAGACCGCCGCAACCCGCTGGCGGTCCTGCGCCCTCCCCGTTTCCTTTTCGATGAGCGAGGCCAGTGTGAGCAATTCGCCTGCGGAGTACAGAGGATAGTCCACGGGTCTTCGGCTCCAGACCTCGGCAAGCAAGAGCAATTGGCGCTTGCGCGCAGCGGCCAGCAATTCAACATCACTCATTCCGGGAACATAACGGTAGCGGTCTGGGTAGAACAATCCCTCCAGATAGTCGAGTTTGCGCCCAAGTTCAATGGCATCGAGCCCGGCGTTTCGCGCACTGCGGTTGCCCGCCACGGCCCCCTCCCCATGCCCGCGCAAGCGCTCAAGCAAGGCAGCGTCGCTCAGGTTCGCGCTTTCGCGCCGCAGGAAGGGCAAATCGGCGAGGCTCTGCCGTAGCTGGGCAAGGTTATGCCCTTCGAGCGCCTGCCAGTAGAGTTTGCGCCCGGAATCCCTTTGCATGGTCCGCAGCAAGTCGTGGAAGCTGCTCCCGGGGCCGAGGTCGTAGACGCCAGCCTTGAACGCGAGAGACCCAAACTGAAGCCGCGCGAAGCACCACACAAGCCAGGACGGAGTGAGGGAGTGTTGGCCGGCGCGCTCCACGACGCTAATGGCGCGTGCACCCCGCTCGACCACCAGTTCGCGGGGCCCCTCTGGGCTGAGGTCGCGAACCCGGAACTCGAGGTAGCCCAAGCCGAGAAGCAGAGCGACGGTGAGAAGCGCCATCACAGCCGCGCGGAGCGAGTGCCTCATCGACGTGTAGCGGACTGCGCGAAAGATCGCCGGCACAACGGTGCAGAAGTCAGGCGTGGCAAAGGTCCCGGCCGGCGGGCGGAAGGGATGTTCCAGACATGGAGGATGAACTTTCTACAATCGTATTATCGCTATCTCAGCTTTGCTTTTCACGCCACTGTCTGACCGCCTTATGCTATGAGCGCTTCACGCCGGACTGTACTTCGCTTTCCGGTTTGCGGGAAATCAAGCCGCACCCCTCCTCGCCTTCCACTACCCAGGTAACCATGGCGTCTAGTTCCGCACCATCGAATGCCCCGGCTTCTTCCATCACCCCGTTGACCGATGGTGATGGAAGCCTGATCCTGGGCTTCGCAGCCGAGGGGGCAAGCTTCCAGGCCGAGGTTGCAGGCTCCCGAGCCGAGGGCGCAGGCCTCCAAAGCGTTGGCGCAGGCCTCCAAGGCGAAGTCGACGGCGGGAGCGTGGAGTTCGTGGGCGGAACTTTCGCCACAGAAGTCGGCGCACGGGATCCTGCGGAGTACACAGGAGGGCTTGAGCACCTCGGAGCGATTCGGGTGAGCGGTGCCGACGCCGAGAGTTTTCTTCAGGGTCAACTCAGCAATGACGTGTTTGCCCTGCGGCGAGAGGCAAGCGGAAAGGCGGCCAGTTCGCACCCGGCCGAAGCGCCCTACCCTCGCGCTCAATGGACCGGATACTGCACGCCGAAGGGTCGACTGATTTTCACCGGCTGGCTTGCGCGGGTTGACGCTTTTTCCGGAGGTGAAATCGCGGCACCCGCCCCAGCGTCGAAGCATGAAGCAGATTACCTGCTCTTCCTCGAGCGGGACCTCATCGAACCGGTGATCCGGCGTTTGAGGATGTTTGTTCTGCGTGCAAAAGTGCGGCTCGAGGATCTGAGCCAGAATGTCCGGATTGCGGGTGCGATCCGTATGCCCAGCATCGGGAGTACCCAGACAGGGGCCTTGCACCCAGGAGCGGCCGAGGAGCCGCAGCCCGCTCCGGCGGGGGTGCGGTCCTTCGCAGAGCCGATTGCACTGCCGGTGGCGATCCTCGCCTCGGGGCTTCGCGTGGAGCGCAGCCTGCGCGTAACATCCCGAGGCGTCGTGAACGACCGAGCACAGTTCGCGGCGCTATGGCACTGGTTGCACCACCTGGCCGCAGAAGCCTGGATCGGTCGTGACGTGAGCGAGCGCTTCGTTCCGCAGATGGTCAACTTCGAGCGGATCGATGGTGTGAACTTTCGCAAGGGGTGCTATCCGGGGCAGGAGGTGGTGGCACGCAGCCAGTATCTTGGGAAACTCAAACGCAGGATGGCGCTCTATGCGTGGGAGG
>VGHO01000291.1 GCA_016868175.1 Betaproteobacteria bacterium
CGACTGGAAACCCGCCCGCTACAACAACGTGGTGGGCATCTTCTTCCAGTTTGCCGCCCCTCAGGACCGACAGCGCATCTTTGCGCGTATGGACCATGCACTGAAGCCCGGGGGGCTGCTGGTGATTCAGGGCTACACCGCAGCGCAACTTCGCCACAAGACAGGGGGCCCCGGGATCCTCGAGCACATGTACGACGAGGATCTGATGCGCAACTCCTTCCCCGGCTACCGCTTCCTCGCGCTCGAGGCCTACGAGGCAGTCATCGAGGAAGGCAGCGGGCATCGCGGCATGTCGGGACTGCTGGGTATGCTTGCGCAAAAGCCGCAGGCCCGCGTCGAGGCGTCCTGCTTCGATTCGGGTTAATCACGAGGCTGATGCTCGCCCCTTTTCGTGTGCGGGGCTTCAGGTTCCAGTGGGGCGGCGATCTCGCAATGTCGTGGGCGGCCGAAATGGAGATCCTCATCCTCGGCTGGTATGTGCTCGTTGAGTCGGGCTCGGTAGCAACGCTGGCGCTCTTTGCAGCGCTCCAGTATGCGGGCTCGCTTGTTTCGCCGCTCTTTGGCGTGGCTGGCGACCGCCTCGGGTATGCGCGGCTTTTCTGGAGCACGCGGGCCTTCTACGGCTTGCTTGCAGCGATCGTGCTCGTGATGGCATGGAACGATGCGCTGAGTCCGCCTGCGGTACTGATCGTGGCCTCGCTTGCGGGAATGGTTCGCCCCTCCGACATGGTGATGCGCTACGCGGTGATTGCCCGGGTACTCCCCGCAAACCAGTTGATGGGCGGACTCGGTATTGCGCGGATCACTTCCGATTCCGCACGCATCGCGGGCGCCCTGGCCGGGGCGAGTACTGTGGCCGCCTTCGGCATGGTTTGGGCCTACACCGCCATCGTGCTGCTGTACACCCTGAGTTTTCTGCTCACGATGGCCATCGAGCCGCGCAAACGACGCTCCATGCGCAAGGAGGGGGCGGGTGCGGGCACGAGCACCGATGCAAACGCCGCAGCGGGCCCGACCCATCAGGATGGTTCCGTCGCCTTGGCGACCGGGGAGCGCCCCCGCTCGCCCCTGAAGGACCTGCGCAGCGCCTTTGCCTATGTCTGGGGGAAACCGGTCTTGCTCGGCGCCTTCGGATTGGCGTTTCTTGTGAACCTGCTCGCGTTTCCGCTCTTCCTGGGTCTGCTGCCCTACGTGGCGCGGCAGCAATACGGCCTTGACCAGGAAGGCCTCAGCACGCTGGCTGCAAGTTTTGCCTTCGGCGGACTGCTCGGATCGTTCCTAGTGGGCAGCAACCGGCTACCTCTTGGCGCAGCGCGCACCATGATCGTTGCGGCGGTGGTCTGGTTCAGCGCAGACCTGCTCTTTGCTTTCAACCGCAACCTCGGCCTCGGCGTTGCCCTTCTGATCACGGCCGGGCTCGCCTCGAGCGTGTGTCTCACGCCACTTGCCGCAGTGATGCTGCGCGGCACCGATCCAGCCTTCCGAGGGCGGGTGATGGGCATGCGCATGCTGGCAATCTGGGGACTGCCGCTTGGACTGCTTTGCTCCGGGCCGCTCATCGAAGCCCATGGCTTTACGCTCACCGCACTGTCCTACTCGGTTCTGGGGCTTGCCCTTTGTCTTGCCATTGCCCTCTACTGGCGGGAGCACCTGTGGTCAACAAGGGCGATAGCCAACGCCTGATGGCAACCCCCATCACAAACCCGACGGTCGCACAGACACGGTTTCCCCGATCCGTTCGGCAAGTACCCTGGCACTGAGCCAGGCGCCTTCCACCCGTCCGCCCGCCAGCCAGTCGCCGCACACGCCGATGCAGGTATCCGGGTCCCAATAGGCATCGCGCGGTGCCCTGCCCTCGCACGACGCATGGCGCCAACGGTGCAGTTCGCGGCCGATGGCAGGGGGTGCACCGTGTGCACGCAGCACCGCTTCGAGTTGTTCGGCGATCCACCCAGGGTCAGCGCCAAGGTGTGCTTCGCTCCAGGCCGGAGCAGCGTGAACAACCCAGCACTCGTCTGTGCTGCGCCCCGGTTTGGAGTTGTTGCGACAGAGCCAGCTTGCGCGGGGATCGTTGCAGAAAAGACCGTCGAAGGGCAAGCTGAGCGGATCGGCGTAGCGCAGCATCAGGGCCCAGCAGGCCTGCATTCGGGTGCGTGCCCAGTCGTGATGCCAGGTGGCGGGAAACGGCCACGGCACCGTGCCAGCTTCGTTTCGGTCCTCGACCCTGCGCACATCGCAGCCCTCGGCGGGAGACCCCGAAGGATCTGCAGGAGTAACCCATGGGGCTGCCCCTGAGCGGTCTGCGGAGAGGCCCTTGGGTGGGGCCCCGAAGAGAACTTCGAACTGCGGTCGTGGCACGGCGAGCACAACCCCGTCGAAGGCCAAGGATCGCTTCGCCGACCCTTCACCCAGAAGCTCGAAGTCGAGTAACCAGCCCGGCCCCTGCCGCAACGGCGCAGTTTCTTGCGGCAACGCCGGGGCGCCCGAAAGACGGTTGCCGGATGCCATCTCCGCCTGCTCGGCCGCCGTGGCAACAAGGTCTGCCCTACCCACTCGACGCACGTGCAACAGCCTGTGCGATGGACGCCAGCGGAACTGCGCTCCCGCGATGGAATGAAGCCGCTCGAGTTCCTCCCGTACCGGAGTGGTCATCTCGGGCGTGCCCACGTACCGTGGCTCGCTCGCTTCGAGATGTTGAATTGGAGGGTGTT
>VGHO01000292.1 GCA_016868175.1 Betaproteobacteria bacterium
GCGTACTCCCCGCTCACCTGGTAGGCGAAGGTGGGAACGCCAAAGTGCTCCTTCACCCGCCGCACAATGTCGAGGTAGGGCATTCCCGGCTTCACCATCACCATATCGGCACCCTCGGCGAGGTCGAGCGCCACTTCACGCAACGCCTCATCGCTGTTGGCCGGATCCATCTGGTAGGTTTTCTTGTCGCTCCTGCCCAGGTTTGCGGCGGAGCCGACCGCGTCGCGGAACGGTCCGTAGAAGCCTGAAGCGTACTTGGCCGAGTAGGCCATGATCTGGGTATGGATCAGGCGCTCGGACTCGAGCATCCGGCGGATCGCGCCCACCCGCCCATCCATCATGTCCGAGGGGGCGAGGATGTCCACTCCGGCTTCGCCCTGCACCTGCGCCTGCCGGACCAGGATTTCGGTGGTCTCGTCGTTGAGCACATAGCCGGTGTCGTCGAGCACGCCGTCCTGCCCGTGGCTTGTGTAGGGGTCGAGCGCCACGTCGCTGAGCACGCCGAGTTCGGGGAAATGGCTCTTGAGCATGCGCACCGCGCGCGGAACCAGGCCTTCGGGGTCGGTGGCCGCTGCGCCGTCGGGCGTCTTGAGCGCGGGCTCGATCACCGGAAAGAGCGCGAGCACCGGGATACCGAGTTGCACGCAGTCCTCGGCCACCGCGAGCAGGCGGTCGGGACTGTGGCGACTCACCCCGGGCATCGATGCCACCGGAATCTCCAGGTTGACCGCATCCACGATGAACACCGGGTAGATCAGCTGATCGACGCTGAGTCGATGCTCGCGCACCAGGCGCCGCGAGAACTCCATGCGCCGGGTACGGCGGGCGCGAAAGGCGGGAAACCGGGCCATGGGGTCAGCCTTTAGTGTGGGGGCGCTCATGCGGTGATCTCCTTGAACGTGGGGTTTGCGCGCGCATGGGGCACATCCGAATCCGGCCTGAGGATCGAGCGCAGGTGATCAGGATACCGGCCTTGCGGTCAGTCGCGACTCGATCCAGGTGCGCGCCTCGTCTACGCCCCAGTGCTTCGTGGCCGAAAAGAGCGGCATGGCGCAGGTGCCTTCCTCGCCGCTCTCGGCGGGAAGCAACTGTGCGCGGACCAGGGCCTGCGCGCGCAGTCGCTCCTGGTAGGCGAGTTTGTCGGCTTTGGTCAGGAGGATCATCCGCGGCACCTGTGCAGGAATCCAGGCGAGCAGGGCATGATCGAGCGCAGTCAGTCCCCGGCGGATATCGCTCACCAGAACCACCGCGCAAAGCGATGTGCGCTGGCGCAGATAGCGCCCCGCCAGTCCGTCCCACTGCCGCTTGAGCGCAAGCGGCGCTTGCGCATAGCCGTAGCCGGGGGTATCCACCAGTCGCGCCAGGGTTTGTGCATTGGCGCTCGAGCCTTCGCGCAAGGCAAAGAGGTTGAGCGCCTGGGTCCGCCCCGGTGTCCGGGAAGCAAAGGCAAGCCGCTTGCGCCTGCAGATGGCGTTGATGGCGCTCGACTTGCCCGCGTTGGATCGCCCCACAAAGGCCAACTCGGCCAGCGTGTCGTTGGGCAACTGCTCGAGCGAGGCGGCAGTGGCGGCGAACTCGGCGCTCAACAGCAGACTCATCGCGATGACAACACACTCCCGGCAATTTCGAGCCCTATTGTAGAATCCGCCGCTTCATCAGTACTTCACAAGCGGAAGGCCGTCATGACCTTAGTTGATTCCCGCAAGCGGTGTGCAGGGGCAGCCTCGGTTGCGCGCCGGTTCCTGATGGGTGCGACCGTCGCACTGCTTCCTGTCGTTGCACCGGTGCCGCAGGGCAGCGGCGCATTTTCCGGGTCTGGACTCGGACTTGCCTTGGCGCAGGACAAGGCTGCCAGGGCCCCCAGGCCCGACCCCGCGGCGGGTCAGCAAGTGGCCGCAGGGGTCTGCGCCGGCTGCCATGCTGCCGACGGCAACAGTCCAAGTCCAGCCAATCCCAAGCTTGCAGCGCAACATGCCGCATACGGCTGCCATGCTGCCGACGGCAACAGTCCAAGTCCAGCCAACCCCAAGCTTGCAGCGCAACATGCCGCATACCTCGCCAAGCAGCTGCACAACTTCAAGCCGCAGGCCGATGGCAAGCCCCCTGAACGCAACAATGCGATCATGCAGGGGTTTGCTGCGGCGCTCAGCGACCAGCAGATCCGCGATGTCTCGGCCTACTTTGCCACGCAGAAACTCAAGCCTGCGGCCGCAAAGAACAAGGATCTGGTGGAACTCGGACAGAAGATCTACCGCGGGGGCATCACCGACAAGGGCGTGCCAGCCTGCGCCGGTTGCCACAGCCCCAACGGTGCAGGGATCCCCGACCAGTACCCGCGCCTGCAGGGGCAGTATGCCGACTACACCGAGTCGCAGCTGGTGGCGTTTCGCTCGGGTGTCCGCGCCAACAGTGCGCAGATGATGACGATCTCGGCACGTTTGTCCGACAAGGAAATCAAGGCGGTCTCCGACTACATCGCCGGTTTGCGCTGAGCACCGGTTCGCGCATGAAGTCCACAACGCTCGCCTGCCTCGCACGTGAGCGGGTGCTCGGGCGCGAGCCTCGCGCCAGCGAAGTCACCGCGCAAGAGGTGTGGGCAGCGCGCAGGCGCTCGCTTGAAGCGCTTGGCGCCCTGGCTACGCTTGGTACCGCCCCGCTCAGGACGGTAGCCGCCCTGCGTGCAGCACCATCTGGGGCTCCCGGCGCGCTGG
>VGHO01000293.1 GCA_016868175.1 Betaproteobacteria bacterium
CAGCCGCTCATGAGCGGACCCTTCGCCGCCTGCCATTCGTCCTCGCCTGTGGAGGGGAGCGAGATCTGCACGGGTCGGGCCGCGGGCATGATCGGAGTGCGTGTGGGCGTGTCGGTCATGGGGTTCATGAGGGCAACCCCACCGCGCGTCGACGCGCCTCGACTTCGGCCTTGTGGCGACTGCGCCAGTCGATGAGTTGCTGCAGACCCTCCATCAGGTCAATACCGGCCGTGAACTTGATCTCCTTGGATGCAAGCTTAGGGCAACCAATGCGGTTGCGCACGAGCGTGGCCTGGCTGCGGGGGGCATATCGGATGGGCTTCTCGCAGCTGGTGAGTTCCACCAACATCTCGGCGAGCTCCTTGAGCGATGTGCGCTTGCCGGTGCCGACGTTGTAGAAGCGGTCGGTGGCGTCGGCCTTCATCGCGCAGACGTTCGCCTTGCCGCAGTCCTCGACCGCCACAAAGTCGAATGCTTCGGAACCGTCACCCATGATCGTGGGGCTCTCGCCGCGGTCGATCGCATCGAGCATCTTCATGATGACGGCGATGTAGGCGCCGTGGTAGTCCTGGCGAGGACCATACACATTCATGTAGCGCAGGCCCACGTAATCCAACTTGTATCGGTGGTGGTAGGCGCGGAGCATCGCCTCGCCGCAGATTTTGGTGGCGCCGTAGAAGTTCCTGTTGTTGAAGGGGTGGTCCTCGTCCATGGGCTCGCGCACGGCGTCGCCGTAGACGGATGCGGACGAGGAGTACACGAGCCGCTTCACACCCTTGCGCACACAGGCGTCCATGACATTAAAGGTTCCTCGGATATTGGTCTCGAAGGCCGAGCGTGGGAACTCGTGGCACTGCAGCAGCCAAAGCGCCGCGAAGTGGAAGACGCCGTCGGCGCCATCGAGCGCGGCGTCGAGGATGTCCGTCTGGGTGATGTCGCCACCGATGTCGAAGACGCGCACGCGCGGGTCCTGCAAAGGCTCGGCGAGGTTCTCCATCCGTCCGCGGACGAAGTTGTCGTAGATGACGATCTCGCGGACGGGTTCGGCAAGCAGCTGGTCAACGGTGTGCGAGCCGATTAGGCCGGCCCCGCCAATGACCACGAGTTTGGTGTCAGTCAGGTTCATTCACTGATCCTTGGAGGAGTCTATTGGTCTAGAGAGCCAGGCCGCTATCTCTTGGACGGGAAACACGTGCTCGCCCGGATGAACCACAATGTTCACTCGCTCAAGGTGTTCCAACAATCTCTTGGTCGGACCGTCATAAGCCTCAATGCGATAAATGCCCGTTTCTGACTTGCCATAGGTGAACAGCCACTGCGTCGGCGAGTCCTGCAGTGCGCCGAGAAGTCCCTGCGGGTCATGAAGCCTGGCGTATCCGGGCACCGCAATGAGCTGGTTGTGGCCCGACCATTCCGCGTCGCCAGACAGCACCGAGTAGCCGGCTGCCACGATGGCGCGGTCCGGCTGGCTCTGGAGCGCGTTGAGCATGGCCGCGGCCCCACCTTGGCTCAGCCCAGCGACCAGCGTGCGGTCGAAGCACCCCTTCATCCACTTGGCAATGGCAAGGCCCTCCACGAGATAGCTGACGGAGTACGAGCCACCCCGATTGAGGTGCCAGTTCCAGATAAAGTTACCGCTGAGTTTTTTCCCGTCCCCGTTGTGCCACGCCCGAAAGTCTTCGTTGGGCTTGACTAAGACGTAGGCGGCGCCCTGAAGCGGGGCGATCCCGTCGAGAATGCCGAAGTGGTAGTTCGAGGGATCGTTCGTGGCGATGGCGAAGGACTGGTTCAGGAGTGATCCTGGGATGATGAGGCTGGCCCAACCCGCTACCGGGCACCCCTGCGGAAGACGCCCGTAGGCGAACGCCTCGTACTCCCGCTTCTGGTAGCGGAAGCGCACCCGGATGACCGGTTGCAGCGACGGTGCCCGCTCAAGCTGCGTGGCGTCGATGAGTTCTAGGTCCTCATAGGCGGCCTCAAAGCCCTCACGCCGCATAAAGATGCGCTCGTTGGCTGCGCGAAGCTCGGCGAGCGAGGTGACTGGCGGGTAGTAGAGGGCCGTGTCTGATACCGGGTCGACAAAGGCGATCTCCATGATCTCCTGCTCGCCGCGAGACCCACTCTGCTCGGTGTCGCCTCTGACCCAAGCGGAAACAACAGCCTTCGCCGAGTGAATCGTTCCAAACGGGGGTATCCGATAGTGGCCAACGGCGATGCCGAGTACAAATGCGGCGGAAACTGAGAGCCCGAGTGAAAGCCACAACAGCAGTCGGGATCTCGTCCCCAGAAAGTGGGCAGTTCCAAGCCCTTGCTCGCTTTGATCGACCGCGTTGGGTTTCAAGGCTGCATCACCTCTCTAACGAACATGGCGCAAACAAACTTGGCGAATGGCATGGAGCAGGTCCAAGCGGGACTGATGGCGTTCAAGATGTGAACTGAGTTTGGACCTTCTTGCACCAGAAAGTCGTTCACCAGTTGCCCTGAAGCAGAATCATACAACTGCGCGCGCATGCCGACCTTAGTGCACGGTAGAAGATGGTCGGGGCGCACGGCTGGAACCAGTCGCTGCACTGCCGCCGCGAACCGTTGCTTGGAGAGCTTGCCCGTCTCGATCACCGCGAGCCGCCTGAACCCGTTGGTGTTTCGCACAAACTGGATCGCTGAGGCAGCGGCGATGCGGGCGATGTCGGCGGGGACGATGCCCG
>VGHO01000294.1 GCA_016868175.1 Betaproteobacteria bacterium
TACGCACATTTGCCCACGGCCGTACTGGGCTGACTTCGCGATCTGCAGGTTCGATGGGCAGTCATGATCGGAAGGGCCCTCCGCCTCACCCGGCCCTTAAACCCTGTCGCAAGGGGTGCAATGCTTGCTGTTCCGCAACGAAAATGCCGAAGTGCAAGGTCGACGCGTTCTTGTCGCTCGAAGGGCGTGACTTGGCTGGCACGCATTCGAAAGTGAGCACCCTTCGAACGAAGAGCAACAGCAACCCCATAGCACCCCTGAACCATCATGAGCATCAAGATTGATCACCTCAACGAAGACGAGTTGCTGGCGCTCAACCACCGGATCATCACGAGGCTCCGATGGTTGCAGCAGCAGAGAACCCTCAACTCAATGGTGAAGTTTGAGGTAGGACAGCGGGTAAGTTTCGACGCCGACGGCCGTCTGCGCACGGGCATCGTGATCAAGTTCAATCCAAAGACGCTCGTAGTGATGACGGATGAGGGCCAGCGGTGGAAAGTCTCGCCTCAGTTCCTGCGGGAAGTGATCGAGGACAAGACCGTCGGCCTCGCGGTGCAGCGCCGCCTCGCGAGGGACTGAGAAACACCGCAGCCTAGTCATGGCCCTCGATCAGCCGTTCCATACCACTTCGCTTGCGCGACCCCCGGTGTTGCTGCCGCCCTCGTCAACCTCGCTCCCCTGGTCACGGGTGCAGCGGTCTGAAGCAGGGTCGCGATGCCAGGTGCGCTCGCGCAGCGTGATCCGGCCCTGGGCATCGACCTGAAGCAGCGAACTTTGCCGGGTGCCGTACCCGGCGGTATCCACAAAGACAGCGGCCAACGCGCGCTCGGAAGGACGCCCGGCCTCCGGTCGCGCGAAGCTGCGCGCCGGGTCTACCCAACGATCGCTGAGCGCCCTCCAGCCCGCATGAATCCAGGCCTCGTCAGCCAGAAAGCGGGCGCCCTCAAGCGCTGACAGCAGGCGTTGCTGCTTGGGCCAAGGAGTATCCGGGTGTCCATTGGATAGCGATCCAGGGCCGTACCCGAAAGACCTCAAAACAACCCCTCCACCTGCGTTGGCGCCGCAGCGGTTGGTGAGGATCCTGCCGATTCCTTCGCGCCAGTCGATCAGTAGAAGGTTGAAGCCCGCATACTTCTCAGGCTCCAGATCGGCCAGGTTCACCTGTCCAGCCTCGAGCACATTCGCCACGAGTGATCCCCTGCTTGGCGCTGAATGAGAGGCTCCCTCGGGGCGAGCATCGCGTACATTGGTGAGTGCAGCGAGTCGCCCAGCATCGGTGTCGATCAAGAGCCAACTGCCGTGTGCCTGAAGATCACGGCCGCCCACCCAGGTCGGGCGCTCCGGCCACGCGGAAAGCGACTGGCTGGGTCGACGGAACCATTCGTCGCGATTGGCCCATAGGCTCAGCAGTCTCGGCTCGCCCGGCAGCCAGTGCCAGGCAATCACGCACATGAACGGAAGGTCTCTACATGGCGTTCAACCGCCGCAGTGCTCTGGACCTGACGCAGTCGCTCCACCCACCGCGCGTCGAACGCCTCCTGATCTTCATCGAGGGCCTTCAGACTGGGATAGTTGCGGTACACCTCCATCCAGGTCAGGTCATCGTGGCAACGTCGCTCGAGAGCATGGCTCGATCCAGAGCCGGCACCGGAACCGGGACAGCATGATCTGGCCTCCCTCCAAGCGGCCAAAAGATCCAACTCGGCATGCGGACCGACCTTGAAGTAGATGTAGCGATGAAACATCCTGTGCTCAACCCGCGCTCCGCGCGTTACAGCCCAGACGCTCGGACCATGAAACGTCATTCCATCCGGCTATCATGGGTCGCTGAGGGCGTAGGGTAGGTCGAGCCGGTTTCGTAGCGTGACGGGGACCACGTCGCTGCGACCTTCCGCCAGAATCAGCGCCGGCGGCGGCGTTTTTGCATCCTTGCCGGGGTAGGCCATGCTCCAGATGCGGGCGAAAGCGTCGTGCGAATCCGGCCGACCGTCGATCCTCCGTTGCTGCGGCAAGGCCGCACTCGAGACCACCGCTAGTTCCGGATTTGAGGCGTCACCGCCAAGATCCTCTCCTGTTGGAGGCGGAGGCGACTGCGGATCCTCCCACGCATAGAGCGCCATCCTGCGTTTGAGTTTCCCTAGATACTGGCTGCGCGCCACCACCTCCTGCCCCGGATAGCACCCCTTGCGAAAGTTCACACCATCGATCCGCTCGAAGTTGACCATCTGCGGAACGAAGCGCTCGCTCACGTCACGGCCGACCCAGGCCTCTGCGGCCAGGTGGTGCAACCAGTGCCATAGCGCCGCGAACTGTGCCCGGTCGTTCACGGCTCCCCGGGATGTTACGCGCAGGCTGCGCTCCACGCGAAGCCCCGAGGCGAGGATCGCCACCGGCAGTGCAATCGGCTCTGCGAAGGACCGCACCCCCGCCGGAGCGGGCTGCGGCTCCTGGTCCGCTCCTGGGTGCAAGGCCCCTGTCTGGGTACTCTCGATGCTGGGCATACGGATCGCACCCGCAATCCGGACATTTTGGCTCAGATCCTCGAGCCGCACTTTTGCACGCAGAACAAACATCCTCAAACGCCGGATCACCGGTTCGATGAGGTCCCGCTCGAGGAAGAGCAGGTAATCTGCTTCATGCTTCGACGCTGGGGTGGGTGGGTCGATTTCACCTCCGGAAAAAGCGTCA
>VGHO01000295.1 GCA_016868175.1 Betaproteobacteria bacterium
AGCACCGCAAATCCCCCTGCCCCGCGGATCCAGGCCACCGCGTCCCGGAGCCGCGCCCAGGCGTGCGGCACATCCCCGGGTCGACCATCACACAGGTAGTGCGCGAAGACTTCACGGGTATCGCAGTAGCCGCGCTGCGCCGCGATCCAGCGGGCAAAGTGGGTCCGTGAAACCTGGGCCGGGTCCCTGATCTGCGCCAGCGCCCCCTCGAGCGCCCCAGGCAGGCCTGCAGCAGCAAGTTGCTGATCGATCTGCCGCGCCCGATCCACACGTCCAGACCTCAAGGCCTGCAGCGCCGCAGCGAGCTGCGGGTGGGAGGGATCAAAGCCCAGGCCAAGCACATGGACACTTCGCCCAGCCCAGGTGACCGAGATCTCCACCCCGCTCACCCAGGCCAGGCCGGCAGCGTGCGCCGCTTCGCGTGCGACCCACTGGCCACCAACCGTGTCGTGGTCGGTGAGCGCAAAAAGCTCCACCCCTTCGGCGCAGGCCCGCGCGGCCAGCGCCTCCGGAGTCAGCGTTCCGTCGGAATGGTCCGAATGAGCGTGCAGGTCGGCCCGCAACTGCCAGGGATCGCGCCTGCAAAGCGCCGCGATCCGCTCCAGCCCGGCCGATCCACCCTGCTGCGGTGTCATCGACCCACGAAATCGAGGATGCGTTGCGCCAGCGCTGCCGGCTGATCGTGGTGGACCATATGTCCCGCACCTTCGATCACGGCGCTACGCAGATCGCTGATGTCGCGGAGGCGAGCCTGGTACTCGGGCGTAGCAACAAGCTGTGCTACACCGGGTTTCCTGTCGCTGGTCGGGGACTCGGCTGCCGCGACGGTGTCGGAGGCACTCACCCAGAGCACTGGCGCCCGGATCGCGCTCCAGCATGCGCGCACCTCATCAGCCCGGTAGGGAACCGGATGGGTGGCCTTGTGCCAGGGATCCGCACGCAACCGCCACTGGCCGTCCTCCCCGGGAGCCGCCCAGTGGAGCGCGAGATACGCTGCGCGGTTGGGTGGTAGCCTTGGGTTGTTGCGCATCAGCCTTTGTGCCACGTCGTGACGGCTGGCATAGGTGCGTAGCGTTGGTGCGCCTGCAGCAAGGCCGTCGAGCCATCGAGCGTAGCGCGCAGGGGCCTTGGATGGATCGCTTGCCGACAACCCGAAACCTTCGAGATTGATCAGGCGCGCGATGCGTTCGGGTCGAACCCCTGCGTAGAGGCAGCCGATGTTGCCGCCCATGCTGTGGCCGAGAAGGTTGATCGGCAAGCTGATGCGTTGATGTTCGAGCAGCGCCCGAATCACCGCCTCGAGGTCGGCCAGATAATCCGCAAACCAGTAGGTGTCCGTGCCGGAGGCGTCGCTCAGGCCGAAACCTCGCCAGTCGGGCGCAAAGCACGCCCAGTCCGACGGCAGTTCATCCACCAGGAACTGAAACGAAGCCGACACATCCATCCAGCCGTGCAGCAGGATCAGGCTCTGCCGACATTGCCCGAGCGCCGGCCAATGGCGGACCCGATAGCCCAAACCGCGCACCTGAAGTTCGAGTCCCTCCGGAACGCGGCGGGGCTCGTAGACCTCCACATCAGGCGCGGCACCGTCACTGGTAGCATCCATCCTCGAGAGTTTAACGGTGTGCCCCGATCGATGCCCTGAGGGTTGCCCCGTCACACCCTCCTCACGCGCGGCACGCGCAGCCTTCGTTGCTCGTTTCAGGGCCCCTCCGAGGACATCGACCATGCCAGCCTTTCAACTCGAGCACCTGGTTCCCGAATTCGACTCAAGCGTCTGGATCGCCCCGGGCGCCTGTGTGATCGGCCGGGTGCGCATGGGCGCAGGCTGCAACATCTGGTTCAACGCGGTGCTTCGGGCCGATAACGACCTGATCGAACTCGGCGAAGAGGTCAACATCCAGGACGGTGCGGTTCTGCATACCGACCCGGGCTATCCGCTGCACATTGCCGATCGGGTCTCGGTGGGGCATCAGGCCATGCTCCATGGTTGCAGCATCGGCACCGGGAGCCTCATCGGAATCCAGGCCATTGTGCTGAACGGTACAAAGATCGGCCGTCACTGCCTCATCGGCGCCGGCGCGTTGATCGCCGAGGGCAAGGAGATTCCCGATGGCAGCCTCGTGGTGGGTTCGCCTGGAAAAGTGGTGCGCACGCTGAGCGAGAGCGATCGCGACAACCTGCTGCGAATTGTCCGTAACTACAGCGAACGCGCTGGCCTGTACCGCGCCGGGTTGCGTCGGATCGAACCCGGGCAGGACGGCAACCGCTGAGCATGGCCGACCAGCTGCTTCGCTTCATCCCGCAAACGCGCGGTGTGCGCGGGGCGATCGTTCGACTCGAGCAGTCCTGGCGCACCGTGGTCGAGCGTCACGCTCTGCCCGCACCCGTGCGCGATCGACTCGGCGAGTTGAGCGCAGCCGCACTCCTCCTCTCGGCCTCGCTCAAGTTCGAGGGCAAGCTCATCGTGCAGATTCACGGCGACGGGCCGGTTGCCCTCCTCGTTGTGGAAAGCGATGCCCTTGGCGGATACCGGGCCACGGCGAAGTTGCGGGATGCCAACGGGATTGTCGCCGACGCAAGCCTGGCCGATCTGGTCAACCGAAACGGCCGCGGTCGCTTCGTGGTCACGCTGGACCCGGGCCGCGAGCACCCGGACAAACCGCCCTACCAGGG
>VGHO01000296.1 GCA_016868175.1 Betaproteobacteria bacterium
CTTCCCGCACGAGATCGTCGTCGGTGGCGCTGGCACCGTGGATGTGCAACCGCCGCAACGACTCCTTGCAGGCCTTCAAGGTAAGCGGCGCGTGCCCGGCAAGTTGCCGCGCCAACGCAAGCGCGCGAGGCATCAACTCGCCCGCGGTGGGCACCACCTCGGTGAGCAAGCCGATCGCCTGGGCCTCCTCGGCGTGGATCAAGCGCGCGGTGAAGATGAGGTTCTTCACCCGCGAAGGCCCGAGCAGCGCAAGCAGGCGTCGGTAGTTTCCCATCGAGAGCGTGTTGCCGAGCGACCGGGCGATGGGGAATCCAAAGCGCAGATCCGCCGTGGCGATGCGCAAGTCGCAACAGGCGGCGATCGCTGCGCCTCCCCCGGTGCACGCCCCGGCAATGGCCGCGATCAACGGTTTCGGGCAGCGTTCCACCGGCTCGAGGGCTTCTTCCATCTGCGCTTCGTAGGCGATCCCATCCTCGCCGGAGGAAAACTCACGGAACTGGGCGATGTCGGTACCGGCTGCAAAGGCCTTGTCGCCTGCCCCGGTGATGACGATCGCCTGCACCGCATCATCGTGGGCCGCCTCCGAGCACAGCGCCGCCAACCTGGCATACATCGCAAAGGTGAGCGCGTTGCGCGACGCAGGCCGGTTGAACACCGCGGTCACCACGCCCCCCTCCATCGACACAAGCAGGTCCCCTTCGGCATGAAGACTTGGCATTCGGATCACCTTCTCGAGTGGAGCTTGGCAAGGCGGTCGGCTATCGTGCCACATGCGCTGCACTGCGCTGCTCGCCGTTACCCGTCACCCGTCACCCATCAACCGTCACACGTCAACCGTCAACCATCGCACGCCACGGAGCCCCGGCCCATGTTTCCGCTCGAACCCAGCGCCACACAGTGCGCACTCCCCGAGGATCTGCCCTTTGGGCAGGAACTCCCCCTGCAGGCGATTCGACTGGAGAGCATGGTGGCCGGGCCACGGCTGATCGTGACTGCCGCAGTACACGGCAATGAAACACATGGTACGCATGCGATGCGGCGCCTGCTGGAGGATTTTGGCAACGGAGAGCTCCGCATGCTCCGCGGTCGGCTCACTCTGGTGCCGATCGCCAATCCCAAGGCATGGCGCCTGAAGCGTCGGCACGGAGATCGCAATCTCAACCGGCGCCTGCTCCCCTGCGAACATCCGCGCAGCTACGAGGACAGCGTGGCGAACTGGCTCTGCCCCCTGCTCGCCGGGCACGAGGGGTTGCTCGATCTTCATTCCTTCCAGAGCGGCGATGCCCCTTTCGCCCTCTTCGGCCCGCAAAACAACTGCGGCCCGCTCGAGCCCTTTGCTCTCGCCGAGGTCGAGGAGGAGGTCGCGCTGCGCCTCGGTTGCGAGCGCTTTGTGCACGGATGGTTGCAGACCTACGCCGAGGGGATGCGGCGACGCGCCGATTGGCTGGAATCGATCCGGCCCGACCCTGATACTCGCCGGGGCGTCGACATCGACCCCCTGTACGGCGTGGGTACAACGGAGTACATGCGCCGTTGCGGCGGGTGGGCCGTCACGCTCGAGTGCGGTGAGCACGAAGATCCGGAGGGCCGCCACCGGGCCTACCGCGCCATCGTGCACACCCTCGCCTACTTCAGGATGATCGATGCGCCATCCCCGATCGTGGCAAGCAATCCGAGCGTGCTCGGCCTGTATACCGTGGTGGACCGTTTCCACGATGGCGACTGGTTTGCCAGGCCCTGGAGGAGCTTCGATCCAGTGCAGGCGGGCGAACGCATTGGTACCCGCGCCAACGGAGACGCGGTGGTTGCGGACCGGAACGCCTTCATCATCTTCCCCAATGCAAGGTCGCGTCCCGGACAGGAATGGTTCTATCTTGCGCGCAAGGACGCGCGTCTCGGCTTGCCGAAGCACGGTGACCGGGGTTCCTGAGGGCAAAGCCCGAGTAAGGGTCGATCGCCGGCCTTGACTCGCGCTGCGTAGCGCGCAAGTGCCAGTTCTCCTGGGCAGCCGAGGAGGCCGACTGCGCTGCACCCTGATCACACCCCAACCTCGACCGCTCTCCGGGCTAGCCCTCTGCGCTCCCGCCCCCTTCGCCCGGACCGCCTCCAGACCAACCCAAGCAAGCACCTTTCACCATGCCCACTTCCTTGCCGCAACCCATGCCCTCGTGGCCGCCCGATGCAGCCTTCGAGGATCTGCTCGACCCCTGTAACGACTTTGTCTTTCGCAAGCTCTTTCAGACCCACCCCGATCTGCTCGAGGCAATGGTCAATGACCTGCGCGCGGGCGCAGCCAATGACCTGCGCACAGCCGCAACCTGCGACCCCACCATCGAGCCGCTCCACGCCCCGGTCCCGCAGTTGCGTGGCCTTTGCATCGGCAACACCGAACTGCTCCCCGAGCAGCTGTTCGGCAAGAACGTGCGCTTTGACGTGTGCGCCTTCGACGACTCCGGCCGCATCGTGCTCGCCGAATGCGATGCGCGCCACCGCAAGGGCTTTGCCCGGCGCGTGGTGTACTACCTGTGCAAGGCCCTCACCCAGCAGCTGCGCCAGGGCGCCTCCTACGACACGGTGCGCCCGGTGCTGGCGCTGCACATCCTCAAGTTCGTGATCCTGCCGCAAGCGGCCAACGCACAGCGGCCGCTCTCCTCGTTTCGGCTGCGTCGTGCC
>VGHO01000297.1 GCA_016868175.1 Betaproteobacteria bacterium
TGAGTTCCGTGCCACCGAGATCAGCCTCGAGGGTGTTAAGCCACTGCTTGAGAATGATCAGGGTTTCGGATTCGGCAGCTTTGGGCTTTTCCAACACGTGCTCGAGGGTGCTGCCAAACCGGGCCACTGCAATCTGATCCTCGTCGCGAAGCCCATCCATGAGCGCCCGAATGCCCTTGCGAGCCGATTGAATTGAATCGCCGGCCATCGACCCAGAGCAGTCAACAAGCAGTTTCACCCTTAAGGGATGCTTCCATGGCGAGGAAGGCAAAGCAGCGCTTTCCGCGCTGGGCGATTCCAGCCGGACTTGCGCAAGCGATAGGGGCGGATAGAAGGTGGCTAGAGCAAAGCGCCCATCGTTGGCGCTTTCGATAAGCAGTTCGCCTTCCCGGGCAAGCAAACCGTGAAGCCGCAAGACAAAATCCCGATCCAGGAAGGCACTGTCACGAAACCGAAGACGAACACCTCCCGCGTCTTCAGGCGTCTGGCTGATGCGGTGTGAGGGCGATTCGAGAGCCGCCCGGGCCATCAAGCCTCGAACCAGCAAGTCCAACTCAAACCCGTACTCTTCCGTGACGGAGGTCCCGGTGTCGGCGTGAAACGGCAGCTTGCCCTCCGCTTGCGCGTTTCCGTAACGCGGTGCAATGGTCGTGGGAAACATCAAACGCGCCTGATCATGATGCCAATCGATGATCTGCACAAAGTGCATGCTGACCGTGAAACGATCACCTGGCCGCAGGTTTCCGAGGTTGGCCGTAAAGAGACCGTTACCCGCTGACTCGATCAGGATTGCCGAGTCGCCTTTTGAAATCGCCCCTTCATAGTCTTGTCCAGCCTCCCGATGGGCTTTGACCATTCCCTTCAGTTGCTTCTCACCGATCGTGGCAGCGACCTCGGTGATGCTCGCGTGGAAGGGCAGGGGAAAGGTATAGACGACTTCCAAGTCGCGCCTGCCGGCGTTTGAATAGGTTTGGGTGAGACAGGCCTTGAGCAACCCGGCTTCGAGTTGACCATTCAGGCGTGCACCTTCGAGGAATGGATCGTTCATGGGTGGCTCTTTCTGGTTGTGCGTGTTACGGGGCGAAAAAAGGGGAAAGACCGGGCTCCAGAGCCCGCCTTCATGCGCAAATACGCTTGCGCGAAGCACTGCTACGGTGTTGGGGGCGTGGAGTCTTTGGTGGATGCAATCAGTTGCAATGCGCTGCGGACAAGCCTTCGCAATTGTTCGGGGGTGAGTGCTGCGGCCAAGGGGTCGATCAGCAAGCGGATGCCCGGTGCCAGATGGACTTGGGTGAGGGTTTCAACCTGCCCCACTACCTTGCGTTCCCGAAAACCTTCTTCGAGTCCGCCCTCAAGCGCGCGTGCCACGGCAGCGAGCGACATGCCCGCCTTGACAAGCCGCGCGGCAGTGAGAAGCGCCTCGAGATGCCGCGCGCCGTAGTAGGCGCCGCGCCTTGCGCCCTCAGGATGGGGGACGATGCCCTTGTGGATGTAGAAGCGGATGGTGCGCTCCGGGACCCCGGAGGCCCGCACAAGATCGGCAAGCGAAAACCGCGTGGTGGCCGCAGGCTGCGGCTCTTGCACCGCTTCTTCTGCAGCTTGCGCTGGCGAGTGGGGTAAGTTCATGATGGCAAGTATACAGCAGTGTTTGCGCCATTGCAAGTGGCTTATAAATCTACGGGTAACCCGGGGAGCCTGCGGGGAGCTCGCGGGGGGCTCGCGGGGAGCTCGCGGGGAGCTCGCGGGGGGCTCGCGGGGAGCTTGGGCGGATTCCGGAGGTGGAGCATGCACGCCTGGCGCTCCCGGATAGCCTCGCGTGAGCCTCCTTCAGGGCTGCGAATGCTGCTCGCACCGTACGGTCACCGCAGTGACGAGCCAGAGCCCTCAGTTTGTTACCCTTGGCAGGTTGCGACATCCGAAGTTTGACCCTGCGGGCTCGCCTACCTGCGCCCTGCGGCGGTGCGCAACGCGCGCCTTGCTTACTCTGCACCTGGAGCTTTGCCATGTCTGAAGAGGATCTCCGCGCCGAACTCGAGCGCTTGAGGAAGGAAAACGAAGCGCTCAAGCAGGCGCCAAAGGCGAGCGTGACCATGAAAGTCAGCGAGAAAGGCGCGGTCTCGGTTTACGGGCTGGGGCGATTTCCGGTGACCCTCTACAAGGAGCAGTGGATCAAGCTCTTTGGGATGTCGGCCGAGATTGAGCGCTTCATCCGCGAGCACAACCACCAACTCAAGGCGAAGGATTAGCCCGCCCGTCCCAGAACCGCGGTGGGCCCGCGCGTCATCGATCTAAACCGTGTCGACCAACCAAGCCTGGATTGCCTCCTGGTCAAAGCCTGCCAACCCTAGTGTGTCGCCATTGAAATCCCCAATCAGTTCGGCTGCAACGCAGTCATCCTCGACACCCCAGACCGCCTGACCGCCGATCTTTTCTGAAATTCCATGGTCCTCAGCCTCAGTGTCTTCGTTGAAAAAGTCTGGCGCCTCCGCCAGTGTCCACGTCTTCCTGTGTAGAGCGTGAACGATTGGTTCTCGTTCAGCTCCACACAGAGAAATTCGTCCCAGGTACTGGTCATGCCCGATGCTTCACACCCGGCAACGGCCTCTTGCACCAACATGCCCCTTCTCGAGATGCTCTGTGCTGGTCGTGAGCCCGTCCAATCAAGTCAAAG
>VGHO01000298.1 GCA_016868175.1 Betaproteobacteria bacterium
TCTCCGACCACCATAAGGAGCGCTACACATGGACGAATGGTTTGCTCAAAATCCCTTGATGGGTGCTTTAGGTGGCGTGATCGCCCTTGGCATCTTGATCTACATGCTGGTGATCATGACGCGCAATCCGGGAGAAGATTTACCTCGCGAACCGCTTGAGGGAGAGGTCGATCCTTTACGACGTATGCCGCCACCGTATTGATCGAACGATCGGTCTATTCATTTGATCTATCCATACGTTAGATCTATCCATCTTTTCGATCGTTCTTGCCCACACCAAGCGGCGGTTTATTCGATAGGGGAAGACCCCTTCGCTTTACCGTTTGGAAAGCTTTTCCTTAAACGCGCCGCCCGGTGTGAATTTCGGAACGGTCGATGAAGGGATATTGAGCGGCTCGCCCGTTGACGGGTTTCGGCCTTTGCGGGCGTTTCGCTTCATCGCACGAAATGTGCCAAAACCGATGAGTTGAACAGTTTGCTTTTTTGAAACTGTTTTAACGATTGTTTTTAACACCGAATCGACAGCGCGTGTTGCAGCAGCCTTACTCAAATCAGCTTCGCGAGATACCACCTCGATCAAATCACCCTTGTTCACGCGCTTAACTCCCTCTTCATATGGCTGGCTCTTTGGCTATCGAGTATCTTAATTCTCCGCGGGCCGTTACCCCCAGACGTTTGTCGGACCGCACCGTCCGAGAATCGCTTTGACTCACGTTGCGCTTCATAACTTCCAGCTGGATGGAGCAAAGCGCAACCGTAGAAAACGGGTTGTGCATCACGGGTCGATCTTTCGGATCGAGATGGACAAGCTTCACGCCCCGCACCGGGATGACATCGGATTTGGCTGCAAGCCTCATATTGAACTCATAGCGGTAAGCCGCATTGCACCAGGCTGCCAGCAGATAAACGTCAAGTTTGCGCAGCAATCCACGAGGTGCATGCGCAATGGCATGCTCCCAGTACGATTTGACTCACCTGAGGCCACTTCCTTTCACCAAATCAGGGGGCTATTGACCGACCGCCGCCCAGCCGATAGGGGGTCGGGAATTTTGCGGCCGTAGAAATTTGGGCAGGCGCGCGCATCGCGCCCGACAGAGCACAGAGATTTCACCCCCCTTGGGGGGTGGGTAGAGGACAATATCAGGGCCGCCGAAGACAGATGCGTTCGGGCAGTCGGATTTTTAGACGTTCAGAATGCGGAAGGATTACTGAGGCAGGCGACTTGGTGCGTTGACGCCGCGACGCCTCATTGATTGCAATGCAATCATCGATTACACTTTAAGGCTCGTTCACCACAGGAGCGCCGCCATGGCCAGCATCACCATCCGCAACCTCGATGACGAGATCAAGCAACGCCTGCGCGTGCGTGCCGCCGAGCACGGCCGCTCGATGGAGGAGGAGGCCCGCGACATTCTCCGGCGGGTCATGAGCGATGCCACCCCGCCACGCGACCTGGCCGCAGCCATCCGCGCCCGCGTTTCGCCGGGAGCGCGCGCCGATTTTGAACTGGCAGCCCGCGAACCTATGCGTGAGCCCCCGCACCTCTGTCGCCAGCCTCGATGATCATCCTCGACACCAACGTCCTCTCGGAACTCCTGCGGCCGAGCCCGGCCAAACAAGTCGAGCGATGGCTGGCAGAGCAGGACGGCGCCAAGGTCTACTTCACCACGGTGGGCGAAGCAGAACTCCGCCACGGCGTGGCTATTCTTCCCACGGGCAAGCGCCGCAACGCGCTTACCACCGCCATCGAAGGTCTGCTCGAAGAAGATTTCCGCGACCGTATCCTGCCGTTTGATCGCCCCGCAGCGCGCCTACGCCGCCATCGCTGCTGAGCGCCGTGCCGCTGGCCGGCCGATCAGCCAGTTCGATTGCCAGATTGCCGCCATTGCGCGCGCTCGTGAAGCCACGGTGGCGACCCGCAATACCAGCGACTATGAAGGTTGCGGTATCGGGTTGATGAACCCCTGGACATTCAGCACCCGCCTGTAACTAGCCACGACCCACCGACGATGCCCACCCCCACCTCTTTCAACCACTGCCTGCGTTACTGGGATCTGGCCGACCATATCCGCATCGACGATGCCATCGCCCTATGGTGCGGTGTCGAACCCGCAGAACTGGCAAAGCTCAACTTCGAGACTCAGTGCATGAGCGCCAAGCGCGCAGCCCTGGTCACCGCCCTGCGCGACGGGCGGCTGGGCTACGAAGACCTGGGGCTTCTCACCGGCCAGGGCAAGGTGTTTCGCGGCGCACCTGTCGACGAACTCATCGAGAAGGGGCGACTTGTCATCAACAAGGCGAGCCTGCGGCGCTGGTTCGAGCAACTGCCCTTTGAAGACCGGCCGGCCTTTCTGTTTGAAGAAGAGCGCCAGCCGGTGTTGCCCGACGGCAGCGATATCGCCGAAATGACCGGGCTGAAGGCCATCGCCCTGATGGCACATCTGCTGGCCAGCTCGTCAGCGAAGTACAAGGCCGGCGAGCGGCCGAACGCGGAGGCCATCGGCCGTGCGGTCAACGAGGCCGCGCAAGCCCTGATGCCGAATGATACGCGTGGCCTGCAGGCCTTCAACAAGAAGGTGGGCGAGGCGCTGCGGCTCTTCGGGCCCGAGATCACGATCCACCGCAGTCGCTAAGTCAGCGCCCAGGAGTCCA
>VGHO01000299.1 GCA_016868175.1 Betaproteobacteria bacterium
CGCAGAGATCATGGAGAGCTTGTCCCACCGCGTCGGCTTCGAAAGAACAGGCGTTTGTCCCTTCGGAGCATAGCCCCGAATCCAGACCGAATCCTCCTTCACTGCCGTTTCATCGCCAAAGAAGATCACAGCCCCTTCTGCCTTTGCCTTGGCTTCAAGAGCGGGGTAAGTCTCCTTGAGCCACGCATCGATCAGTTCCGGTCGCTGCTCAAGGGCGCGCTTGATCGGACGCTGCGGGGTGAAGCCCCAGCGCTTGAGGTATTTGCCGACCAGACGGTCGGAGAGGTCAACACCAAACTTCTCAAGAATGAGTGCCTTGATGGCGCGACGCGTCCAAAGCGCGAAAGGGAGCACCCATTGCTTGGGTGTAAAGCCCACGATTTGTTGACGTAACCATTGCTCCTGGACCATCGTGATCTTTCTGCAGGAACCCACGGGACGACCCCGCTTTTTTTCGGTCAAGGAGCCAAGGCCATCCCGCTTTGCCTTGGCAATCCATGCACGAACAGTGACCACATGAACTCCAACGATCTCTGCCAGACTCTCGCAAGTCATGCCAGACTGCTGACGAAGACGGACGGCCCTCCTTCGAAGTTCGTTGCGGGCCTCGGGGTGAAGCGTTCTGGTATCGATCTTTTCCATGAGTCGGATTATACCAGATCACAGGGTATTTTTGGGCCAGATCAATAGCGCTGAGTGGCGCAAGAAGGAGTTCCTGGGAGCGAAGCATCGCGGGAGGCAGCGCCACGCGAAGTTCCTCGCCCTCGTCCGTCAGTCCGAGCCTGCGCACGCGCCGATCGTCGGGAGACGGCGAACGCGCAAGAGTCTGTTGATCGATGTCCGCATTGTTGTGGATCGTGCAGAGGGCGCTGTCCTGGATCGGAGTAACGCCGAATGCTTCCAGTTCCTGAGGGAGCAAGCCTTGTAGATCTGATGCAAACGCCGAACGAGATGTCCCGCAAGCCGCTCGAGTTCGGGATTCTGGAGGCAGCTGGACCCGGTAAAGGACCCTGTTTACTGCTCGGGTAATCAACGGGCAGTCTGGTCAGGGATTCCTGATCATCAGCGCGCTTATGATCAGCGCACCCCCTCTTCTTGAGGATTGCGGTCATGAGCGGCAACGGAGCAAAGATCCCGGTTCTGGTCTCGGGCGGCGGCATCGGCGGACTCGCTGCGGCGCTGGCCCTGGCGAAACAGGGATTCCGCGTGCAAGTCTTCGAACAGGCACCGGAAATCGGCGAGATCGGAGCCGGCATCCAGCTGGGACCAAACGCCTTTCACGCCTTCGATGCACTGGGGGTTGGCGAACGCGCCCGCGCCCGCGCCGTCTACACCGACTACATGGTGATGCTCGACGCCACCGATTGCCAGGAGGTTGGCCGGATAGAGACCGGCGAGGCGTTCCGCAGGCGGTTCGGCAATCCCTATGCGGTGATTCATCGGGTCGATGTTCATCGTTCCCTGCTCGAGGGAGTTCAGGAATGTGGAGAAGTGGAATTCTTCACCAACACCTGCATCCAGGCGGTGGAGCAGGACCCGAAGGCGCGCACCGTCACAGGGATCGATCAGCACGGCAATCGCTGGACGGGTCAGGCGCTGATCGGTGCCGATGGCGGCAAATCCGTGGTCCGGGATCAGTATGTCAAGGATCTGCCACGCGTCACCGGGCATGTCGTTTACCGCGCTGTGGTCAACAGCAACGACTTTCCCGAGGATCTGAAATGGAATGCTGCAAGCCTTTGGGCGGGGCCCAGGTGCCATCTGGTGCACTACCCCCTGCGCGGTGGCGAGCAGTACAACGTCGTGGTCACCTTCCACAGCCGCAACACCGAGACTTGGGGCGTGACCGATGGCTCCAGGGCCGAAGTCGAGAGCTACTTCCAGGGTATCCACCACACGCCGCGCAGGCTGATCGAACTGCCCAGGACATGGAAACGGTGGGCCACTGCCGACCGCGAACCGATCGACGCCTGGGTGCATGGCCGAGCAACGCTCCTGGGCGATGCGGCTCACCCCACCACGCAGTACATGGCGCAGGGTGCATGCATGGCGCTCGAGGACGCGGTGACCCTGGGCGAGGCCCTTCGGGCAACAGGCCACAACCTTGATGAAGCCTTCGAACTCTACCGGAGCAACCGCGTTCCGCGAACGGCGCGCATCGTGCTCTCGGGGCGCGAGATGGGTCGCCTGTACCACGCCAGCGGCGTTGAGCGCCTGGTGCGCAACAGTCTGTGGCGCGGGCGTTCACAGGAGCGCTTCTACGATGCCCTTGAATGGCTCTACGGCTGGAACGCTGGCAACTGCCTGAACCAGTCGTGAAACGTATCAGCACGAAGGATCAAGGGAGATAAACCATGCAATCGCTCGGAACACTTGAAGAGCTACCCCAGCAATACCGTGACGAGCTCGCATCGATGAATCTGGTGCCCCTGTGGCCCAGCCTGCGTGCGTTGCTGCCACCCGGTGTTCCCAGCAGGCACACACGCCCCACGCAGTGGAAGTATCGGGCGCTGCGCCCGCAGTTGATGAAGGCAGGCGAACTCACACCGATGGAAAAGGCCGAGCGCCGCGTGCTGGTGCTGGCCAACCCCGGTCACGGCCTCGAGAACATGAAGGCGAGCC
>VGHO01000300.1 GCA_016868175.1 Betaproteobacteria bacterium
TGACATCGAGCCATTGGACCGCGCTCGCTCAGGCAGTCGGGGTCTTCAAACAGGGGGGCGCCGTGAAGTCTGACGAAGCGATTCCCGGCTGGGACGTCGCGGGTGTTGCGGCGTCGTTAATCGAACGCGGGAAAAAAACCTGCAAAACCAACAAAACCAACAAAACCAACAAAACCAACAAAACCAACCTTGTCGGCAACGGTGACTTTCTGCTGGCCGTCTTCGGAGAGCCTGCTTATGCGCGCCCGGTGGTGGTGAGCTTCGAGGGCAACCCGGCTACTGCTCCGGGCAAGGTCTGGTTCGGGAAGCCTTGGCAGGGCGCGCCCGATGAGGTTGCCGGTTTGCCTGCCGGCGCCAACAACTACTTCAGCCTCGCGGTCTTCAGGCCCGACGAGGCGGGCCAATTCCGCAGGCAAAAATCCCACTTTCAGGCCTTGTACGCGGTCATGCTGGACGATATTGGCGCCAAGGTGGCTATCGAGAGGCTGACCCTCCCACGGTCGTGGCTGCTGGAGACCTCGCCTGGCAATTACCAGGCCGGCTATCTGCTTCGCGAGCCGCTCACCGACGGCAACGTCGCCGATCGCCTGATGGATGCCATCGTCGCCGCGGGCCTCTGTGACCCCGGTGCCAACGGCCCGAGGGCGCGGCTGGCGCGCTTGCCTGTTGGGGTGAATGGAAAACACACGCCACCGTTTCAGTGTCGGATGGTCGAGTGGTCGCCCGACTTGCGCTATTCGGTCGAGGATCTCGTCGATGGCCTTCATTTGGAGATGGTATTCGCCGAGCGGCCTAAGCGAACGGGCACGCACGTGGCGATGCAACGCCCCAGCGACGGTGAACCTATCTGGATACCGCGCCCCGAGGAAAACAGTGTGTTGGCCGCATTGCGCGACCGTGGCCTCTACAAGGCGCCGCTGGGCAATGGCAAGCACGACATCACCTGTCCCTGGGTAACAGAACACACCGGTTCAGTGAACGGCGGCACGGCCTATTTCGAGCCCGACGACAACTGGCCCATCGGTGGTTTCAAGTGTTTTCATTCGCATTGTGCCAAGCGGCATGTGCGCGACCTGCTGCGCCTGCTGGACATCGAGGTCAACGCCGCGCGCATGAAGCCCACCATCCGTGTCATGGCGGGTGAGATACACCGCGTGGTGGATGCAGCCGAGCGGGAACTCGCACACTCGGGCCGGCACTACCAGCGCGGCGGGTTGATCGTGACCGTGGTCACCGACCCCGGCACTCGCGAGACCCGCGTGCAGGAGATCAGTGCGCCAGCCTTGGTGCGGGCATTGGCGGGTGCGGCCACCTGGGAACGGTTCGT
The DNA here is from genome assembly GCA_016868175.1 of Betaproteobacteria bacterium. Taxonomy (GTDB): domain Bacteria; phylum Pseudomonadota; class Gammaproteobacteria; order Burkholderiales; family Burkholderiaceae_E; genus UBA3064. The sequence continues at coordinate 1,328 of VGHO01000300.1, forward strand.
TCCGCGCTCCGAGGACTGGGTGCGCACCGATCCGCCGGCCCGCCATGCGACGGTGCTATTCGACTCCACGAGCTACCAACACCTGCCGGTGCTGAGCGGTCTGACGCGGCAGCCCTATTTACGCTCGGATGGCAGCTTGATGATGGCGGCAGGGTATGACCCCTCGTCGCGCATGTTTGGGGTATTTGATGCGTCCAAGTTTACGATTCCTGATGCCCCAAGCCTTCCTGACGCGGAGGCATCGCTGACGTTACTGAAAGACCTATTGGCAGAGTTCAGCTTTACGGGTCAGTCGGATCTGGCGGCTGCCTTGTCGGCGTTGCTTACCGCGGCCGTTCGCTCGAGTCTCCCCCACGCGCCGATGTTCCATGTAAGGGCGCACATGGTTGGGTCCGGAAAGTCATATCTGTGCGAACTCATCACGACTTTTGCCACGCCTCAACGCGGAACGCCGACTACGTTTCCCGCCGATGACGAGGAGTGCCGAAAGCTTCTTCTCGCCGAGCTCTTGCGCGCCCCTGCGGTAATCGAATTCGACAACCTAAGCAGTGATCTTATCGCGCATAAAAGTCTGTGTACGGCGCTTACTTCCGAGCATATGAGTGGGCGCATTCTCGGCGTGTCAAAAACGACCACAGTCAGCACCAGAACCATGTTTCTCTCAAGCGGAAACAATGTTGGCCCCGTTCAAGACATGACCCGTCGCTGCGTCACGATACGGCTGGACCCTGCATGCGAGGTCCCCGCTGCGAGAAGCTTTAAGCGCCCAGGATTGGTTGCAGAAGTTCTGTGCGACCGGGAGCGATACGTGAGCGCTGCGCTGACGATCATCCGAGCATGGATCGTTGCTGGACGCCCAAAGATTGCATGTCGCGCCCTATCTGGTTTTGAAAAATGGTCGGATCTATGCCGGCAACCACTGCTTTGGCTCGGTCTTGCCGATGCGACCGACTCCATTTTTGAGGCGATTGCAGAGGATCCGGACAGAGATGCTCTGGGGCGGTTGCTGATCAGTTGGCAGTCTGCTTTTGGGACGGGGCCCGGGATGGTACGCGAGGCTGTTCGACGGTCAGAGTTCGGTGAGCATGTCGACCTGCGGGAAGTTATCCGCGAGATCGCTGACGAGCGCGGTGAGATTAATCGGCGACGGCTAGGGTGGTGGATTCGAAAACAGGCTGGTCGAGTTGTAGATGGGCGCCGCTTCG
>VGHO01000301.1 GCA_016868175.1 Betaproteobacteria bacterium
CAAGCGTTGGGTACCTGGATTCCACCGATGGGGAGGGCGCGTGTGGAGCGATGGGCCCCCGATCCCCTTGGGGCAAAACGGAGTTTCCATGCGCCACCCTCGGCACCCCTGAAAAACCGGGAGCCAGCGAAAGCCCGTGCCGCCACGCTGTGCTGCACCCGAGACACAGGGCCAGCAGGTAGGGCAGCAGACGCAATTCAGCGATCTTCACGAGGGCGTGCACAGCAGCGTCGACTCCAGTGGCTCAGGATAAAGGTTCAAAATGGCAAGGAGCGGCACCCGGTTGATCGCAACGACGACGATCGGAACCTTGCGGAACCAGGTTGACCGAAACTGCGCGGAAGCATCCCCGCAAGCCCTTGCAACCGTGGGATCCGGGAGCGCGAATGTAGCCGATCTTCGGTCGTCTCAGGGCACCGAAAGGTGGGGATTCCACGACCCAAGGCTGGAAGGGCCAGATAAGGCGATGCGAAGATGATGCATTACAGTGACTTGCGCGACTTCATTCACAGATTGGACAAGCTGGGCGAGTTACGCCGGGTGCCCAATCCGGTTGCGGCCAATCTGGAGATGACTGCGCTGGCCGATCGCTGTCTCCGGCGGGGCGGACCAGCGCTTCTCATCGAAAGGCCGATAGGCTCGGTGCGCAGCGCGCCGTCGGCGCATCCGGCACTGATCAATCTCTTCGGCACCACGCGGCGGGTGGCGCTTGGCATGGGGGCCGAGCACAGCGCTTCGCTTCGCGAGATCGGACGGGTCCTGTCGCTCCTCAAGGAACCCGAACCGCCGCGCGGCCTCAAAGACGCCTGGGACAAGCTCCCGATGCTCAAGCAGATCTACAGCATGACCCCGAAAGAGGTGCGCGGGGCGCCCTGCCAGCAGATCGTGCTCGAGGGCACAGAAGTGGATCTGCACCGTTTCCCAGTGCAGACCTGCTGGCCGGGCGACGCCGGACCCCTCATCACCTGGGGCCTGGTCGTCACCCGGGGCAGCACCCGCAAACGACAGAATCTGGGGATCTATCGCCAGCAGGTGATTGCGCCGAACAAAACGATCATGCGCTGGCTTGCGCATCGCGGCGGCGCGCTTGACTTTCGCGAGCATCAGGGCAGGAACCCGGGCGTGCCCTTTCCGGTGGCCACCGTTCTCGGCTGCGATCCGGCCACGATCCTTGGGGCGGTCACGCCGGTGCCCGACAGTCTGTCGGAGTACCAGTTCGCCGGCCTTTTGCGCGGCAGCCGTACCGAGCTCACCGCTTGCCGTGGTCTGCCGCTGCAAGTTCCGGCCCGCGCGGAGATCGTGCTCGAAGGCCACTTGTACCCAGATCCCGACGGCGTACTCACCCGCGGCCACGCCGAGAGCCTTGGCTGGTCTGCAACGCTTCCGCCTGCGGCGCTCAGCGGATGGGAAATGGCTCCCGAGGGGCCGTTTGGCGATCACACCGGCTACTACAACGAGCAGGACTGGTTCCCGGTGTTCACCGTCGACCGCATCACCATGCGCGAAAACGCGCTCTACCACAGCACCCACACCGGCAAACCCCCGGACGAGCCCGCAATCCTTGGGCTTGCCCTCAACGAGGTCTTCGTTCCGATCCTGCAACGACAGTTTCCCGAAATCGTCGACTTCTACCTGCCTGCCGAGGCCTGCTCCTACAGGATGGCGCTGGTTTCGCTCCGCAAGCAGTACCCGGGGCATGCAAAGCGCGTCATGTTTGGGCTGTGGAGTTTTCTGCGCCAGTTCATGTACACCAAGTTCATCGTGGTGCTGGATGACGACGTGGACATCCGTAGCTGGCCCGAAGTGATCTGGGCGATCACGACAAGGGTGGATCCAGGCCGCGATACGCTGATCGCGGAAAACACGCCCATCGACTACCTCGACTTTGCCTCGCCGGTTTCCGGGCTGGGTTCGAAAATGGGGCTCGACGCGACCAGCAAATGGCCGGGCGAAACCAGCCGCGAGTGGGGGCGCCCGATCCGCATGGTTGACGAGGTGGGCGCCCGTATGCAGGCGCTGCTCGAGTCGCTGGCTATCCGTTGAGGTTGCGCTGGGGTTGCGTTGAGTCTGCGCTGGGGTTGCGTTGAGGCTGCGTTGAGTCTGCGTTGAGGCTTCGCTGACGTTGCGCGGAGTTCGCGCTGAGGTTGCGCGGAGTTTGCGCGGAGCTTGGTGGAGACTCGCGCGAAGTATGCTGAGGTTGCGCGGAGTTTGCGCGGAGCTTGGTGGAGACTCGCGCGAAGTATCCACGTCGTGGGGCCGCCGCTGGAACGCAGCGCAACTGCGCTTCATCCCGCCGCAACGATGATGCGCAGCAGAGCATCGATCGCCTGCCGCGCGGCAGGCGCCTTTGGATGGTTGATCAGCAGGCTCAGCGCATAGCGCGTACCGCTACGCGCCTCCACATAGCCCGAGAGTGCGCGAACCTCGTTGAGGCTCCCGGTCTTGAGCCAGAGCCGGCCGCGAAAGCCCTGCTCGGTGATCCGCCGCTCCATCGTGCCGTCCACACCGGCAAG
>VGHO01000302.1 GCA_016868175.1 Betaproteobacteria bacterium
TGACTGTGCAGACCGTGCTGACTGTGCAGACCGTGCAGACCGTGCTGACCGTGCTGAATGTGCAGCTTTGGCGGGAACGCCTCGACCGGCACGTCTCTCGCCAGGTCTTCGATCCAGGCCTCCCGCGCCCTTGTGCCTTCACCGATCCGCGCCGAGCGCGCGCGCGCGCTCCAGTCGGCGCCTGCGTGACGCCGGGCTGCCGGAGGGCTCGAACGTGCCTTCAGCCTCGGCCTCACCCGGATCGACAAGCCAGTCGTGTCCGTGCTGGCGCACCAGTTCGGCCAGCGCGCCGATGAATCCCGGGCGATCGTTCATGCAACTGATGTAACGGAAGTCCCGCCCACCTGCACCGAGAAAGCTCTGCCTTGCCTCCATGGCGATTTCCTCGAGCGTCTCGAGACAATCCGACACGAAGCCCGGGCAGAACACCTCCACGCTGCGAAGGCCCTTGGAGGCCATGTCGATCAGGGTGGGCTCGGTGTAGGGCTGCAACCATTCGGCGCGCCCAAAGCGCGACTGAAACGTCACCAGGTACTCCCCGGGGACGAGTCCGAGCGCCGTTCCAAGCAGACGCGCGCTTGCATGGCACTCGCAGTGGTAAGGGTCGCCGAGCAGCAGGCTCCGCTTGGGTACTCCGTGAAAACTGAACACCAGCCTTTCAGCGCGGCCGTGCTCGGCCCAGTGCTCACGGATGCGGGCCGCCATCGCGGCAATGTAGGCTGGATGCCGGTGAAAGGAGCGGATCAGACGCAACTCGGGCAGATTCCGCCAGCGCTGCAGCGCGTCAAAGACCGTATCCCACACGGTTGCGGTGGTGGAGGCCGAATACTGCGGGTAGAGCGGGAGCACGAGCAGGCGCTGCAATCCCTGCTCGCGCAAGCGCAGCAGGACCTCCGGAATCGACGGGTTACCGTAGCGCATCGCGAAGACCACCTGCACGCCCGGCGCGTGCTCAAGGAGCGTTGCTCCAAGCGCCGCCGACTGCGCCTGGGTGTGGACTGCGAGCGGCGAGCCCGCCTGCGTCCACACCGCAGCGTACTTGCGCGCCGAGGCACCAGGCCGGAATCGCAGGATGATTCCATGCAGGATCAGCATCCACAAAGGCCTGGGGATCTCCACCACGCGTGGATCGGAAAGGAACTGCGCGAGATAACGGCGCACCGGGGCAGGCTCCGGTGCATCCGGCGTGCCAAGCTGCACGAGCAGCACTGCGCTGAGCGCGGGCTGGTCGTGGGAAAAACGCGCAGCAGCAGTGAACTGGGGCATCCGCCAAGGGTAACCGAAGACCGGCGCGGGCTAGTGACTCAGCTGGTGAAGCGCGCCCGAAACCAGTCGCGCGGTGATGTCCACGATCGGAATCACCCGCTCATAGGCCATGCGGGTGGGTCCGATCACACCGAGCGTTCCCACGATCCTGCCGTCGACCTCGTAGGGCGCAACCACCACCGAGAGCTGATCCATGGGCACCAGATCCGATTCCCCGCCAATGAAGATCTGCACCCCGCGGGCGCGGCTCGAGGCGTCGAGCAACTGCAGGAGCGAAGTCTTCTGGTCAAACACATCGAAGAGCCGTCGCAACCGATCCATGTTGTCGGCAAGGTCGGTCACGCCGAGGAGATTGCGCTGACCGGAGATCACCACCGGGTCGGTGTCTTCGCACAACGCGGTCTCGGAGGTGGTGATGGCAGCCTGCATCAGCGCCGAGATGTCGGCGTGCAGGTTTTCGAGTTCCTGCCGCAGACGCAACTTGATCTCGTCGAAGCCGAGGCCGGCAAGATTGTGGTTGATGTAGTTGGCCGCCTCCACGAGTTCTTCAGACTTGTAGTCGCGCTCGGTGAGCAGGATCCGGTTCTGCACATCACCTTCGTCGGTCACGATGATCAGCAGAAAGCGCCGGCTCCCAAGGCGCAGGAACTCAACCTGCCTGAATTGCGCACTGCGCCGCGGGGTGAGCACAATCCCGGCAAACGACGATAGCGAGGAAAGCAGCGAGGCTGCCGAGGCCAGGACCCGCTGGGGGTCGGTGACCTGGAGCCGGTCGTGCATCTCCTCCGCCTTGCCGAGTTCGATCGGCTGCACGGTGAGCAGCGAATCCACGAAGAGCCGGTAGCCGCGCGGAGTGGGGATGCGACCCGCAGAAGTGTGCGGCGAAGCGATCAGCCCCATGTCCTCGAGATCGGCCATCACGTTGCGGATCGTTGCAGGCGACAGATCGAGCCCCGCATGCCGGGACAGGGTTCGTGAGCCCACGGGTTGCCCGTCAATGATGTAGCGTTCGACGAGCGCCTTGAGCAGAAGTCTCGATCGTTGATCCATCGCTGCCTGAACCAGGTCCGGTTACATTCCCCGCATCGTTGCCTGTATCGTTCGCCGCCCGGCTGCCCACCCGGCCACCCACCCGCTTACCCACCCGGCTACCCACCCGGCTACCTACCCGGTTCGCCGCCCGGTTCGCCGCTTGCTCCACGCATACTAGTCGATGAAGCCAGCCAACG
>VGHO01000303.1 GCA_016868175.1 Betaproteobacteria bacterium
AATACGAAGTAATCACTTGGGGAAATCAGTGAAATCAATCGAAACTCTTTTGGAGAATCTGATATTCAACAGCCGCTGGCTTCTGGCTCCTTTCTATCTCGGGCTCGTAATTGGTATTGGAATGTTGCTGGTGAAGTTCGGGCAGGAGTTGTTTCACGTGCTGCCAAAGGTCTTGACTGCCAGCGAGAGCGAGGTAGTACTGGCCGTTTTGGCATTGGTCGATCTCTCCCTTGTGGCCAACCTTCTTCTGATCGTGATCTTCAGCGGATACGAGAATTTCGTCTCCAAGATCAATACGAGAGAGCATGAGGACAGGCCCGAGTGGATGGGTGAGGTTGATTTCTCCAGCCTGAAAGTCAAGGTGATCGCCTCGATCGTTGCAATTTCCGCGATCGAATTACTCAAGGGCTTCGTGAATCTTGGCGTTATCCTCAATAGCGCAGGGGATATGCCTGCAATCTGGTCAGAAGCTGATCAGGCCCTTGCATGGAAGGTTGGCATCCATGTCGTTCTTATCGTTTCCGGCGTCCTCTTCGCCTACATGGACAGTCTTTCGGAGCGGACCCATTCTCTCAAACAAAAGTCTCATGATGCGCATTGAATCCCGCGCATGATGAGGGCGCGAGCGGTAGGACCGATGCACCGTTTTTTGGAGAGACAGGGGATTCGAACCCGAAGAGCCCGCACCTGGAGGTAATCTTTTCCCGATCGGCCAATGCGTTCCATCTTCTCCTTCAGGCCATCGTCCGAAGCGAGAGATGACATCGCGCTTTCTGCCGTGGCTACGGAGGACATCGACGACGCGGCCTACGGCGACCACGTCGTTCGTCCTCGGCTGCGCGATCCTTGGGACCTTCGCTTCCGCGCGTACGCCTTCAGGACTGCGGCGTTCTTTCGTCAAGCAGAGACCGTATGCGACGGTGGAGGGATAAGGTATGTGGTCTCGCTCGACAAGTTCAGGGGTTTGGTCGTTTGCGTGCCGCCCGCTGCCGAGCAAGCAGCGATCGCCGAGATGCTGTGGGAGATGGATGCCGAGCTCGCCGCCCTCGAAGCCCGCCGCGACAAGACCCGTGCGCTGAAGCAAGGGATGATGCAAGAACTCCTCACCGGAAGAACCCGCCTGATCTGAGCTGCAGTTCCGATCAGACCACGCCGCCGAAACACCAGCCGATGAACCGCCCATGAACCTGACGCAGCACAACTTCAGCCAGATCTGGGACCAGTTGCGCGCCAAGAAGCCGCAGTTGTCGCGGTTCCTGGAATCGATCCGCATCTGCAACCTGCGCGGCATCGCAGACCTTCAGATCAATCTGGGCTACCCAGTCACGGTGATCGCCGGCCCCAATGGCTCCGGCAAGTCCACCGTGCTGTTCGCCTGCGCCTGCGCCTACGACGTGCCCGGCTCGCGCGACTACAGCCCGGCCGTGCTGTTCCCCAACCTCAAGGCCCGGGCCGACGGTGCAGTGTCCGACCAGCTCGGCAAGCCCAGCTTCGAGTACTACTTTGTCGACGGTGGCGCCCGCGTCGGCATGGCCTGGCGACGGCTGAAATCCTGGAGCAAGAGCTTCATGGGGCGCAAGGGCAGCAAGCAGCCGGAGCGTGAGTTGTACCTGCGCACGCTGGCCAACCTGACCAGCCCGTCGGAGGTGCGCAGCATCCTGCAGATCGGCAACCAGGCCTTCACCAGGACCGACTTAGACGCCGACCTGATCGCCTTTGCGCACCGCGTGCTGCCCTTCAAGTACCGCGGGCTCAAGCTGCTCACGGTCAAGGGTAAGGACCTGCTGTTTGCCGACCGGGAGGACGCGGGCACGGCGTATTCGGAATTCCACATGTCGGCCGGCGAGCGTGCGTTGCTGCGCATTTCCAGGGACATTTCGCGGCTGCGCAATGCGCTGATCCTGATCGACGAGGTCGAGGCCGGCCTGCATCCCTATACCCAGCAGCAACTGATGCTGGAGCTGCAGCGCCTGGCGTTGCGCAACGACCTGCAGATCATCGTCACGTCACACAGCGCGGTGGTCTTGGAGAGCGTCCCACCGGAAGGGCGCGTCTTCTTGGAGCGCACCCACGACAACGTGGTGGTCCAGCCCGCCTACCGCGACATCTTCCAGCGTGCGTTCTATGGCCGGCCGCAGGACCGGCTGTCGGTGCTGTGCGAAGACGCGGTGGCTGAGGCCCTGATTCTGGGCGTGCTAGACCGCATCAACCCGCAGTTGCAGCTGACACCGGACGACATCACGGTAGGCCGCGATACCGGCAAGGACCAGTTCGCCCAGCACGTGGATGCGCTGGGCAAGTTCAAGCTGCTGGACGAGTTCGTGTTCGTGCTGGACGGCGACGCCAGAGCCGTGGAGGCTAGCACGGCGGCACTCGCCGCGAGATACAACCGCGTCATCAGGCCGCTGTACCTGCCGGGAAATGGTCCCCCAGAGGAATGGGTCTACACCGTCTTGGAAGCCCGTACCGCCGACTACGCTGCTGAGCTGGGGG
>VGHO01000304.1 GCA_016868175.1 Betaproteobacteria bacterium
CAAGGATCTGCGCGATCGCATCGTCCTGGAGGCCAAGCGAGCGGATCTGCGCCTCGATCAGCCGTGGATCGGGGGCGGGCGCTGAGGAGCTCTTCGATCCCATGGGGCTTGGTGCTCTGCGTGGGGGTTCGGGGTGGGGTTTTGGTGTGGGGCTTTGGTGTGTCGTTTCGGGGGGTGGTGGCGGGTGTGCCTCAACCCTCAGCGAGGCTGGGCACAGACCGGATCGCCTCGAGGAAGCGGCAATCGCGCTTCCAGAGCACATAGAGGATCACGTCGCCTCCGTCGGCTGCGGCCTGCCTCAGGCGGGCTTCTTCGGTAAAGCCAAGGTGCGTGTTGAAGCGCCTGGCTGCGGCGTTCGAGGCGTCCACATAGCCTGAGATGCGCTCCACCCCGCAGAGCCAAAAGGGGTAGGCAAAGGCCGCAAGCAAGTACTCGCGCACCATCCAGCGCTTGCCCGGGGCGGCTGCCACGTGCATCCAGACGTTCTTGCCGTTGAAGCCCTCGTAGAGCACACCGGCCGTGAGTTCGCCGTCGCGCAAGAGCCCGAGCGCGGTCATGTCCTCGCTCGTCTTGAGCCCGGGGAGCATCCGGCGCATGAAGCCGATCACGCGCGGAACGGAAAAGTCAAAGGCATGCGTCATGCAGGCCAGCGTGCCATGCTTGGGGGCGTGGCACTAACCCGGTGCCTGCGGCCAGTGCAGGGTGTAGGGATCTGGTGCCAGGGTGAGATCGCGCAAGGCCTGACGGTAGTGTTGCCATGCCTGGAAAGCGTCCTCGCCAAGCCGCGTGCGCGCCGAGACGGTGTCGGTCCAGTCCGATGCAAGGAGCTTGGCGTTGCGCGCCTGCCGGATCGTCCACCAGGCAAGTGGCGCATCGCGGACCCAGGCCTTTTGCGCCGGCTCAAAGCGCATCATGGCTTCAGGCGCAGGCGGTATCGCCAGCACCTTGCCTCCATCAACGTAGTGCGTGTAGGCAAGCGGTGCGCCGTCGCACACCAGCCGCTCACAGCCCTGCGGGGTGGGTTGCAGCGCAAGGAGCGCATCGTCGCCCGTGATGCACTGCACGATGCGACCCTCGGCGGTGTGAAAGACCACGGTGCTCATCGCTTGCAGCCGAGCACGAGAAACGTGATCGTGTAGTAGTTGCCCCCGGAGATCGCCCCGGCCCAGAAGCGCGCCGTGGTGTAGGCGGGGATGTTGAAGGAGGCCGAGCAGCTAAAGACCCAGTTGTAGGCGTTGACGTTGTAGTCGGTGCGCATGAAGAGCACATTGAACGGGTAGTAGATTCCAAAGTCATAGCCGATGCCCAAAGCGGTGAGTTGAAAGGGGCCCACCGCCGTATCGCTCAGCCGCATCGTCATCTGCAAAAAGACCGGGAAAGACCCGCCGAAGTCGTTGGTGATGCTGACGGGTCCGGCAAACTGGGCATTGTCCACGCTTGCCACCACCGGGATGGTCACCGCGTTGCCGGCAATCTTCAGGGTGTCGACCGCCGCATTGGCGATCTGGGCCGCACCGATGCTCGCCTGCCCGATGCGCGCGGTGCCAAGCGTGCCTGCGGTGATGACGGCCGCATCGAGGTTGGCGATCTTCGCATCGAGCGAGCCCGCTGCGATGCGATCGGCGCTCAAGGTGCCCGCGGTGATCTTGGCCGCGCTCAGGCTTGCGATCTTCGCATCGTCGATCGTGGCGTTGGCGATCTTGGCGGCGGTGAGGGTGCCGTTCTTGAGATAGGCCGCATCCATGTAGACGCCCGCTGGTGCGAGCACCCCGTTGATCGTCTCGGGGGTGGTGTTCACCACAAAGGGCACGATCGGCGAAAGACCCGGTCCGGCAGGGTTGGCGATCGAAAACTTGTCGGCCCGCAGGATGAAGCTGCTCGTGGGCACGCCGTTTACTGCGCTCGAGGCAAGACCGAAGCCCGTAACGTAGCCGTTGGCATCGATCTTGACGGTGTACTGGCCCGAGAGTCCGCTGATCGAGTTTGCCTGCGCAGACATTCCCGCTTCCACCGTAACGCCGGTCCCACCCGCGTTGTTGAGCCGCGCGTTCACGGTGCTGAAGTCTTGCGCGGCAGCCGCTGCCGATCCCGCAGCGTGCGTGGCCGAGGTCGAGGCCTGGTTGCGGTAGGCGAGGGCCTCGGCTTGGCTCGTGGAGGCTTGGGTGGCCGCGGTCGAGGCTGTGGTGGCCGACTGCCCGGCTGCGTTGGCTTGGGTGGAGGCGGTGCTCGCAGAAGTTGCCGCAGCGCTTGCCGAGGTTGCCGCGTTGGTTGCTGCGGATTCTGCCGCAACGCGCGTTGTGTTTGCGGCAGTTGCAGCGTTTGCTGCGTCGGTTGCCGAAGTGGACGCCGAAGAGGCCGAGCCCGCGGCGGCCGTGGCAGAGCCGCCTGCGGCGTTGGCGGAAGTGGCCGCAAGCGTTGCCGAGGTCGAGGCTGCGCTTGCCGATCCGGCAGCGCTCGTGGCCGATGTCGAAGCGTTCGTCGCCGACGTTGAG
>VGHO01000305.1 GCA_016868175.1 Betaproteobacteria bacterium
TCGACCGCGCCTGGCGACAGGTGGGCCTTGCGCTCGATCGCGGCGGATTCACGGTGGAGGATCGCGACCGGAGCAAGGGTATCTACTACGTTCGCTACATCGATCCGGGGATCGACCGGGAGTCTCCGCGACGCGGAATGCTCGACAGCGTGACAGCGATCTTCCGCTCTGCGGTGGCCCAGACACCCAGGCAGTACCGGGTGCAGGTCAGCGGGCAGGGAGAGTCCACCCGGATCATGGTGGTGGATGCCAAGGGTGAAAACCTTCGCGGCGATGAACAGCGTCAGGTTGCCGAGGGCATGCTCAAGCTCTTGCGGGAGCAGTTGCGCTAGCCTGCGCAGAGCGGCGGACTTCCGAGGGTAGCCCGCAGATGCGGTTCCGCAGTCTCGGTAGCGGCAGCGCGGGCAACGCGCTTCTGGTGCAGTGGACGCACGAAGCGGCCGAGCGCCTGCTCCTGGTCGACTGCGGCATGTCGGAACGGGAACTGCAGATGCGGCTTCGTGCCTGTGGTTGCGAGGCTTTCGATCTGGATCTCATTCTCCTCACGCACGAACACGAGGATCACCTGGGATGCGCGATCAGCCTCGCAACGAAGTACGCGATTCCATTGGGGGCGAGCCTTGGGACCCTGCAAGGGGCGGGCCTGTCCGTCGGGCAGTTGACACAGGCCGAGGCGAAAGGACTGCAGTGGGTCCGGCTGAGTTCAGGCCAGCGTTTCGAGGCCTTCGGGCTCGAGATCGAGGCCGTTGCTGTTCCGCACGATGCGCGCGAGGCCCAGCAGTTTGTACTGCATCATCACAACGCTGGGCAGCCGGGATCGCAAACGAGTCTCGGAATCCTCACCGATCTCGGCCATATTTCGCGCGAGGTACTGCAGCGTTACTGCCGGCTCGACGCGCTGGTGCTCGAGTGCAACCATCATCTGCCGCTGCTCGAGCGCTGCGCTTACCCTGCCAGCGTGAAGCGCCGCATTGCCGGGGCGTGGGGTCACCTGTCCAATGCGCAGTCGGCAGCCTTCCTGCGTGAAATCGATGCCGCGAACCTGCGGGTTCTGGTGGCCGCGCACCTGAGCCTTCAGAACAACCATCCGGATCAGGTCCGTGCTGCCCTGCACGGCGCGATCGGCGCAGAGGCGCTCGCGCGCCTCGTGATCGCCGACCAGAAAAGCGGCTTCGGCTGGCAGACCCTGTGAGGCCCCGGAGGTGTTGCCCTTGCGTGAGCGGGAATGGTGGCGGCATCACCGTAGATGGGTGTTCTCCTGGCAAGGGTGATGGAGACGCTCAGGATCTCACCTCGTAGACCCCAAGCTTGCGATGCAGGGGGGCCTCGTCGGCAATGAAAACGAAAGTGGCGGCGCTGGCCGTGCCGTTACGGATCCGGATCGGCGTGTAGCCGGGCACCACACAGGTGTCGGCCTCGGCGAGTTGCATTGCCTGCAACCCCGCGCCGCTGATTTCGCAACTGCCCTCGATCGTGTGGTAGACCGCCGAGGGTGACCTTGCGGGCAGGGCAAGCGTTTGCGCGGCGCGCAGCATCAGCGCGTAGAAGCCGAGGTTGTTCTGCGCATCCTTGCCGCTTTCGGGATTGATGTAATTCAGCTGCACCGCCTCGAGATCCGGCCGATCTTCAGCCAGGGTGATCAAGGCCTGACGCACCTGCGACCAAGGGTAGCGCAGCATGGGGTAGGGTTTATCTGCGCGGCGCTCGAAAAGCGGCGCAGGAACCACTCCGCCCGCCGTGTGGGCCTGGTCCCCGCGGCCTGCGCCCGGCGTCTGGCGTGCGCCCTCGGTGGCATACGATGTCTCCGCGTAGTAGATCAGCGGCAGATCCAGCACATCGAGCCAGACCACCGGATCGCTCCCCTCATGCGCGTGTTCGTGCCAGAGACCCGTGGGCGTGAGGATCAGGTCGCCGCGCTCCATGGGGCACTTCTCGCCATCGACCGTGGTGGTTGCGCCCGAACCCTCAATCACCATGCGTACGGCATTGGGTGTGTGCCGGTGGCTTGGGGCCCACTCGCCGGGCAGCAGCAACTGCATTCCCAGATAGATCGCCGGGCTCGCCTTCATGTTCTCGAGGCCGTGACCGGGGTTGGCCAGCACCAGCACGCGGCGCTCGGCCTTTTCCATCGGTGTGAGTTCGCCTGCCTTCATCAACTGCGGGCGCAGCGCCCGATACTTCCAGTGCGTGGGGCGTGTGTGCCTGCTGGGAACACCGGGTGGCAGCAACGCACGCAGGCTGGGCCACAGCGGCACCAGATTCATCGATGCGAGCTCGTCACGGTATTGCTGGGGTAGCTCTTCAAGTGTTCCGAGTGATTGCATGGTTTATCTCCCTTGATCCTTCGTGCTGATGCGTTTCACGACTGGTTCAGGCAGTTGCCAGCGTTCCAGCCGTAGAGCCATTCAAGGGCATCGTAGAAGCGCTCCTGTGAACGCCCGCGCCACAGACTGTTTCGCACCAGGCGCTCAACGCCGCTGGCGTG
>VGHO01000306.1 GCA_016868175.1 Betaproteobacteria bacterium
GACTTCGTTCACGATTTGCTCGTTCGACATCACGCAGGAACCCCGTGATGTGCACCGAAGTGCACGCATGGATTGACGGTGCCTGAAGCGGCGGCATAACGGCCGCCCCTCCGGGACCGGGAGGCCCGGACCATTGGGCTTGACAAGGTGGTTGATGCTAGCACAAGCCGCTGTTGCGTTGGTTTGGAGAGCGTCTTAAGTCGCTGAAAATGCTCTTGAAAACGCCTACTCATGGGCGCTGCTCCTGTGGTGGTGCAGCGGGAGCAGACAGAAACAAACAACGAAGAGGTGCTTCGGTATGGGCCCGCAGCAATCTGCTCAATGCGCCGCGCCCGGCTTCGGGCTCAACCCCAAACCCCCTGCCCTGTTCGCAGCCTCAACCGGGCCCACGAATTGGCAACGGCGCATCGGGGAGCCTGTGCTGCACGCTAGCTGCGGTCTGCGATCTGCGTTTCGGCCGTGGGTGCACCGAGTGCTACCATTCGCTCAAGCCGGTGAAGGTAGATCGCCGCAGGGCTGTCGGATCCTGGTTGCGGAGTGGTGGCTTCGCAGTTGAGGAGTGGTCGCTTCGCAGGTGGGGAGTGGTCGCTTCGCAGTTGGGGAGTAGTCGCTTCGCAGTTGGGGAGTAGTCGCTTCGCAGTTGAGGAGTGGTCGCGCCGTGCAGCGGGACTATCCGCATACGGCTTTGTGGTGTGAGTCTCGGAGAGGTGGCAGAGTGGTCGAATGCGCCGGACTCGAAATCCGGTGTACGGTTCTACCGTACCGTGGGTTCGAATCCCACCCTCTCCGCCATGGGTACCGTCCGAGGACATCCGAAGAAGGTCGGAGAAGTCCTAAAAACAGATGAAAAACAGCGGCTTACGGGAGAACTCAGACCGAAAGCCCCCGAGACCATTCGTCGACATCCGAGTGCTTTGTGGGTAAAATTGTGGGTAAAGTTGGAGCCTTACCCACAGACGGGCCAACTTTACCCACACTTGGGCCTTTTTCACTCGGAGAAAGCCATGCTCAGCGACGCAAAAATCCGCAGCGCCAAGCCCCGTGAACGTGCCTATCGCCTGAGCGATTCGCAGGGCTTGTGCATCCTCGTTCAGCCCTCCGGCGGCAAGCTCTTTCAGGTCCGCTACCGCCACGAAGGCAAGGAGCGCACCTACTCGATCGGCGCTTACCCCACGATCTCGCTTGCCGAGGCCCGCGGCGAGCGCGACGCCGTTCGCCGCAAACTCGCGCACCGCGTCGACCCCGTCGAGTCGCGACGCCAGGACCGTCAGGAGCAGCAGCTCGACAAGTCCTTTGAGGCGGTTGCGCGCGCATGGTTTGCGGTTTGGTCGGTCGGAAAGTCCGAGCGCCACGCGGGCTACGTGATGCGGCGCCTCGAGGCCGATGTCTTTCCGGCGCTCGGCACGACAAGCGTGGATGCGGTTACAGCCCCGCAGATGCTCGGGCTCCTGAAGCGCATCGACAGCCGCGGAGCGCACGACATTGCCAAGCGTGCACACCAGATGTGCGGCCAGATCTTCCGGTTTGCCATTGCGCATGGATTGGCGGCTCGCAACCCTTCGGCGGACTTTCGCCCGAGCGATGTAGTGCCCACGCTTGCCAAGCAAAACTTCGCCCGCATCGACGGCAAGGAGTTGCCGGCGTTGCTGCAGGCCATGGAGATTTACAGCGGCACGCCGGTGACGCGGATTGCGCTTCACCTGATGAGCCTCACCTTTGTGCGCACCACGGAGCTGATTGAAGCCACCTGGGATGAGATCGACCTCGAGGCAAGGCGCTGGGACATTCCGGCAGCCCGCATGAAGATGGGCGACCCCCACATCGTGCCGCTGTCCACCCAAGCGTGCCTGCAGTTGCGGCTGCTGCACGCGATCACGGGAAAGGGGAAGTTCCTCTTTCCGGGCGATCGTAACGCCGAGCGCCCCATGAGCAACAACACGATCCTGAAGGCGCTTGAGCGCATGGGCTTCAAGGGCCGCATGACCGGTCACGGCTTTCGGGGGCTTGCCTCGACGCTGCTGCACGAACAGGGCTTTGATCATCAGCACATTGAGTTGCAGCTTGCGCACCAGCAGCGCAACCGGGTTGCTGCTGCGTACAACCACGCCAAGTATCTGGCTCAGCGTACGGCGATGATGCAGGCGTGGGCCGACTTCCTGGACGTAACGCTCAAGGGGCGCCCGCACGCGAGACGCGTTGCTGCGACGCGCTCTGCGCGCCTGCACCCAACCGGATCGACGCAGGTTCGCGCCTCGTAGCCAAGGCGCGCGGGGGCCACCGTTGAGAACCCCGCTTGGGCGGATGCGGTCCGCGGGCTTGCACCCCGCCCCAAGCATGGCAGTCTGTTGGACGGGGTCGCACTTTGGTGACTCCCGTTAACCAAGCGACGGAGCGATGCCATGCGACGACTTCCCGAGACCGGTTTTTTGCGTCTGCCACAGATCCTGGGCGACGCTCGGGCAGTGCCCCCGCTCCCGGCTC
>VGHO01000307.1 GCA_016868175.1 Betaproteobacteria bacterium
GACACCGCCGAGAACCAGTCGAGGTTGGGGAACATCCGCTTCACCTCCCACATCACGGCCTCGAGCCGCTCGGCAATCCCGAACATCTTCAGATCGCAGGCCTCCACGGAGAGGCGGCGTGCAACCTCCTTGATCACCTTGTTGCGCGGATCGGAGAGGGTGTAGACCGGGTGGCCAAAGCCGATGACCAGTTCGCGGGCTTCAACCCTGCGCCGGATATCGGCCTCGGCTTCGTCTGGTGAGGCGTAGCGTTTCTGGGTCTCGAAGGCCGCCTCGTTGGCTCCGCCGTGCTTGGGGCCGCGGAGCGCGCCGATTCCGCCGACAATGGCCGAATAAATGTCAGAGCCTGTGCCGGCAATGACGCGGCAGGCAAAGGTGGAGGCGTTGTACTCATGCTCGGCATAGAGGTTGAGGCTGGTGTGCATGGCCCGCACCCAGCCTGCCGGGGGCTCGCGGCGGTGGAGCAGTCGCAGGAAATGCGCAGCGATCGAGTCATCGTCGGTGTCGACTTCGATGCGCCTGCCTTCGCAGGCGTAGGCGTGCCAGTAGAGCAGCATCGAGCCGAGCGAGGCAAGGAGGCGGTCAGCAATGTCGCGTGCCCCGCCGGGGTTGTGGTCGTCCTTTTCGGGAAGTGCGCAGCCGAGCGCCGAAACCGCCGTGCGCATCACGTCCATCGGGTGGGTGCTGGCGGGGAGCGCCTCGAGGACCGTCTTGACCGCCCGTGGAATTCCGCGCAGCGCGCGCAAGCGGGTCTTGTAGGCGGCGAGTTCCGAGGCATTGGGCCAGCGGCCGTGCACCAGCAGGTGCGCAACCTCCTCGAATTCGGTGTGTTCGGCAATGTCGAGGATGTCGTAGCCGCGGTAGTGCAGGTCGTTGCCGGTGCGCCCGACAGTGCACAGCGCGGTGTTTCCAGCGGCTACCCCCGAGAGCGCAACCGACTTCTTCGCTTTGGCGGAAGGGGAGGGTGCCTGTAGAGCGTCGCTCGTCATGGTACGTTCTCCGGGGCTGACTCAGGCCCTGTTTTTCGCGAAAAGCTGGTCGAGCCTTCGCTCGTAGTCCCAGTAACCGAGCGTGTCGTAGAGCTCTTCACGGGTCTGCATGCGGTCGACCACGCTGCGCTGGGTGCCTTCCTCGCGGATTGCACGGTAGACCACCTCTGCGGCCTTGTTCATGGCGCGAAAGGCCGACAGCGGGTAGAGCACGATTGCACAGCCCGCCTCCTGAAGCTCGGAGGTGGTGAAGAGGGGGGTGTGACCAAATTCGGTGATGTTTGCAAGGACCGGCACCTGAACCGCGCCTGCGAAGGCGCGGTACATCGAAAGCTCGCCGATCGCCTCTGGAAAGATCATGTCGGCGCCAGCCTCCACGCAGGCGCGCGCACGTTCCACGGCCATCTCGAGGCCCTCGACGGCAAGCGCATCGGTGCGGGCCATGATCACGAAGGAGTCGTCGAAACGTGCATCCGCCGCCGCCTTGATCCGGTCCACCATTTCCTGCTGCGACACGATCTCCTTGTTGGGACGGTGCCCGCAGCGTTTGGCGCCCACCTGATCCTCGATATGCATTCCCGCAGCACCGGCCTTGATCAGGGACCGGGTGGTGCGCGCCACGTTGAACGCCGATGCACCAAAACCCGTGTCAACATCCACGAGCAGCGGAAGGTTGCACACATCGGTGATGCGGCGCACATCGGTGAGCACGTCGTCGAGGCCGGAAATGCCGAGGTCGGGAAGCCCGAGAGAGCCGGCCGCAACGCCGCCCCCGGAGAGGTAGATCGCCCGATATCCGGCGCGGCGCGCAAGCAGTGCATGGTGCGCGTTGATGGTCCCGACGATCTGCAGCGGACTTTCCTCGTGGAGCGCTCTGCGCAACGCCGCACCCGGGCGCAGCCCGGCGGTCATGACAGCAGCCCCGCGACCGCGTCGCGCTCCTCGAGCAGTTCCTTGAGCGTGATGGCGATACGCTCCTGACTGAACGCATCGATGGCGAGGCCCTGCACAATGGTGTAACGCGCGTCGGCGCAGGTGACCGGAAATCCAAACATCACATCCTCGGGAATGCCGTAGGATCCATCGGACGGAACCCCCATGGTGGTCCACTCACCGGAGGTGCCAAGCGCCCAGTCGCGCATGTGGTCGATGGCGGCGTTTGCTGCAGACGCGGCCGACGACAGCCCGCGCGCTTCGATGATCGCTGCTCCCCGCTTGCCGACCGTGGGCAGGAAGACATTGCGGTTCCAGTCGTCGTCGTTGATCAGGGTGCTGACCGACTCGCCGCCCGCTGTCGCGAAGCGGTAGTCGGCATACATCGTGGGCGAATGGTTGCCCCACACGCACAGCTTGCGGAGTTCGGCCACCGGACGATGCGACTTTGCGGCGAGTTGCGAAAGAGCCCGGTTGTGATCGAGTCTCAGCATCGCGGTGAA
>VGHO01000308.1 GCA_016868175.1 Betaproteobacteria bacterium
AGGTCTTGCAGGAACAGGCCCGCGCGCTTGGACTCGGCTACCGCTCCACCGATCGCTACTGGGTGCTTTTCAGGACTGCGGGCGACTGGAGGCGTGCCGGCGGCCTGCGCACCTCTCTTGAGCGCTTCGGCTTTTCGGTTGAGGCTTGTGACGGCAAGGCCTGGCTTGAGCGCGAGCCAGCGCTGGCGAGGGCGAATCACACCCCTTACGCCGTGCTCCGGGTGGACGGTGATGAAGCGGGCGACTGTCGCGCCTACGTGAGGTCGTTGCTCGATTCCCGGGAGGCGCGCGGAATCGATCTGCGCTACGGTGTTGAGGTGAAGCACATCGAAGCGCCTGGCCTCGAGGCACTGGGTGAAAGCGCTTCAGTCCCCAGGCGCTCGCAACCGGGTGAAGGGGTTCGCATCGAACTTGCCAACGGCGAGTCGATCCGGGCGCAGCATTGCGTGGTGAGTTCAGGCCCGTGGAGCGCTTTTTTGCTCAGGCGCTTCATGCCCAGGGTGCCGCTCTATCCGGTGCGGGGCTTTTCGCTCACCTGGACGCTCGAGTCCGTCGAGCGACTCGCTTCTGCATTCATGGACGAACACTACAAGATTGCACTCACGCCCTTGCCGCAAGCCAGTTCCGGCGAGTCCACGGATCGTACGCGCCCCGTTTACCGCTTGCGTGCCGCTGGAATGGCGCACCTCGGGGCTGCCGATCCTTCCAGTGCAGTTCATCGGGGCACACTGCGGGAAGCTGCCGGCACGCTGTGGCGGGTGGCCTCAACGTGGCTTGGCCCGCTTGCCGCTCCAGTGCCTGATGCAGGTGGGCCCCACGCTACCGCCGCCGTCACCAGCCGCACCACGGCCGCCGTTGCCAACTTCGCCGCCGCCCCGGGGCGGCTCGAGCCGGAGGTCTGGAGCGGCGCGAGACCCATGCTGCCCGACGGACTTCCGCTCATCGGCCCTGTCGGTCCCGAGGGATTGTGGGTCAATGCCGGTCACGGCAGCACCGGCTGGGCTATGGCTGCGGGCAGCGCAGAACTCCTCGCGGCGATGCTGGTGGGGGGCGAGCCCCTGCCGATCGATCCCCTGCCCTATCAGCCCTCACGCTGGAGCTAGCCCTCATCATGAGTGCCGAAGCTCAGCAACCGCGCATCGCAAAGCCAGCTTTTGCGCTCTGCCTCTCGCAACTGCGAAAGTGGGAAGCACAAATGCTGGCGATTCATCCGCACGGGGCACTGATCGAGCGTGCCGGCGCAGCCCTTGCGCAAGTCGCCACGCAGATGCTTCAGCAACTGCCCGCAGCGTCAGCCAACCACCTGCATCTCGAGGTGCTTGGGCTGGCCGGGCCCGGTCACAACGGCCATGACACGCTCGCGTGCCTGAGGCGCCTGCAGCGGAGCGGATGGCTTTGCGGCCCCTTGCAAGGACTTGATCCAGCGACACTCGCTGCGCTGCCGGGAAGACTTCCCGCTGCAGGCCTGGTGGTGGATGGCTGGCTCGGACTGGGCCGAACCAGAGCGCTATCTGCGGAATTGACCGAGGCAATCGCGGTGCTGCGTGCCTGGCGCGATGCCGCAACGGATCGGCGCCGCATTCTGGCAGTGGATCTCCCCACCGGGCTCGATCCGGACCGGGGTGTGGGAGACCCGGTGGCAGTTTCGGCCAACGCCACCCTGGCACTTCTTGCGCCAACCCGCGGGCTCTTCAGTCCCACTGGTCGCAGCTACGCTGGCGAGGTCCTTGCGGCTCCGCTGGTCGAGACACCCCCCGAGAGTCCGGGTCATCGGCTCCTCCGTACCGCGCGCGACTTTGATGGCCTTGCACTTGCCCGTCGTGCGGCCCATGCGCACAAGGGAATGCTCGGAGAGCTTGTGCTCGTGGGAGGCGCAGAGGGGACCGAAGGCGCAATCGCACTCGCCGCGGGCGGCGCGCTGGCACTCAGTCCGGGAAAGATTCATGTGGTGGCCCGGTCTGAGCGGCTCACCTTGTCGGCGCAAGTGATGCGCCGCACCCGGGGGTGGCTTGCGCAGCAAGTTGCCAGCCTGAGCCCGTCGCGGTTGGTGATGGGCATCGGCTGCGGCCTCGGGCTGGACGACGGGGCCGAAGAGCTGCTCGATCTGGCACTCCAGGGGTCACAGGATCGGGTGTTCGACGCCGATGCGCTGAACCTGCTCGCGAGACGCAAGGATGGGCTGAAGCGCATCAAACCCGGCCCAGGTCTGCCGATCGCCCCGCGCATCGTCTTGACTCCCCATCCGCTCGAGGCTGCACGATTGCTCGGCATCGGACGCAACGACGTTGAAAACGACCGCCACACCGCTGCACAAACCCTTGCCGCAGCGAGCGGAGCAACGGTGGTGCTCAAGGGAGCGGGCACGCTGATCGCCTCGCCCGAAGGCGCCTGCGACATTCTTGATCTCGCAGGTCCAGCGCTTGC
>VGHO01000309.1 GCA_016868175.1 Betaproteobacteria bacterium
AAGTCTGAACCCCAAGGCTCAGGCGGTTGATTCCCGCAGCCTCGAAGGCCTTGAAGCGCTCCACCTCAAAACTGCCAGGGTTGGCCTCCATCGTAACTTCGGCGGCTCCCTGCAGGCGCAGACGACTGCGCACCGCCTCGAGCAGGCGCGCCACCGCCTCTGGAGCGAACAGACTCGGCGTACCGCCGCCAAGGAAGATCGTCTGGACGGTTCGGCCCCAGACGGCCGGAAGGCTCCCCTCGAGGTCGGCGATCAAGGCATCCACGTAGCGATCGAAGAGTCCCGAATCCTCCGAGGCGGACTGCAATGCATGTGAATTGAAATCGCAATACGGACACTTCCGGATGCACCAGGGCAAATGAATGTAGAGGCCGAGTGGTGGCGGAAAAGGCAAGGCCTGCGCGCGAATGCTCCTCGGGTCCACCGGCACCACTAGCTCCGCCGGCTCCACCGGCATCACTGGCTTCACCAGCTCCGCCGGCCTCTCTAGCTTCACCGGCTTCACCAGATCCGCCGGCTTCTCCAGCTTCACCGGCTTCTCCCCAATCTCAGCCCCCTCCCCCTTCTCCCCCTTCTCCCCCATGGATCGACCAAGGCCTCGACTCCGACTGCGCAGGCGCCTCCCCGTGCTTCGGTCGCATCGGTCGCATCGGCCGCACCGGTGGAAAACCCAAGGAGCCCCGCTTCACCGAGCGCGCTCATCAGCTGCCGGGTTGCGCGCCCACGATGGCTCACGCGGTTCTTTGCCTCCGCATCCAGCTGCGCGGCGCTCAGCACCTGGCCATGCGGCTGGAAATGGGCGTCGTAACCGAAGCCGCCCTCACCGCGAGGCTCGGCAAGCCAGCGACCACGCCAGAGTGCCTGGGCAACAAGAGGCATAGGGTCGTCGGCGCGGCGCAGAAACACGAGACAGCAAAAGTAGACCGCCTCCGAGCTTCGACCTGCAAGCTGTTGATTCACCGTGTAGTTATTGGCACGATCACCTTGCCCCCCCTGGTGGATCGCCGCCCATCGGGCCGAATGCACGCCAGGCTGATCGTTGAGCGCGGCAAGACAGATGCCCGAGTCGTCTGCGAGCGCCGCCAGACCCGAACCTGCACTCGCATGCCGGGCCTTGTGCAGCGCATTCTCGAGAAAGCTCGCATACGGCTCCTCCGGCGGCGCAATACCCAGAGCCTGCTGGCTCACCACCTGGAGGCCATAGACTGCGAAAAGCGCTTCAAACTCGCGAAGCTTTCCGGCATTTGCGGAAGCAAGCACAAGTTGCCTCATGCGCGGTCTGGCCTTTCCCGGGCCATGGCGGAGCGCTGCGCCTCAACGAGCGCACGGATCCCGCCCTGAGCGAGATCCAGCATCCGGTCAGCCTCCTGCCGGCTGAACGGGACGCCCTCGGCAGTCCCCTGCAATTCCACAATGCCACCGTCGGCCGACATCACGACGTTCATGTCGGTATCGCAGGCCGAATCCTCCGCGTAGTCGAGGTCGAGCACCACGGCGCCGCCCGCAATCCCGACGCTCACTGCAGCAACCCACTGCTTGAGTGCGTCGCTGCGAAGCTTGCTGCGCTGCTGCATCCATTCCAGTGCGTCGGCCAGTGCAAGGCAGGCCGCAGTAATCGAAGCGCAGCGGGTGCCTCCGTCGGCCTGCAACACGTCGCAATCGAGCACGATCGTGTGCTCGCCGAGCGCCGCAAGGTCGGTCACCGCGCGCAGACTGCGGCCAATCAGCCGCTGGATCTCCTGTGTACGCCCCGACTGCCGGCCACGCGCGGCCTCACGATCGCCGCGGGTGTGCGTTGCCCGGGGAAGCATGCCGTACTCGGCGGTCACCCAGCCCTGGCCGCGACCACGCAGAAAACCCGGCACTTTCGCCTCAACGCTTGCGGTGCAGAGCACCTGCGTGTGACCAATATGGATCAGCGCAGAGCCCTCCGCGTGCCTTGACACGCCGCGCCGAAGGTCCAGGTTTCTCAACTGATCGTTGCGTCGCCCATCGCTTCGACTCCGGGGAATTCCGGCCACCCGATGGTCCATTCACTCCTCCTGCTGGTCCATTCACTCCTCCCGCTGGTCCTCTCAGCGCAGCGCCTCACCGGCAACGAAGCCGCCATGGCGCGGCAGCCACCGATCCGAGGCAAAACCCCTGCATAATCGCATGAACGCGCGGCAACCCTCTGCCGTCCCGGTCCATCGGAAGGCAACCCCTCGCCGTCCCGGTCCATCGGAAGGCAACCCTCTGCCGTCCCGGACCATCGGAAGGCGGCCTCGCTGTTGTCCCAGTCAACCCGAGTGCCGGCGAAGGTCCACCAAGTGTCAGTCCCGCCCATTGCATGAAGCACCCCCCACAGCAACCGCCCGTCTA
>VGHO01000310.1 GCA_016868175.1 Betaproteobacteria bacterium
CGGGCACGTTGTAGTCCTTGTCGCCAGCGTCCTCGAAGCACTTCTGAATCTGCTCGTGCAGCATGGGCTGGTTGCGCTTGACCGTCAGTACGTAGTCGGCACCCTTGTCACAGATCGCTTGGGCCGTCTCCTTCTGGCAATGCATGGCATCCAGCGTCACGACTGCTCCCGTCAGCTCGAGGAGATCCAAGAGCTTAGGCACCGCCGTGATCTCGTTCGAGCCTTCGTCGACTGCCACTTGACCAAGGCAGACTTGCAGATCACTGGACCATGCATTGAGCAGGTGCAGGGCATCCTTGCCTGCAGCCGTATCGAACGAATGCCGGAGCGTCTTGCCATCCAGCCGCACTCCATGATCCGAAACCGCCTGGTTAAGCGACCGGATCCATCGTTGCAGGCAGGCGTAGAACTCGGACGAGTCGAGTCGAGCGAACACCCTCCCGAACGTATCGTGCGACGGGATGCCGTTGGGAAGATCGAGAAACCGGGCAAACCATTCCCTCTTCTTCTTGCCGAACCGCTCGACGTCAGCCCATCCCTCCGCCCCGCAGATTGCCGCGCACAAGGCGATGGCCACCATGTCGATCAGCAGGTGGCGCTTCGTCCGCGTCATCCGCGGGTCGGTCAGGTCCTCGAAGTGTGAAAGAATTACAGGCGTCGTTGAAACAATCACAAGTCGTCCTCCATGACAAAGGCCAGGTGGCGTGCGGCCACCGCCGCCCGCTTGCCTTTCGACGACTCACCGCAATACTTGTGCCGCTCTCAGAAGATGCGATTGCCCTGGGGGCGTTGGTGGGTTGGGATATGGCCCGGTTTGTTGTGCGCTGGCCGGTGTCGTGGGATGTGGTGGTTGCTGTGGACATGAGATGGTTCCTGTTTTGGTTTGTGTGAAAAGGTTTGGGGCTGTGGCTGACGACCGGCACGCGCCCGTTTCGTCCCTACTTTTGCCCGATTCGTCCCAGTGCGCGCCCGATTCGTCCCTACGCGCGCCCGTTTCGTCACTTTTCCGAGATGACTGATTGACAGCGAGACGGCCGCGCAGAGCATGTAGGGGTCTGACCACCCTGCGAGGAGTTTTTCCCCCTCATGCGCATATCTCGCCGAACAAGCGGCCCGCTGATTCGCGTTGCGCCGCCGTGGTACGTGCCACGGGATAGAGGAAGTCCGCCCGGAGCGGCGCTTGCGACCAAGTCTCTGATCGCGTGTCGTGGATCGGCGTCTGCGATGGCATCACCGGCGACACCAACCGTTCTTCCTCGTCGCACGCGAGACCGGGACTCACCGCTCGTGGGCGAGCCACCCGAACTCTCCTACGACTCGCCTCCGCTGTCCTCTCGGAGATCAGTGACGATTGGGAAACTGAACGTGCCTACCTGACCATGGAAGCCAGATGACCCACCTCCGAAGACCGCGGTTTACAGAAGAAATGTTGCTTTATCCACGTCCCCACCTGCCCACCTGCCACGCGAAAGGAACGCTCATGAACCCGCTCCGCCGTTTTGCGACCGCTGCTCTGGTCGCTTTGATTTTCACTAGCCTTGCTGTGCCGAATGCCCACGCCACGCCGATCTCAGCCGCCAGCGCGCAGCATTGCGGAGCACCGGCGCTTCGCTGGATTCCTCGATGAAGACCATCCCGTTCGGCACGGTCGAGTTCAATAACACCGGCGGCCCTGCCGGCGCGCCGTGGCAGTCAGGCCTGTATCAGATCAACGGCTCGGTTCTTGCGGGAGCCGCCGGCGGCGTGACAGGGTACGTGACGGTCAACGGCACGCAGCGCGGGGACCTGTTCTACTACAGAGAAGGCGGCAGCGGATGGGTGGACGTGCCCTTCTCGGTTGTCACGTCATTGAATCCCGGCGATGTCGTCGCGATCAAGGCCAGGAGCATCAGCTCCAGCGGCATTATCGACGGCGGTGGATCGGGAATGTCAATCATCGGTTACAACACCATCGACAGCCGCCCGGCCGCCAGCGCGCAGCAATTGCGGAGCACCGGCGCTTCGCTGGATTCCTCGATGAAGACCATCCCGTTCGGCACGGTCGAGTTCAATAACACCGGCGGACCCGCCGGCGCGCCGTGGCAGTCAGGCCTGTATCAGATCAACGGCTCGGTTCTTGCGGGAGCCGCCGGCGGCGTGACAGGGTACGTGACGGTCAACGGCACGCAGCGCGGGGACCTTTTCTACCACAGAGCAGGCGGCGGCAATTGGGTGGACGTGCCCTTCTCGGTTGTCACGTCATTGAATCGCGGCGATGTCGTCGCGATCAAGGCCAGGAGCATCAGCTCCAGCGGCATTATCGACGGCGGTGGATCGGGAATGTCAATCATCGGTTACAACACCATCGACAG
>VGHO01000311.1 GCA_016868175.1 Betaproteobacteria bacterium
GGCGCGCGCCAAGCTCTCGGCGCGGCGGGCTTCCCAAGCCATTTCTGCCATCGTCAACGCCATGTGCTCTAAGCGCCAGTGTGGATCATCCTCCTGCGACTCATTACTGGAATCGCTCAGCGACTCGGATCGCGCTTCGTAAGCCCTGAGACAGCCTCAGCCCCATAGTTTTTCGACGAACTTCTCGCGCTGCGGTAGTGCGGCGGAGGTGAGTAGCAACTTCGATGCACGAACGCTCACATGCGGTGGCCGGATGAGAGCGATCACGTCACCGTCGGCAGCCCTCGCCGCTACGACCCCAACGCCGCTGATGGTGCCAGACGTAGAGACGGGAAGCGCGAAGAGGGAGTAAGGTCTCGGCGCTACCCCGACACCTGATTAGATCGGTCGCCTAGAACTTCACGCCGCGATCTCGAACTGCTGCAGCGAAACCTGCGCCTTCAAGTACATGATCAGTCCCTGGCGTTCCGCAGGCTCCAGACGCTGTAGTGCCGCGAACAGCCCGGGATCGTATGCACTCAGGGCGGCGAACTGCTCCTTCTCAACGAGCATCCTCGCATATGGGTCGAGAAGGAACGCGACACATACTGTCTTGAGCTCACGGCTGTGCGTCGCATTAGTCTCCGTCGTTGCAACGAAGCGCTCAAATGCTTCATCGGCAAGCTCAGCCCGGCTAGGAATCCGAGGCGTCACTCCGAGAGCAACAGCAAGAATCTCACGAAGGCTCGGTAGCCGATCAGTCTTGTAAATGTCTTGCAGTTTCTTGAGACTCCAAAAGTGCCCTGCCTTATCGAAGAGCAGCTGGCTCGCGCGCTGCTCAATCGCAATCCAATCCTCTATCGCAACAGCCGATCGCATAGCAGCATCTTCATTGGCCGCTTTGGATGCCTGCTCTGCAAATCGCTCGCGATACATCTCTCGGTCAATCCGCATGCCGTCAGTTCCGACTTCCTCCCTGGTGATGCCCGCCATCGGATCTGGGGATGTATTCGTGAAGTCCCATACTCGTACTCGGCCGGACGCTGAATCGCCATCGATCGGCAGATCAGAAAACTCGATTGGAAGCGGGAGCTTCTTGTCGTAGTCAAAATCCTCCTCGAAGTATTCGCAGTTGGCGAAGAAGTCGAAGAGCGCGAAGCCGTCCTTCTTGGCCGTGCGCTGGTGTGCGCCTTCGCCGTGCTTGAACGTGAACAGCCGCGTGCCGCGCCCTTTGATCTGGATGAAATCGGTGGGCGAGAAAATCGGGCGCGTCAGCGCCACGTTCAGGATGTCTTCGCAGTCGTAGCCGGTGGTCATCATGCCGACGGTCACACAGACGCGGGTGCGGCTGGTGTCGTAATCGCGGAACTTGTCCGCCTGCCACTTGGATTTGCCGTTGAGGTTGTTGTTGGCGAAATCAATCGTCATCTGCTGCGCGCCGGGAATGTCTGACGTGACTTGCACCGCGAATGTCGAACCGGCGGCGTATTCCTTCGGCCAGCGGCGCGTGGCTTCCTCGTTGAGCAACGTCACCAGCTTCGTCGCATGCTTGCGGCTCACGGCGAACATGATGGTCTTGCCCACTTCGCCCGTGATGGGGTCGCACTTGGCGTTGTCGAGGAAGCAGCGGATGAAGCTCAGGTTCGTCTCATCTGAGAAGAACTTCCGTTCGTAGTCCTTCTTGCCGAAGACAACTTCCTGCTCCTTGCCATCTTCGTCTGCGGGGAGCGTCACCGCGTAGCCCTCGTCCGAGAGCATCTGCGTGGTGATGTCCGTACGGGCATCGAGCGTGACGGGATTGCACAGGTAGGGCGGGACGTGCTGGACGGCGTTGAGCAGCGTGTAGCGGAAGGTTGGCTTGCCGTCGTCGCTGCCGAAGGTGCGGTAGGTGTCGAGCAACAGCCGCCGCTCGTATTCGCGCGGGTCGTTCTGCCGGGCGTCGTCCTGCAAGCCTTTCAGATAATCGCGCGGCGTAGCGGTGAGGCCGAGCTTTGCGCCGACGAAATACTCGAAGATGGCCCGGTTGTTCCCGCTGATGGTGCGGTGCGCTTCGTCGCTGATGATGAGCTGGAAATCCGTGGGCGCGAACTCGTGGAGGAAACGGTTGCGCGCGGCGAGGCTCTGGATCGTGGTGACGACCACCTGCGCCTGCATCCAATCCCGCCGCTTCTGCTTGTAGATGACGGTGCTGATGCCGTCGTTGCCGAGGTAGGCGTTGAAGTTCTTCCACGCCTGATTCTCCAGCTCCAGCCGGTCTACGAGGAACAGGATGCGCGTGGCGTTCTCGGTGCGCAGATACAGCTTGGCGATGGCCGCACTCAGGAGCGTCTTGCCCGTGCCGGTGGCCATCTCGAA
>VGHO01000312.1 GCA_016868175.1 Betaproteobacteria bacterium
CCGCGTCTGCGTTGGCGCTTCGCCGCTCCATCACCCCGCCGACCCGCAACTCCGGCATCGGATGAAGGAAGTCGAGCGGCGTGCGTACCGGAATCCCGAACAGCCAGTCGCATAGGGCTGCACGCAAGGTGGACTTGCCGGCTTCGTTGGGACCCACGACCAGGTGGATGTCGCGGTCGCCAGCTTGAAACCGCAGCGACCGGTTGGTGAACCTGCCGTAGCGGATCAGATTGAACTCGGCGATGCGCATGCGCAACCCCTCAGGATTCGGAGGCACGTGCCGAGGCCTGCGCCAGCTGGCCCATCGCCAGGGGTGCCGCGCGTTGGAGCCATTGCGGCGCTGCAACCATCGGATCCTGACGCAGCGCCCGCAGGTCCGCGGACGCCTTGAGTACCTCCGGCGGCAAGGTCTCGAGGAGAAGCCGCCAATCGTCGTGCAGCGAGCTCAAAAGGCTGGGGTCCTCGCTCGCCTCGAGCATCAGGCGCGCCAGATCCGTCAGCGTGCCCTTCCTTTCGCCCAACGAGGCACCAATCTGCGAATCCGGCGCACTGCTTTCCACGCGGACCTTCTCGATCCACAGACGATCCGGATCGATCGCCACAGCCTGCGCGAGCATTTCCTGCCGGAGTTGAACTTCATCGGCAACAAGGTCCATGTGCGCTGCAGAGCGCCCCACGAAGCGCAGCCGGATCGCGAGGCGCAATTCCCCTGGCGCTGCCCCGAGCGCCTGCTCAAGCGCAAGACCTGCGGCGCGGATGGCGCCTGAGCGGTCACTGATTTCGCCAATGTGGACATCGAGCGTTTGCCAGCGTACGACGTCGACCTCCAGCACCTCCACATCAACGATTTCCCCGGCACTCGCGGTGATGAGGAGCGCCCCGCGCGGACCAGGCTCGCGAATGTGCCGCCCCTGAAGGTTGCCGGGGTAGGCGATCGTGACTGCACCCCTTTCGATCCAGCGCTGGTGCACATGACCCAATGCCCAATACTGGTAGCCCCGGGCGCGCAATTCGGCAAGGGAGCACGGGGCATAGCGGGCGTGTTCGGCATGGCCTTCGAGTGCGGTGTGCAGGACGCCGATGTTGAGCCAGCCCGACACCGGGTTGGGGTAGCCCGGAAGCAGGTTCTCGGTGATAGCGGCCGACCTGAAACTGCGGCCGTGGAGCGCGACCTTCAAGTGCTCGACCCGGAAGGTCTGCGCCGTCCGGGCGGAGAAGGTATGCACATTGTCGGGGAGTTCGAGCGTCCGGGTCATCTCGCTCTCGGCGTCGTGGTTGCCGTGCAGCAGGTAGACCGAAATTCCAGCCTGGCGGAGCCGGCCCATCTGCCGAACGAAGTAGAGCCCGGTGTTGAAGTCGCGCCAATCGCCGTCGTAGACATCGCCGGCAACCACCATGAAGTCGACCCGCTCCTCGATGGCGCGGCTGACCAGCCTGTTGAAGGCATCCCGCGTTGCCGTACGCAGGCGATCCACCGGCGCATCCGCGTACGAGGAGAGGCCCGTGAGCGGACTGTCGAGGTGGAGGTCGGCGGCATGGATGAACTTCATCATGGGGTACCTCCAGGTCGATGCCCTGGCCCGGGCACACCCATCCCTCGCGAGCGGCGCAGGTTCATCGGGCAATCAACGCCTCGAGTTGGGTTTCACCGATGATCCTGATGCCGAGCTTTCTTGCCTTTTGCGCCTTGGCGCTCGTGGAGTCGGGGTCGGCGAGCACGAGCAGCTTCAGGTCCCGGGTTACCTCGTCGACCAGCGTGTAGCCGGCAGCCGTCAGTGGCGCAGCGTAGTCGGCCTTCTTCCTGCCACTGGGCAGCTTTCCGCTGATGCACACCGTGGTGCCGCGCGCGCCTGCAGCCCCAGCCGCGGCAGCCCCAGCAGCGCCAGCCCCGTCGGCAGCCCCCGCCGCAGCGGCAGCCCCAGTAGCGCCACCCCCGTCGGCAGCCCCCGCCGCAGCCCCATCCCCAGCGGCTCCGGCCCCGGCTGCAAGCCCAACGTTGTGCACCTTCACTCCGTTGGCGAGCATCTTGTCGATCACCTCGGCCATGGCATCGATGTCGTCCTGGATGCGCGTTGCAATGTTGGGTACCCCGGCGCGTTCAGCAAGCTGCGGATCGCGCAGCTTGCCCGAACGCCAGTCCACGAGCGTGTCGAGTTCACCTTGCGCTGCGGCGATCATCAACTCCACACGGCGCTTGCCGAGATGCTCGATACCCAGGGATCCAAGGAACTGGCCGAGCGAGAGGATCCGCTTGGCCTCGATCGCCGCAAGAATGCTCGCAGTGCGTTTGTCCCCAAGCCGCAGATCACGCTCGG
>VGHO01000313.1 GCA_016868175.1 Betaproteobacteria bacterium
GGGGTGCACGCCGCGCCGGCCACGCACACCAGTAAGGGAGCAAGCGATGTTTCCTGTGATTGATGCTCGCCATGCCAGCACGCCGGGGGAGCAGGGAAGGGTGTATGGCAATCGCGCGCGCGAGCGGATCGTGCACTCGCTGCACACCTACGCGCGCCTCTTTGCCGATTGCGGCGTCGACTGGCGCGAGGCGGTCCGGCGCGCGCTTGCCTACCGGGACGCGATCGCGACGGTGGATTGCGCATTGCTCGAAGAGATCGAGGGAATTGCCAGCGGCGCCGGCCTCAGCAGCGGTGATGTGCTCGCACTCAACTGCCGGACAGAGATCCTTCCCTCGAGCTTTCTGAATGCGGTGAGCGAGGATGCGCCGAGCGCAATCGCGCAGAACGCAGCCTCTGGCATTCCTGATTGGGAGGTGCAGGACTGGGGCGAATGCACTGCGATCGCGGTAAGTTCCTCGGTGTCGTCGGACAGCCACACCTGGCTCGCGCAGACAGGACTGGGGCGAATGCACTGCGATCGCGGTAAGTTCCTCGGTGTCGTCGGACAGCCACACCTGGCTCGCGCAGAACTGGGACTGGATCGGCCGCCAACGTGCCGCGCTGGTTGTTCTCCTTGGTCGGGATCAGGCGGGGCTGCCCTTTGCCACGCTCACCGAGGCGGGCATGCTCGCCAAGATCGGGCTCAACCGCCACGGCCTGGCTGTGGGCCTCAACATTCTTCGCTCCGTTGGCGATGGCTCCCGCATCGGGGTTCCGGTGCACCTGATGCTGCGTCATGCATTGTCGCTTGTAGGGGTGGATGCACTTCGCGAGCGTCTCCTGGCCCTCGCGCGAAGTCCTGGATTCGCGGCAGCCTCCAACATACCGGCTGCCGATGCGCAGGGCGTTGTGGCCTCCTTCGAGCTCGCGCCCGCAGGGGTGGCAGCGCTCGCCCCGGAGCAGGGAGTCGTTGTCCATACCAACCACTTCCTCAGCCCCGAGCTCAGCGCTCAGCAAGCGCCAATGCTTGCCTCACTGTCCACCGAGGCGCGCCTGAACTGTGCGCGCCGCTTTGCCCGTTCGGGACCGATCGACGGTGTGTCGATCGAGGCGCTCCTGCGTGACGAGTCGGACGGGCTTGTCTCGGTGTGTCGTCGCCCCGACCCGGCCGCTCCCGCATCACGCTTTGCCCGTTCGGGACCGATCGACGGTGTGTCGATCGAGGCGCTCCTGCGTGACGAGTCGGACGGGCTTGTCTCGGTGTGTCGTCGCCCCGACCCGGCCGCTCCCGCATCATCCAGGGTGGAGAGCGTGGCTGGTGTGAGAATCGATTGCAATGCGCGGCGCTGGTGGATTGCTGCGGGACTTCCCAGCCTTTGCACTTTCGACGAGGTCGCCACAGGCCTGGATGATGCGGTGCCGGCAGAGGCTGGTGGCGGCGGGGAGGCTGCCACCGCATGTTGGCCAGTTGCCGCCGGGCTCCAAGGGGGGTGCGCTTGAAGCATTGCCGCTCGCTTCTCTTTCTGCCCGCCACCTCGCAACATCTGCTTGCCAAGGCAACCGAGCGCGGGGCCGATGCGCTGGTGATCGATCTTGAGGACTCGGTTGCACCCGATCGCAAGGCTGTGGCAAGGGCGATGGCCCGCGCCGCAGTAAAGACGCTGAGCGGCCAGGGCGCGACGGTCGTGCTGCGGGTGAACGGTGACGCCGCCCTCTGGCAGCAGGATCTCGACAGCATGCCCTT
This sequence comes from Betaproteobacteria bacterium, assembly GCA_016868175.1. Classification (GTDB taxonomy): domain Bacteria; phylum Pseudomonadota; class Gammaproteobacteria; order Burkholderiales; family Burkholderiaceae_E; genus UBA3064. Next base: position 1,726 of record VGHO01000313.1, read on the forward strand.
GCAACAACTGGCTGCGGTGATGCTTCCCAAGGTGGAAACCTGGGGGCAAATCGATGCGCTGGCATGCGCGTTGAAGGCGATGGGAGGAGAGGGTGCACCGTGCATCGCAGCGCTCCTCGAGAGTCCACGCGGTGTGCTGGCGGCCCCTGATTTGGCCGCGCATCCTACGCTCTGCGCGCTGGGTTTCGGTGCTGAGGATTACGCCACGAGCCTGGGCGTGCCTGCAAGCCCGGCAGCGCTATCCTGGCCGGCTCACCAGGTGTTGACCAGCGCGCACGCAAAGCAGCTGCAATGCTGGGGTCTCGCAGCCAGCCTTGCGGAAGTCGAGGACCAGGCAGCGTTCGAGCGGTCGGTGCTCGAGGCGCGGGCCATGGGTTTCACCGGTTCGATGTGCATCCACCCGCGCCAGGTGCAAGTGATCAATCGGAGCTTTTCACCCAGCGCTGAAGAGCGCGACTGGGCAGCGCGCATCGTGGCTGCGGATGAGGCAGCGCGGGCGGTCGGCATGGGGGCCGTTCTGGTGGACGGCCGCATGGTGGACAAGCCCATCGTGGAGCGCGCCCGCCGCTGCCT
>VGHO01000314.1 GCA_016868175.1 Betaproteobacteria bacterium
TGACGCCGAGGAGAATCTGCAACGCATCGCAACCTGGCGCAGCATCTGTCCGGATCTGCGGCTGCGTAGCACGCTGATCGCTGGATTTCCCTCCGAGTCGGAAGAGGAATTCGGGGTTTTGCTCGATTTCGTCCGCGAGGCACAACTCGACCGCGTGGGCTGCTTTGCCTATTCGCCCGTTGACGGAGCCAAAGCCAACAAGCTGCCAGGGCAATGGCCTGAGCAACTGCGCGAGGAGCGTCGCAACCGGGTGATGGCGCTGCAAGCGGAGGTGAGCCGGAAGCGCCTGCAGCGCTGGCGCGGCAGGACGCTGCAAGTCCTCATCGACGATGTGACGCTCGATGCCGATGGATTCTGCACAGGGGCCCTTGGTCGCAGTGCAGGGGATGCGCCGGAGATCGACGGCGTTGTGCACGTGCGCGCACACCCTTCGCTTCGCGTTGGGGAGTTCGTTGAGGTGCGCATCACGCGCAGCGATCACTACGACCTGTTTGGTTCGGTGGCGCGCAGGCAGGCGCGCGGCTCCGCGGCGCGGGGCGAAACCGCGGCTGAACCTTGAGGCGCAGGCGCTGAGCCCTGGACGCTCAGGCCTGGACGCTGAGGCCCAGCAATCCCATGGAGGCGCCAAAGCCGAGCAGCCAGACCCCGGTTCGAAGTGACGCGCGGTCGCTCACATAGGCCCACAGGTAAAGCACCCGCGCCACGATGAAGAGCGCACACAGACGATCGACCCAGAGTGGATCGGCCTGTTGGTGCAGGGCATAGAGCAGTGCGGGTGCAAACACGGCGAGTGCCTCCCAGGAGTTGGCCTGCGCAGCAAGCGCGCGCTGCCGTCGGGGATCGCTCGTTTGCTGCCCCCAGGATCTGGGCCGATGATTGTCATAGTCTTGCGCTCCCCACTTCTGGACGCCGGCTGCAACGATTGGCAGGAGTGCTGCGGTGATCAGCGCGCAGGCGGGCCACTGCATGGTGTTCCTCTCGAGTGTTCGGTGCTGGGGTGGGTGTTGTGCCCGGGATCCGTCGCTTGCCTCGCCCGGAAGGTCTGGAATACCTCCAGAGCCTCGCCAAGGGTGCGGCTGCGCGTTTCAGCAAAGTGCTCGAGGACCGCATCGAAGTTGGCATACCCGAGGCATAGATCGGCTTGCGCCGCCACGATCGGCTTTGCCCGATAGGCGATCGAGAGCCCTGCCTGGGCGAGCATCAGCAGATCGTTGGCCCCGTCGCCGAAGGCGATCGTTGCATCGGGGGTGATGTCCCAGGCTCTCGCATAGCTGTGCAGATAGTGTGCCTTGTACTTCGCGTTGAGTATCCGCCCGGAGAGCTTTCCGCTGAGAAGCCCCTCCCGCACCTCGAGTTCGTTGGCCTCGTAGGCGAGCGCGCCGATTCGGGCAGCAATGTGGGCCACGACCGGGGTGAATCCGCCCGAAAGTACGATCAGGCGCAGGCCAGCGGCGCGGAGCACCCTGGTGAGTTGCTCCACGCCGGGATTGAGCGCAATGCCCCGGTCGATCAACTGCTGAAGCGACTCCGCGGGCAGATCGGCGAGCAGGGCACTGCGCTGGCGCAGACTTTCGTCGTAGTCGGATACCTCGCCAAGCATTGCCGCCTGCGTGAGCGCGGCAACTTCCCGGGTACGGCCAACGAGCGCAGCCAGCTCGTCGATGCACTCGATGGGGATGAGGGTGGAGTCCATGTCGAAGGCTGCGAGCTTGAAGGAGGCGAGCCGACGTTCGGGATCCAGCGGGTTGATGTCGATCCCTTCGGGTGATCCGGGCGGGCGGCGGAAATTTGCGGCGAGGACTCGATCCGACCCACGGTGGGCCTTGCCGAGGGGCCTGTCGCCCTGCACGAGCAGCATGCCTTTGCCGGCAAGCTGATCGCGAAGCCCGATCGGCAGGGGTGCAGGCTGCAGGCCGCAGTCGCGCTCCAGGGCAGCAAGCAGCGGCGCAGCTTCAAGCTTGCGAAAGTTCGCCTGAATCAGGACGGGGTGAGGCTGGGCCTCGGTTGCAGCGCTCGACTGCAGGGTATTCCGCGTGGACGCGATCACGGATAGTCCTTTCCTGGCGGGCGGCTCAGGCAGCCTTGAGTTGCTGGATCAATTCGCGGACGCGCAAGCCGCGCGCATCCAGATCCTTGCTCTGCACCTCGATCCGCAACCGCTCGGGGCCGGCCATCCGCGCGTCCTTTCGGCGCTGGAGAAAGCGGATGAGCTGGGCGGGGTCCACGTTGGTGTCCTTGCGGAACTGGAACTGCACCGCCTGCCCGTGTG
>VGHO01000315.1 GCA_016868175.1 Betaproteobacteria bacterium
GACCCACGATGTTGCGCGAAGGGCTCTTGTTGCTGGACGCCGGGCTGCGTGCCCTCGCATGGTTTGATTGCAAGGGAGCACCCGAGACGCTGTGGATGCAGGTGCTCAGCGTCCTTGCGTCGCTCAGCCCCAGCACCACCGAGCTGGCTGCGGTCCAGGCGCCGGTGCTGATGGTTGCGCGGGTCTTCGAGCCTGCGTTTTGCAGGGAACTGATCGGCTACTACCGGCAACACGGTGGCGAGGACTCCGGCTACATGCGCAAGCGCCTCGATGGGCGGATCGAGGGAGTGGTGGACCATGGATTCAAGCGAAGGCGTGACCGGTTGATCGACCACGAAGAACTGGCCGCACAAGCGCGATGGCGGATTGAAAAACGACTGCTGCCGGAGTTGCGCAAGGCTTTCCGGTATCGCGCCACGCGCATGGAGCGCTACCTCATCGCCTGCTACGACAGCCGCGAAGGAGGCTACTTCAGGCCCCACCGCGACAACGACGGCACCGGGCATCGGCAGTTTGCGGTCACCATCAATCTCAACGCTGAAGACTACGAAGGCGGGGACCTCCGGTTTCCCGAGTACGGCCGCCAGCGCTACCGGCCGCCCACTGGAGGTGCATGCGTCTTCTCGTGCTTTCTGCTGCACGAGGCCACGCCGGTCATCCGAGGAACGCGCTACGCCTTCCTGCCCTTTCTCTACGATGAAAACGCAGCGCGCCTGCGCGAGCAAACGGCCGGTCGCTACGTGGATCCCAAACATCAACAATACCGTGCCGCTTCCACCGGGTCTTCGTGAGCGGGCGGCACAGCCACGCGCGCTCATCCGGCACGCAGGATGCCCTCCTCCACATGATCGAGGTGCGGTCCCTCCGGAGCGGCGCGCCTCAGGGCTTCGCGCTCACGCAGTTCAACCCGTCGGATCTTGCCGGAGATGGTCTTTGGCAGTTCGGCAAACTCGATGCGTCGCACTCGCTTGTAGGGTGCGAGCCTTTCGCGCAGGAAGGCGAAGATCTCGCGCGCCGTTTGGTCGTCAGGCGCATACCCGGGGCGCAGAGCGACGAAGGCCTTGGGCACCGCCAGTCGGACCGGATCCGGACTTGGCACAACGGCAGCTTCCGCCACCGCAGGATGCTCGATCAGCACGCTCTCGAGTTCGAAGGGACTGATGCGGTAGTCGCTCGACTTGAACACATCGTCGGCGCGGCCCACGTAGGTGATGTAGCCGTTTGCGTCACGCCGCGCAACATCACCCGTGCGGTACCAGCCATCGCGCATGACTTCGGCAGTACGGGCCTCCGAACCCCAGTAACCGGGCATCAGGCCGGTGGGCCGCGGATCGAGACGGATTGCAATCTCTCCTTCCTCGACCTCGTTGTTGTCGGGGTCGATCAGTGCAATCCGATAGCCCGGCAGTGGTCGGCCCATCGATCCGGGGATCAAGGGCTGCCCCGGCGGATTACCGATCTGGGCGGTGGTCTCGGTCTGGCCGAAGCCATCGCGCAGCGTGATCCCCCAGCCCCGACGGACCTGCTCGATCACTTCCGGGTTGAGCGGCTCCCCGGCCCCGATCAGTTCGCGCAACGCCAGTCCGGGGCGCGCTGCAGCAAGATCCTGCTGGATGAGCATGCGCCAGACGGTGGGCGGCGCACAGAGCGAGGTGACCGGATAACGGGTGAGGACCTCGATGAGGGCTGCCGCGTGAAAGCGCGACTGGTTGAAGATGAAGACGCAGGCCTGGGCATTCCACGGGGCAAAGAAGCAGCTCCAGGCGTGCTTTGCCCAGCCGGGCGAGGAGATGTTGAGATGCACATCGCCTTCCTGCAAGCCGAGCCAGTACATGGTGGAAAGATGTCCCACGGGGTAGCTCTGATGCGTGTGCATCACGAGTTTGGGCTGCGCGGTGGTTCCCGAGGTGAAGTAGAGCAGCAAGGGGTCGTCGGCCTGTGTGGGCGCGTCGGCAAGAAACGTATCGGGCCCCACGAGCAGGTCCTCGAAGCGCCGCCAGTCTGCCGGGGCTGCCGGTCCGGTGGCAATACGCGTGCAGTCCCCGGGTAGCTCGGCAAAGCGGCAGGCAAGGTGACCTTCGAGGATCACATGGCGAACGCCACCGCGCTCGAAGCGGTCACGGAGGTCGTCGCGGCTCAGTAGCGTGGTAGCGGGAACCACAATCACGCCGAGCTTCATGCACGCGAGCATAGAGAGCCAGAGCGCGGGCTCGTTGCCCATCATGAGAAGCACCGCATCGCCGCGCCTGAAACCCAGATC
>VGHO01000316.1 GCA_016868175.1 Betaproteobacteria bacterium
AGGCCACCATCTGGATCTCGATCTGAAAGATCCTCCCGTGCGCATCGCGTGCCTTCACATCCAGCACCACACGCTTGCCATCAAGACGGTTCTTCTCAAGGTTCGGATTGAGCAGCGTGACCTCCACAATCGGTGCGGACAACTCCTCATGGAGCGCCGCGTTGAGAAAGTGCACCAGCAAGTTGAGATTCACCTCCGACCCGAAGATCGCCTTGAAAACGCAGTCAACCTTGGGATCGATGGCATGTTTCATGGCCGCAGGTTCCATGGCAGTGGGATGGGTCAGGATGGGTTGGGGATGGTGAGCGCTGGCAAAACGCCCGACGCTCGCGACGTGGGACGGGCACATCGACCATGAAGGAGTCTTGCACGACAGGCGGGCCCCCGAGCAATTTCCCGGATACTCACCATGGAGTGTTCATCCCCGGCCTGCAACTCAGCCCTCTTCACGCGCGTGGTTGATGGTGTAGCGCGGCAACTCAACCACAAGGGGAGCCGTACCCACGTTGACCTGGCAGGACAGACGCGAATGCGGGCTCAGACCCCAGGCGCGGTCGAGCATGTCGTCTTCCTGGTCCTCTGCAGGCTCGAGCGAGGCAAAGCCCTCGCGAATCAGGACGTGGCAAGTTGTGCAGGCGCAAACCAGACCGCAAGCGTGCTCAAGATCGACGCCATGTTCGAGCAACACACGTGCAAGGTTGGCCCCGAGCGCAACGCTGAACGACAAGCCCTCCGGACACAGCTTGTCGTGCGGGAGCACGCGAATTTCTGGCATGGGCCTCAGCCCAGAGCGTCGACGCGAAGCCCGGTCAGCGCCGATGAGACAGCCCTGTCCATGCGCAAGGCCGCAAAGTGTTCGGTCTGCTGGCCGAGCGCCAGGATCGCGGCCCGGATCGCCTCGTGATCCTCCCCGCGTGCACACTCACTCAGGGCGTCCATCGCGGAACGGATGGCGTGCAGTTCCTGCGGGGAGAGCAGATTCGCGTCCTGTAAAAGCGCCGCTTCGACCGCAATCCGCATGCGCTCGGCGTCGACCTGCTGCTCCTTGAGTGCTCGCGCCTGCACATCGTGCTCGGCATTCTCAAACCCTTCGTGCAGCATGCGCACGATCGCGTCGTCGCCAAGCCCGTAGGAAGGCTTCACATCGATTGAAGCAGAGACTCCGCTGCGGAGTTCCTCCGCCGTTACCGAGAGCAGACCGTCGGCGTCGACCTGAAAGCCGACACGGATACGCGCCGCGCCAGCGCTCATTGGGGGAATGCCGCGTAACTCAAAGCGCGCGAGCGATCGACAGTCACGCACAAGTTCGCGCTCGCCCTGGACCACATGCAGCACGATTCCCGTCTGACCATCCTGAAAGGTTGTGAACTCCTGCGCTCGGTACACAGGAATCGACGAGTTGCGGTCGATGATCTTCTCGCACAGACCGCCCATCGTCTCGATGCCAAGCGACAGCGGGATCACATCGAGAAGCAGCCAGTCGTCGTTTTCGCCTAGCTGACCAAGGAGCAGACTCGCCTGAAGCGCAGCGCCCAGCGCCACAACTTCATCGGGATTGAGATGATCGTGAATCGGCTTGTTGATCAGGCGCGTGAGGGCCTTCCTGACCTGAGGCATCCTGGTTGCCCCGCCCACCAGGATGACGCCATCGATAGCCGCTGGGTCGGTCCCGGCATCGCGTAGCGCCCTGCGCACCACGAGCATCGTCTTTTCAAGAAGACCGCGACTCAACGCTTCGAAAGCTTCGCGGCTCAGGTGAAGGCACTCTTCAGTATAGGCAAGGTTGACGGAAACCTCCTCGCGACTGCTCAAGTCCTCCTTTGCGCGACGTGCCGCAGCCAACCAGGCATGCTTTTGCGCTGACGACAGGGCGTTGACCGCGAGCCCCCGCTGCGCCAGCCAATGGTCCACGATGGCATGGTCGAAATCGTCGCCCCCCATTGCCGAGTCGCCTGCAGTGGCGACCACCTCGAAAATGCCGCGACTGAACCGAAGGATCGAAACGTCGAAGGTGCCACCGCCGAGGTCGTAGATCAGGAAGACACCCTCGGCCCCCTGATCGAGTCCGTAGGCGATTGCTGCCGCAGTAGGCTCATTGAGCAGTCGCAACACCCTCACACCCGCGAGTCTGGCCGCGTCCTTGGTGGCCTGGCGTTGGGCCTCGTCGAAGTAGGCGGGTACTGTGACCACGGCTCCGTCGAGTGCTCCGCCAAGGCTTTCCTCGGCGCGCCTGACGAGCGTGCGCAGGACCT
>VGHO01000317.1 GCA_016868175.1 Betaproteobacteria bacterium
ATCCTCAAGCTCTTTGCGGTGCTGGACTGGATGATGTGGCTGCCCGACAGCCTGGAGCAGGAGCTGTGGCAAGCTATCGAAACTTTGGAAGGAGAAGCCCGAATGCCTTACGTCACGAGCGTTGAGCGTCTTGCCACCAAGCGCGGCATGGAGCGCGGCCTGCAGCAAGGCATCCAGCAAGGCATGCAGCAGGGCATGCAGCAAGGCCTGCAGCAAGGCGAAATTGCTGTCTTGAAGCGCCTTCTTCACAGACGGTTCGGCGAACTGCCCGAAGAAGTCGAGCTTCGCCTCCACAAGGCCACCCTTGAACAACTCGAGGTCTGGACCGATCGTGTGCTTGATGCGCAGACCCTCGCCGAGGTGTTTGGATCGCACTGACGCGGCACCGCTTGCAGCATGCGGGAGAGCACGCCAGGCTTTGTCCGAAGAAGCCGGCGGAGTGGATGGGAACGCTCAGCAAGAAGCGCCCTTGCTCGCGCGCAATTGAGCGATTCTTGCGTCGTCGGTCAAGTGAGTGCTTTTTCGCTTGATCTTCCCGGCCTGCATCGAAAACGGTTAGCTCGGCCAAACCGCCCAAAGGCGCCCAAGCCCACTGACGTCCTGCCCGAGCCTTCGCTGAATCCTCGGGGCGACCACCTTCAGGCGCTGCTCGCCTGCGGACCCGGCATCACGCTGTTCACCAGTAACGATTGGACGAAAACGAAGTCCAGCGATGGGAACGGGCGACCCTTTCGGGTCTTGTGGCGCTGATTTCGCGGTGGCTCGGAGGAGTCTCAGACAACAACCGGCTGAAGACGCGTCTTTGCCTCCCGATACTCCGCGTGGAGCCGATCCACCAACGCGGCCGTAGACACAACCTCCCGGATCGCGCCGATGCCCTGGCCGCAACCCCATATGTCCTTCCATGCCTTGCGCTCCATGTTGCCTCCGGAGTTGAAATTCATCTTGCTCGGGTCGCTTTCCGGAAGGTTCTCGGGATCGAGTCCGCTACGTTCGATCGAGGCGCGCAGGTAGTTCCCGTGGACTCCGGTGAAAAGGTTGGTATACACGATGTCCTTGGCCGATCCGTTCACGATCGCCTGCTTGTAGTCCTCGCTCGCCTGAGCCTCGTGGGTGGCGATGAACCCTGAGCCGATGTAGGCAAAGTCGGCACCCATCGCTTCGGCGGCGAGCACACCAGCGCCGCTCGCAATCGATCCCGAGAGTGCGATCGGGCCGTCGAACCAGGCGCGGGTTTCGTTGACCAGCGCGAAGGGCGACTGCCTTCCGGCGTGTCCGCCTGCGCCGGAGGCCACGAGGATGAGCCCATCGGCTCCTTTCTCCACCGCCTTGCGTGCAAAGAACTGGTCGATCACGTCGTGCATCACCAGGCCCCCATAGCTGTGGACCGCGTCGTTGAGTTCCGGACGCGCGCCGAGCGAGGTGATCACCATGGGTACCTTGTACTTCACACACATTGCCACGTCGTGCTCAAGCCGGTCGTTGGACTTGTGCACGATCTGGTTTACCGCGTAGGGCGCAGAGGGCCGCTCCGGGTGGGCCTCATCCCAGGCAGCCAGTGCCTCGCGGATGCGGATCAGCCACTGCTCGAGCATGGCGGGTGGCCGCGCGTTGAGTGCGGGAAACGAGCCGATCACCCCGGAAGTGCACTGCGCGATCACAAGATCGGGGTTCGACACGATGAAGAGCGGCGCGCCGATCACCGGGATTCGTAGTCGTGCCTTGATGGACTCGGGACTCATGGCGGGCTCTGGCCTCTCTCAGGGTTGGGATACGCACTCCGTTTGCAGTGCGCCGAAGTCTGTGCTCAAGCATAGCGTCTCAGGAGGGCGTCGCCGAGCGCAAGCCGCCGCGCCGCGCGCAGCAAGGACGCAAGTTGCGGCCCGCTTGCCGGAAAGGGCCCTCCGTGGGGGTCGAGACTTGCCACCGAGGGCGACGCGAAGCCAGCCGCCGCCTCGCGAAGGCGCTCGATCGCTTGGTTGCGCAGTCCGTGATCCAGGCGCTCGAACCTCGGATGCAGCACCGCAATCGCAAGGAGTGTTTCAAGCCTGCCGGGACGACGCAGCACGTCGATTCTTTCGAAGAGGCGGCCCAGGCTGTCAACCAGTGCATCCATAGATGGAGCGGGGCTGCGATCGATCGCTTGCGCAGCGCCTGCGCGCGCGCCCTCGAGCGCGATCACTGCCTCGATGGTGTCGAGCACCTGGTTCAGGCAGCTTGCATCCAGATCAACGATGCTGGCCACCTCCCG
>VGHO01000318.1 GCA_016868175.1 Betaproteobacteria bacterium
GGACGATAATAGACGAACGAGCGCCTTGTGTCGAGCTAGATCAATGATTTATAGGGCCACAATAGACTTTTCAGGACCCCTTTGGACAATAGTACGGGAGACTTAAAATCCCTCGATCATTGCGATCGTGCCGGTTTGATTCCGGCTGGGCGCACCATCCTCCGTTCAAGCGGCCGCTACGAGGCTAGTTCCGGCTTGTCCGGTTGAGCATCGGCTCGATTGCGGGCCACGCCTGATCGAGCATGTGCGCCTGCGCTGACTCGCCCGGATGAATGCGGTCAGCCTGAAACCTTGTGATGTCCTCTTCAATCCCTGCCATGAGAAAGGGGACCAACGGTACATTCTTCTGCCGGGCGAGTGCCGGAAAGAGCGCCTCGAACTCCTTCGCGTAGCGGCCGTAGTTCGGAGGAAGGCGCATCCCGATCAGGAGTACCTGTGCGCCGGCGGCTTTCCCCTGATCGATCATCGCACTGAGTTGGCTTCGCGCATTGTCGAGCGGCAGGCCGCGCAAGCCATCGTTACCGCCCAGCGCGATCACCAGAACACGGGGTCGGTGTTTCTCGAGCAAGGCCGGCAACCGGCTCAGGCCACCCGCAGTTGTTTCGCCGCTGATACTGGCATTGACGAGCGTGAAAGACCTGAGCTCGGGGCGCCCGGCGAGACGCTGCTCGAGCAACGCCACCCATCCTTTTCCACGGCGAAGACCATACTCGGCCGACCAACTATCTCCAAGGACAAGGATGACGGGCGAAACCGGCCTCCCTCCCGATCCGGTGGATACCCGCTCAGCCGCTACACTGGGCGGCCCTGAGAGGACGAGCGTGGCAATCAGGTGCGTCAGGGCAGTGCGTCGCGCGGAAGGTTCCAATGCGCCGCCTCCAACACCAGGCGGGGCGCCTCGAGCCTTCCTCGTTGAGTCCCATTTCACAAACCGCCACCGCAACACAGTTGTACCGAACCCCTCGCCGCCTCACCAGACGCCCATGGCCGCCATTATCGCCGAGTCGCTCACCCGGATCGTTCGCGATGCTGACCGCATGCTCGCCATCGTCGATCAGGTGAGCTTCGCTGTCTCGGCTGGCACCTCCTTCAGCATCACAGGCCCCTCAGGATCTGGAAAGTCCACACTCCTCAGCCTCATGGCGGGGCTCGACGCCCCCAGTTCCGGGACGATCCGTGTACTCGGCGAGGATCTTGCCGCGCTCGGCGAAGAGGATCGCACCCGCTTCCGCGGCAGGCATATCGGATTCGTGTTCCAGAGCCATCAGCTCATGCTGCAACTGACCGCGCTGGAAAATGTGATGCTTCCGCTCGAGATCCAGGGCAAGGCTGGCGCACGCAGGATCGCCAGCGAACTGCTCGGCGAAGTTGGACTGGCGGATCGACTCCACCACTTCCCCACAACGCTTTCGGGGGGCGAGCAGCAGCGGGTGGGGCTGGCGCGGGCCTACGCCACACAGCCGCGAGTCCTTCTGGCGGATGAGCCCACGGGAAGTCTGGATGCCCAGACCGGGGAACGGATCACCGCACTCCTGTTCGAATTGCAGCGCAACCACGGAACGACGCTGGTGCTCGTGACGCACGATGAAGAACTCGCGGCACGCTGCGAAGCGGGGATCCGGCTCCACGCGGGGAAGAGCCTTCCTCGTGACCCGGGCGCGGGCTCGGCGCAGCGTATGCGCTGAGTTCGCCTGCGGCGAGTTCGCTTGCGCTGACTTCGCCTGCGGCGAGTTCGCCTGCGGCGAGTTCGCTTGCGCTGACTTCGCCTGCGGCGAGTTCGCCTGCGGCGAGTTCGCTTGCGGCGAGTTCGCGCGGAGTGAGCTCGACGCGACCAGGCATTCGCCGCTAGGCGTCCACGGGGTGGTTGAAGGCAGGCAACGCCGCATCGGTCGCAGGCGTGGGATGCGCATCAAGCTCGGCAAAGACCCGCGAGATCTCCTGGCTCAGCGTGTCCATCGAAAGGCCTGCCAGCTGGCCGGTACGGACACTCCAGCGCCTTGCCGCTTCAGCGTGGAGATAGGCTGCTGCTGCCGCCAGGTGCTGCGCTGGAAGTGATGGATGCAGCGCAAGCAAGGCGCAGAGCACTCCGCTGAGCACATCGCCCGATCCCGCCTGGGCAAGCGCTGGACCTGCGAGATCAAGAATGTCGCAGGCGCCTTCGGGCGAGGCGATCAGCGTGCCCGCTCCCTTGAGCACCACCGTTGCTCCGCTCGCTGCGGCAAGGGTTTGTGCAGCGGTGTGGC
>VGHO01000319.1 GCA_016868175.1 Betaproteobacteria bacterium
CATCCCCCAGCGCCGGCAACGGAGTGCAGCGTGAAACGGCGGCCCCTTCGCGCCTCAGCGGCGAGGCGATCCAGTCCAACGCCGAAGCCATGCGGAACCAGCATGGACCGCGGTGGACCAAAGGCCACCTCCTCCGGCAGATGGTGCTGGGTAGTCGCCAGGCACCCCTGGTGGCCGAGGCTGGCAAGGTGGCCGACCATCTTGTGCAAATGCTCGAGCAGTGCGATGTGGACGGAATCAACCTCTCGCGAACTGTCGTGCCCGAATGTTTCGACGATTTCATCGATCTGGTGATCCCCAGGCTTCAGGATCGAGGGGTGTTCAAGACTTCCTACGAGGAAGGCACCTTCCGTCGAAAGCTCTTTGGTGGCGATCGTCTCAACCCGCGCCATCCCGCACGGCGGGGCGCTGGGGAAGGCCGGGGAAGGCTGGGGAAGGCTGAGAAAAGCTGGGAGAAGCTGGGAAAAGCTGGGCAAAGCTGGGAAAAGCTGAGGAAGACCGAGGAAGACCGAGGGTAGCCTCAGTCCACCGCACGAGGCGGTGGACCTGCACCTAAGCGTTCGAGGGATCCGACGGGGCAGGCGCAGCCCTCTCCCCTTCCTTGGGCTTGTCACTCCAGAGCGACCCGCCGGTCGCCCAGTCCGACGGGGCCACGTCGCGGAAGATCACGTCCACCGCTGCGGGGTTGCCGCCAAGTACCCGTACGCAAGCGTCGGTGATTTCGCGCGCGAGCGCGGCCTTCTGGTCGTGGGTGCGTCCTGCAAAAAGTTCGACATGAATCGTGGGCATGCGAAACTCCCGGGTTGCTCTGAGGAACCCGATCCTTCCACAGGATCAGGATTGAGAAAAGGAAATCCTTGAAGAAAAAACGCTTGCTCGTCGCCCTGGGGATCAGCTTTGCCGGACTTGTGGTGCTGGTGGGTGCGTTCATCGCCTACAAGTCCCTCCACCGCGAGACTTACGCAGTCTACGGCGTGATCGATCCGAATGACTGCTCCAGTCCCCGGGAGAAGACGCCGCGATTGAAGATGCGTTTTCTTGTCTCGGAGTCCGACCGCACCGTGGTGGTGCGCTACACCCTCAGCGATGGCAAAAAGGGCTTCAGCAAGCTCGACCAATGCACGGTGCGGGACCAACGCAACTGGCAGTGTGGAGGAACGGGCGATCCAGAGCAGGGGATCGTGACAGCAAAGTACGAAATGACCTCGGGCGTGCTCTCGTACAGCCTGCATCAGGGGCCCGAAGTGAAAGCCTGCGAAGCGCGCATCCTGGTGGAGTAGGCCCAGCCCCCGCCGCCCGGCGGGATGCGAGCGTACTCACCTGCTGCATCGTGCGCGTTGATGGCGCAATGCCGGTGCTATGGCTGCGCGAAAACGACGCGCACGCTCCACGACGACGCCTCATGAGGCCCTGCGCATAGCCTCGGCGAGCGCGTTCGCACCGATCTGATCGAGTTGCTGCGCCGCATTCAGACGATCGCGGGCCTCCCTGTTCTGGCTGAGCTTTGCCTTGGCCTCCACGCGCTGGATCACCACCTCGATCCCAACGATCGCTCGGAGCATCCCGTCGATGTACTCCGGCGACGAGTCGCCCATCTTCCATGGTTGGGGTTGCGTGGACTCGTGGGTTCGGGTCAAGCGAGCCACGACACCGCGGGCGAACCTCTCATCATCGAGCACGCTGAGTCGGCCGTGAACATGCACCACTTCGTAATTCCAGGTGGGGACCTGTCGATGCAGCTCGTGCTTGCTCGGATACCAATTTGGCGAAATGTAGTTTTCCTCGCCTCGGAAGATCACCAGAACATCGGCCCCGGCGCGGCACTGGGACCAGACGGGATTGGCACGCGCCACATGTGCATGGAGCACACCCTGCTCGCCGCGCTCTGCGTCGAGTTCGAAGGGGATGTGGTTGGCGTCGAGACCGGACAACCCCAGGGTCACCAGGATACCCAGCGGATGCGTCCGAATGATCCGATGGACTTCATCGTTGCTGTGGATCGCAAAGTGGGCGGGTGTGTACATGCCAGGTCATGGTTGGTCGTTGCCACCGTGAGGGTGCCAGGGCGCACTTCTTCCAGGCCAAGTATACGGTTGTATTTCGGGATCCTGTTGCGTGGCGTCAGGCCTTGGGTGCGCGATCCTGGCTAAGTCTCATGCATCCAGGCGAGGTCCCTGAGCGCTTGATCGATCTGGGCAGTAGCACGTAC
>VGHO01000320.1 GCA_016868175.1 Betaproteobacteria bacterium
GTCGAGCGCAACGGACTTGCCGGCCAGTTGCTCGGGGCGGATCTCCGGGTTGAGGATCTCGGTGAGGCGAAGTGCATGGGCCGGGTGCGCCGGGCCATCGGGCGGGGTTGCGGCACCCGGTGCTGGTGCACGGATCGGGGCGAAGGACAGATCCTCCACCAGCGCCTGCAGCAGACTCAGGTTCTCTCCGAAGAGGCGCTTGAAGACGTAGTCGTTTTTCGGATCGAGCAGCCGCTCAGCCTCGAACCGCTCCCGGGAAGGGTCGGGAGGAAGGGTTGAGGGGGTGGCGGGGCTTGGCCCGGTGGGGCCAGCACGGTTGGAGGAAAGGGTGGAAGTGGTGGGCCTCGTTGCCTTGGTCGGCTTGGTGGGCTTTCTGGGCTTGGTGGGCCTGGGTCGCATTGTCGGCATGGTTGGCCTCGCGGTGAGGGTTGGCGAAAGCCATGTTTGTCGGCGGAGGCGATGGGACCTTGCGGCACGAGGGATCGCTGCACGGCCCGAAGAAGGCGAGAGGCCCTTGGGAGTTCGATCTCCGGCCCAACGAGAGTCAGTCGATCGCGGTCCGGTCTGGTCCGGTCCGCCCTGAGAGCATGTCTGCCAGGGGGGAATCGGTAGCCGTTCGGGTGGATGCCGGACGCGCGCGAATTCGGCTGGTTTGCCTGGAAGTCACCAACGCCGGCGGGTGCTGCATCGCCGCAAAGTTGGTCGGTACCGCTCGATAGCCTTTGAGCGTGGCGGTGAACCTCAACGCCCGTTCGGCTTCAGCCGCGGCCGACGAAGGGCATGCTGCTCGCCATCACGGTCATGAACAACACATTGCTCTGTAACGGCAACTCGGCCATGTGCAGCACCGAGGAGCCCACATGGCTGACGTCCATCAGCGGTTCGGCTGCGATCTGGCCGTTGGCCTGAGGGACGCCCCGGGCCATCCGGGCGGCCATCGGCGTGTCGGCATTGCCGATGTCGATCTGTCCACATGCGATGTTGAACTGGCGGCCGTCGAGCGCGGTAGACCGGGTCAACCCGGTCATGGCGTGCTTGGTGGCGGTGTAGGCGATCGAGTTCGGACGCGGCGCGTAGGCGGAAATCGACCCGTTGTTGATGATCCGTCCCCCCTGTGGGGACTGCGCCTTCATCTGGCGTACGGCTGCACGGGTACAGAGGAACGATCCGGTGAGGTTGGTGTCCACTACACAACGCCAGGTCTCGACGGACAGTTCATCGATTGGAACCGCAGGCGCGCCGATGCCTGCATTGTTGAAGAGAAGGTCCAGGCGTCCAAAGTGTTTCACGCAGGCGGTAAACAGCGCATCGACCGATGCGGGGTCGCTGACGTCGGTGACCACGGCAAGCGCGCTCGTTGCGCAATTCCTGGCGAGGTGGATGCTTTCTTCGAGTGCTTCCAGCCGGCGCCCGGCCAGCACCACGCGATAGCCTGCGTTGAGCAAGGCAAGGCTCACAGCGCGCCCAACGCCGCTACCGGCGCCAGTGACCACTGCGACTTTGGGTTCTCCGGAAGGCTGGATTGTCATGGTTCTGACCTGTAGGAAGGTTGATCGCGGCGTAGGGTGCACGGCGCCAGTCGCCCGAGTGTAAGTTGCCCGGGCGAGGCATGGGCGTGAAGCTGCTCGCCCTTGAGGATCTCACTGTTGAGCCTCTCACCATTGAGCCTCTCACCGCCGGGAAGCGCGAAAGATCGGCGTTCCGGGCCACAACGCCGGAAGCCTTAAGATGAAGGAAGTCAATGAGCCATGCATGTATCTCGACGTCCTTCACGTTGCCATCGCCGTCGCGACGACTTTTGGCGGAGTTCGCCTTCGATGAGCGCGGCACTGTGATGTGGAACTGGCTCAAGGACGCAGTCGGGCGGCAAAGCTCCTCGCCGGCCAAGCGCCCGAGCAGCGGTGCCGGAAAGCAGCCGGTGAAGCAGGCTGGCGCACCATCCGCCGCGGTTTCGCCCAGACCACCCGTTGATGCAGCCGAGCAACTCCTGGATGCCGAAAGGACGGCAGTGCGGGAGAGTTTCCGGTCCGATCCGGCCACGGTGGTGGCTGTGCTGCGAGCGTGGTTGCGTGAGGATGCACAACGGACAACTCCGGATCAGGGGGCGCAGACGAGCGGATCCGAGCACGGGGGCAGGTCTGGCTAGGCGGTGATGGAAACCCTTGAGAATCCACTTCCGGAGCTCTTCCCCGGCTTTG
>VGHO01000321.1 GCA_016868175.1 Betaproteobacteria bacterium
CCAGATCGAGTAGCGGAACAGCTGTCGGGACAACGCGTCGGTGTAGTTGCGGTAGAGTTTCCAGGCGAGCAAGACGAACCAGGCGTTGAGCAGGCCCGATGCCAGGAGATAGAGGGTGCCGCTCATCCCCATGAGGTAGGGCAGCATCGCGACTGCAGCGAGCAGGAGGCTGTAGAGCAGAATGTTGAGGCGGGTATAAGCCGGACCATGGGTGATCGGCAACATGGGCAAGCCGCTGCGGCGGTAGTCGTCGATCCTGTAGAGCGCGAGCGACCAGAAGTGCGGAGGCGTCCACACAAAGATGATCAAAAACAGTACAAGCGCCTGAGCGCTTACTTCGTTGGTGACCGAAGCCCACCCGAGGAGCGGCGGCATCGCGCCTGATGCTCCACCGATCACGATGTTTTGCGGCGTGGCAGGCTTGAGCCAGACGGTGTAAACCACTGCGTAGCCCACGAAGGTGGCCACCGTGAGCCACATGGTAAGAACGTTCACCCACTGCCAGAGCAGGCTGGCTCCTCCAAGCCCGAGGGCGACTGCAAAGACCAGTGCCTGCTGCTGACCAACCTCGCCGCGTGCCATCGGCCGCCAGCACGTGCGCGCCATGCGGGCATCGATTTCGCGCTCGATCATGCAGTTGAGCACAAAACCAGCCGCCGCCAGCATCGAGATGCCTGCAAGTGCGCCGGCAACCCGCTGCCATCCAATCCACTGATCGGTGGCAAGCAACATGCCGATCAGCGCACAAAAAGCCGCGAGCACGACTACACGGGGCTTGGTGAGCGCCAGATATGCCCTCGCCCGACTCCGAAAGGAGAACGGCTGCTGCAAAACACTGCCAGGACTAGCCGATTGCATCTGGGGACTTCCTTATGCCAGTCAGTAGCGTCGTGCGCGGCTCTGTGGTCTTGCAGGAGATGGACTTCGCAGAGATTCGAAAGTTTATCAGCAGGACGAGTGCGAGCAATACGACTGCCCCGCCGGTGTGGGCAACCGCCACCCAGAGGGGAAGGTCGAACACTACGTTGCTGATCCCCAGACACCACTGCAAGAGCAGCATCCCCAAGAGCAGGCGTGCAGCAATGCGCAGCGGGGGCTGACTGAGGCATCGCCACGCAAGAAGACCCACGATCAACAGAACCATCACAGCACCCAGCCGGTGGCTCAGGTGAATCGCGGTGAGCGCTGGCAGGTCGATCATTGCTCCCTGGGCGTTCTTGCCGAGTTCACGAATCACATGAAAAGCGTCGGCAAAGTTAAGCGGGGGAACCCAACTTCCCTGACACATGGGGAAATCCGGGCAGGCGAGCGCTGCATAGTTGGTGCTCGTCCATCCACCCAGTGCAATCTGCACCGTAACGGCCACGATCGCGAGCACCCCGAGCGATCCGACCGAACCCCGCACGGTTGTCACGGAGGCAGGCCCGCCCGGATGCTGACCGAGCGAACGCAGGGTACCGAGCCAGAGCCAGAACAGCATCGAAAAAGTGAGAAGGCCGCCCAACAAGTGGATCGTGACAATCGCGGGCTTGAGCAGCAGGGTGACTGTCCACATGCCAAAGAGGCCCTGCATCACCACCACGCCCACTGTTGCAGTCGCGAGGTGCGGAGACTGCCCGAGGTCCCTCTTCCACCGCCACGCGAGTGCGCTGATCACCAGGATCAGCAGCCCGAGTCCTGTTGCGATGTAGCGATGAATCATCTCGCGCCACGCCTTTCCCAGCGAGACCGGTCCGTGCTCGCCGCCCTGTTCTGCGACGGCCTCGGCAATCTCAGCCTTTGCGTGAAGCGGCGTGAGCTTGCCGTAGCAGCCTGGCCAGTCGGGGCACCCGAGCCCGGCATCGGTGAGCCGCACCCACGCGCCGATCATGATCAACGCAAAGCACAAAAGAGCCGTGCCCCCCACGAGACGCTGGTACACCCGCTGACGCTGCATCACCCCACCCTCGACCACTTGAGCAACTTTGAAAGGTCCTTCTTCATGCGGCTTGGATCGGGATCTTCCGGAAACCGCATCATCAGATTACCGAGCGGATCCACCAGGTAGATTGCCTTGTCGTCCTGTCCCAGCAACTGCAGCCGCTGTGCCTGATCCATGGTGACCTGGTGCAGCCCTTCATGAACTTTTTCAAGTGCATCAACCTGTTCCGCTGCAAAGCGGGCGGGTCCGGGGTTGCTCAGGA
>VGHO01000322.1 GCA_016868175.1 Betaproteobacteria bacterium
GACGGACAATCCAGACACCAAGCAGCATCTCTCTCCAATACTCGGATTCAGTGCATGGATAAGCCAGCACCAAGCGCACCGGCGCGAAGCAGCGAAAACCGGGCTTGCGGTGCGACCCTCCAGGGTGCCGATCGTCAAGACATCTTCTCAACCACTTCAGGCAAAGGAAAAAGCATGTTCAACACTCCCGACCAACTGATCGCCGCACACAAGGCCGCTCTCGAGACCATGCAGGCGGTGGCCATGAAGTCCATCGAGGGCTTCGAGCGTCTCGTCGAACTCAACCTCCAGGCAACCAAGGACGCACTGTCCGAGGGCAACGAGCAGGTTGTGGCGCTTCTGTCGGCCAAGGACGCCAAGGCAGTCTCCGACCTCACCACCCAGGGCGTGCAGCCCGCCAGCGACAAGGCGGCAGCATACGCCAAGAGCGTTTACGACATTGCGCGTGAAACCAGCGCAGAGATCGCCAGGATCTACGAAGCGCAAATGAGCGAGGCCAACAAGCAGGTGTTCACCACGATCGAGTCGTTGGCAAAGAACGCGCCTGCGGGTTCCGAGGGCGTGGTGTCGTTTGTGAAGAGCGCGATGGCCGCATCCAACAGCGCCTGGGATCAGGTCAACAAGACCACCCGCCAGGTGGTTGAAATGGCCGAGGCCAACGTTGCCGCAGTGGCCAAGGCACCACGCGCGCGCAAGGCGGCCTGAGATTCACTAAAACCGGGGCTTCCGGAGTTGGACGCCTCGGGAAAGAGTGTCCTCTCACCCCGCGCTGCCTTCGACCCGCCACCTCGTAGGGCGGGTCGCCTCGAACCGCCGCAGCGATGCGGCGGTTCTCTTTTTCAGGCGGCGGGTCCCGCAAGACGGCTGAGTTCGCGCACCTTTACCGACGCGACTCCACCGTGGGAGGTTTGTGCCGAGGCGGCCTCGCCGAAGAGACGCTCGAAGGCGCCGAGGGCGTCATCCCAGCGCTTTGCAGTGTCGCTCAGATGGCGCTCCTTCACATGGCCAAAGCCACGGATACCCTCCGGCAGGCGGGCAATTCCGATCAGCATCTGGTAGGCCTCGTTAAGCCGGCCCGCAGTTGACAGGGCGTGCAGCTGTGCTTCGATGCGCTCGAAAAACATCTCGAGCGTTGTGGCGTAGCGCGTGATCCAGGCGCGCTCGGCGCGCCGCTCTGCGCTGTAGCCAAAGGGGTCGAAAGCGGTGCCCCGCAGAAATCTGAGGTGTTTGAGCACCCCAAACGCCGCGTGCATCCATGGGCCGTAGCGCGACTTCACCAGATGCCCCTGCGCATCGCGGCGCGACAGCAACGGCGGGGCGAGGTGGAAATGCACCTTGTAGTCGCCTTCGAAGGTCTCGCGCAACTTCTCGGCAAAGGAAGGGTTGTGGTGCAAGCGGGCCACCTCGTACTCGTCCTTGTAGGCGAGCAGTTTGGCAAAGTAGCGCGCCACGGCACTTGCCAGCGGCCAGGTGTCGATCGAGTCGGGGGCATCCAGTGCAAGCGGCTCCGAAAGGCCCGCAGTGGCGCGAACCACCCGCTCCAGCGCAAGCGTGCGGCGCACCAGCGCTTCCCAGCGGTCTGCGAGTGCATCGTTCTGATACGCGCGGAGCAGTTCGCGGCGGTGGTTCAGCAAGCTGTCGAGGCGCGTCGAGGGCGTTGCCGAAGCCGCAGCGCTGTTGCGTGCGAGCAAGGCCGTCACGGCAGCGCGGTCGACTGCGGTGCGTCGACCCCAGAGGAAAGCCTGGAGGTTTTGCTCCACAGCGGTTTCGTTGAGACGGATTGCGCGCTGGATCGCTTCCAGACCCAGCGGCACTGCGCCGCTCTGCCAGGCATAGCCCAGGAGAAAGAGATTGGCGGCGATGGCGTCGCCAAGCAGCGCGGTGGCCATGCCGGTAGCGTCGACAAAGGCCGCCCGCTCCCTTCCCACCACCTCCGCAATCGCCGACTCCATCACGCCTAGCGGAAAACTCCACTCGGTGTTGCGGGTGAAGTCGGCGGTGGGCGTGGGGGCAACGTTCACGATCGCCCGGGTGCTCGGTCCGATCTTGGCGAGCGCCTCCTTGCTTGCAGCCACCACCACGTCGCAGCCGAGGAGCACCCGGGCGCCGCCTGTCCCGATGCGCGGGGCGTGCAGATCGTGGACCTCCCGTGCGATGCGCACGAAACTCATCACCGC
>VGHO01000323.1 GCA_016868175.1 Betaproteobacteria bacterium
TCTTCGAGAGCTTGTTCTTCTGCCCCTCGTGCAGATCGTCGAGCGTGAAGCTTGCCTTGCCGTGGTGATCCTTGCCGTGGCGATCCTTGCCGTGGTGATCCTTGCCGTGATGATCCTTGCCGTGATGATCCTTGCCGTGATGATCCTTGCCGTGATGATCCTTGCCGTCCTTGCCGGGCTCCCGCTCACCCTCGGCAGCCGAAGCAGCATGGTCAGTCTTGTGTTTCTTCTTCTTTTTCTTCGGCGGGTCGCCGAGCGAAGCCTGGTCGATTGCATCCGGTGATGCACCTCCCCCCTTCAAGGGCTCGCCCCCGCCGGTGTCGGCCTGGGCGATTGCTGCTGTTGCGGTCCTGATGGGCACTTCTGCAGTGCTCGTTGTTGATGCCGCTGCGGCGGCTGTGCCTGCCCTGCTTCGGGGCCTCGGCGCCGGCTTGGCACTTGTGGAGGCTGCGCGGGGCTTCCGCTTTGCGCGCGCAGGCGCTGCTTCGGCCGGTTCAGCAGCGGGGCTGCCACCTTCGTCGTCTTGATCAGTATTCATCGCCATGGCGGGAGACTCCATCGGTTCGTTGGGACGGGCTCTTCCCGGGGTAGCGACCGTTTGACCCTGGCCTGTTCCGGATCGAGCCCCGCGAGTTCAACACTTCGGTTTGTGGGGGGCGTCTCATCGACTTTGATGCCCCCCAGGATTGTAGGCATTTTGTCATGAAAGCCCTTCGCCAGGGTCCTTCGGCGCGGTCCATGCCCGGATCGCTCCGCATCACTTCGCGGGTAGTAACCGCAGAGCCTCTCGGGCGCGGTTGCGCTGCCTCGTGCTCGCGTCCTGGAGAATCCGTTTCACCGCGGCGTCACGCAGGGTGGGCTATAGTTCCATTGGAACGCCGATCGGGACTTTGCCACGACGATTCGCCGGCCTTGGTGGGCTGACGGCGAAGTTTCGATGAGGTAGCGGTGAACGGATGAGGAGTCCGAACGATGTCGCTCAAGGGTAAGCATGCGCTGGTCACCGGGTCAACCAGCGGTATCGGGCTGGGGATCGCTGAGGCACTCGCGCGCGAAGGAGTGAATCTGGTGATCAACGGCTTTGGCGAAGCGTCGTCGATCGAGGCCCTGCGTGCAAGGCTGAGCCACACCCACGGCGTGGACGTGATCTACAGCAGCGCCGACATGAGCAGGGCCGACGACATCGCCCGCATGATGGAAGCGGTTGTGGAGCAGACGGGCGGGATCGACATTCTGGTGAACAACGCGGGGATCCAGCATGTGGCACCGGTTGAGGAGTTTCCGGTCGAACGCTGGGATGCGATCCTCGCGATCAATCTGAGTTCGGCGTTTCACACGACGAAGGCGGCGCTTCCGGTGATGAAACAACGCGGATGGGGCC
Source organism: Betaproteobacteria bacterium (assembly GCA_016868175.1). Taxonomy (GTDB): domain Bacteria; phylum Pseudomonadota; class Gammaproteobacteria; order Burkholderiales; family Burkholderiaceae_E; genus UBA3064. Next base: position 1,382 of record VGHO01000323.1, read on the forward strand.
GGATCATCAACGTTGCCTCAGCCCATGGCCTGGTGGCCTCTCCCTTCAAATCGGCCTACGTGGCAGCCAAGCACGGGATCATGGGGTTCACGAAAACTGTGGCGCTCGAGTGTGCCCAGCAAGGGGTTACGGTGAATGCGATCTGCCCCGGATATGTGCTCACTCCCCTTGTGGAGAAGCAGATCCCGGATACTGCAAAGGCGCGCGGCATCAGTGAGGATGAGGTCAAGCGCAATGTGCTGCTTGCCGCGCAACCCACCAAGCGCTTTGTGGCGATCGAGGAAGTGGCGGCGATCACGCTCTTTCTGTGCTCCGACGGCGCTTCCTCCATCACAGGCTCGCACATCGCTGCCGAGGGCGGGTGGACTGCGCAATGAAATGGCGCGAGTGCAGCGGTCGTCTTTGAGCTGCTGAAGACGGCGACCGTTAAACTCTTACTAGCCTAAACCCGTCCTTGAGTGCAGGTGGGCGGGGCTTCTTAAAAGGCTGCCTGGGCAAGCCTCCTGGGCTTTTTCCTGCGGGAGCGTCCGAACACGGCTTGAAGGCCGCTCCGTCCGTCAGCACCGTCCCGGGCTTGCTTAAACCCTTTTAAGCGATTGTTCTCATGAACGTCATACCTGCAGTTGGTCCGGATACCGCGATTGCGCCGCGCACTGGCTCGGGCAGCCCGCAAACGCCGCCGCAGCAACGTGCAGATGCCGCGCCTAGCGTCCTGAGCGACAGCGCGATCCAGGCTGATCCGGGGGTGATGCTCA
>VGHO01000324.1 GCA_016868175.1 Betaproteobacteria bacterium
CTGGTGATGGTGGGAGGCAAGGTCATTCATGAGAGTTATGCAGGCGGTGGAACACCAGAAAAAATCTGGGGTTTGGCGTCGGGAACCAAATCCTTCACTGGTGTGGCAGCTGCTGCGGCTGTTCAGGATGGTCTGTATCAATTGGACGACCGGGTATCAGACATCCTGACGGAATGGAAAACCGATGAACGCAAGGACATCACTATTCGCCAACTGCTCTCCTTGTCCAGCGGGCTCAAAACGGCAAGGCCGGGGCTCGGTTCGCTGAGGATCGACTACGCCCAGGCGATTGCGCTGCCAATTGAATTTCCGCCGGGCACCCACTTCGCCTATGGGCAGGCGCCATTTCAGGTATTCGCCGCGATGATGGAGCGCCGGCTCAACGGGGAGAAATACCAAGCATACCTACAGCGCCGGTTTCTGAACGCCCTGGAGATAAGGTTCGAAGTCCGCGGACGAGCCTTGGCTGGCGCAGATCCGAACTGGGGCGGCGGGGCCATGCTGAGTGCACGCGACTGGGCGAAATTCGGCGAGTTCGTTCGGCAGGGCGGTAAGTGGAATGGTGATCAATTGGTTGATGCCGGCGCATTGGCGCAGAACTTTGTAGGGTCTCCTGCGCATGGAGGGTATGGGCTGACTTGGTGGCTCAAGCCCGATAGGGGCGCAACAGTACCGCTGAGCGGTACAACAGAAAACGCTACAGACTTCTACAGAGGCGGGGCTGACGGACTGCCGGTCTCTGTCGTCTGGATGGCTGCGGGGGCGGGTAAGCAACGTATGGTCGTTTTACCGGAGCGACAGATGGTTGCAGTGCGCCAAACCAGCAGGATGCTTCTGGGCGAGCGATCGGGCTTTAGTGACGTGGAATTCTTGAGATTGTTGACTACCCCCTAAGGACGGTGCCCACAAGGTTGGCGCGATGGTCCCGGTCTGAAGTCGCCGCAAGACCAGCAACCGCTACGGATTCAGCTCCCCGACTTTTCGCGCACTAAGCCGCACGGATGTCATCCTTGGCTGCACGCAAACATACAGCTTGAGAGCATCTAAGCTGGCAAGCGTGAAACCTCCGGGCCAAGCGGCGAAAGCGCAGGGGTTCTGGAGGTCAGGCTGCCCGCAGGCAGTCCACGATCTTCAGCCGCGCCGCGCGCCACGCCGGCACGAAGCCGCCGACCAGCCCCATACCCAGCGCGAACAGCAGCGATTTCACGGCGATACCGGGCGTGAAGGCAAACTGGAATGCGAGCTCGGAGAAGGTCTGGAAGTTGGTGGTGGAGATGTTTACCGTCGTCATGAAACTCGCCGCCGCCAGCCCGACCACGCCGCCCACCAGCGACAGCAGCAGCGCCTCGAGCAGAAAGGCCATGAGCACTGCGCTGCGCCGGAAGCCCAGCGCACGCAGCGTGCCGATCTCGCCGGTACGCGAGGCCACCGAGCCGAACATCGTGATCATCGCGCCCACCACCGCGCCGATCGAGAAGATCACCGCCAGCGAGGTGCCCAGCACGCCGATGAACGTGGATAGCGCGCGGCTCTGGTCGGCGTAGAACTGCTGCTCGGGCTTAGGCTCGAGCTGCAGGCGCAGGTCGCCCTCGATGCGCGCCTGGGTGGCCTCGTAGTCGGCCGGGTCGGCGAGTTTGAAGATCACGCTGCTGTAGCTTTGGCGGCGGAAGGCCTGCATCAGCTGCTCGGTGTCGCCCCAGATCTCGCTGTCGAAGCCGCTCTTGTCGGCGTCGAAGAGGCCGACGATGAGCCAGTCGCGCCCACCGAAGCGCAGCATGCTGCCGACCTGTACGCCTTCAAAGCCGCGTGCGACGCCACGGCCGGCGACGATCTCGCTGCTGCCTGGTCGGAGCCAGCGGCCTTCGACCAGCCGCACCTGCGGCCGCAACGCATAGCCGGTGGGGCCCACGCCACGCATCGTCACATTGCTGGGCTTGCCGGTGCCCCGCTTGGCCAAGTTGTTCAGCACCAGCGGCTCCTTGCTCAACAGCGGCATGCCGTCAGCACTGCGCGCAATGCCGGGCAGGGTCTCGAGGATGGCTGACTGCGCGCGCGAGACGGCGCTGTTCACCTCCGACCCGGCGCCCTTACGCAGCACCACCACGTTATCGGGCTGGCCGGTGTCAACCAGCG
>VGHO01000325.1 GCA_016868175.1 Betaproteobacteria bacterium
CGCGAGTCCCACACCCGCGTGATGAAAGACCACATGCCCCGGCGTGTGTCCAGGTGTGTGGTGCACTGCGAGCCGCTGCTCGCCAAACTCCACCGTGTCGCCCTGCTCGAGCCAGCGATCGGGGCTGAAGGCCTTCAGCGGAGGAAAACCGAAACGCTGCCCCTGAAGCGGAAGCTGGTCGATCCAGAAGGCGTCCTCACGGTGCGGCCCCACGAGCGCTACCCGATGACGATCCGCATAGTCGCGCGCGAGTCCACAGTGGTCGATATGACCATGGGTGAGCAACACTTTTACCATCCGCGCGCCCGAACGGGCGAGCGCGCGGTCGATCTTGTCGAGGTCGCCTCCGGGATCGATCGCCACGGCTTCACCGCTTCGACGGCAAACCAGCAGCGAGCAATTCTGCTCAAAAGGCGTAACCGGAACGATGCTGAGCGACAAGGCAGGCTGGTCCTGGGTGGCGGTGTTCATGGATGCAGGAGGTGCCAAAGGATGAGGGGCTGAAGTGGCGCAGCGGCAGCGCTTCACGAGGCGTTGAACACAATCACCTGGTCGATGACCCGACCCCGATCGTCGGCGATGCGCACCCGGACCGGGAGCATATCGCGCTCGGTATCCAGCCACACCTCCACGCGGGCATCGCGCTTTCCCTTGCGCGGTTCGCGCTCGACCTTGAGTAACCTGAGCCGCTGGCCGTCGAGTTCCTGCTCGCTTACCTCGCGGCCGTAGAAGCGATTGAGTTCCACATGCCGCGACAGGAGGAGAGGGATCTGGATTCCCTCCGAAGACTGCAATCGTGCAAGCTGGTGGCGGGCGAGCGCTGACAGTTGCCAGGCGATGCTCAGCCGGTCCTGCACGCCGGGTGCGATCGGCTGACGCTCACCGTCCGGAAGCCGCACCTCGCCAGCTGCCCAGTCCATTTGCGCCCAACGGGTACCCCGACTGCCGCGCTGCTCCTCGTATTGCTCGGGACGATAGCCCCAGGGGGAAATCCGGCCGCGGCTCTCCTGGGTGAAGACCCCGTGAAACAGCGCCGCCGCGAGCCCCTGCGGACGTGCCTCGCTGCGCATCCGGTAGTGTTCCCCGTCGACTTCCACATCGAGCCTCACCAGGGCAACGACCGCATCATCCTTGCGGTCGCCGTAGTACATGCGGTAGCGGTGTGAAGTCTGAAAGGGCGTCAAGGCAACTGCCAGACGCGCCTGCGTGATGCTCTCCGCGCTTGCGGACGCGGGCGGTGCGGACTTGCGCGGCAGCGGCAAAGCGCCCTCGCCCTCGCCGCCCTGCGACCATCGCTGCGCCTGCTCAGCCTCGCGGCGCGCCTTTTCCTCGCGGGCCTGATAGTCCTTGATGCGTTCGGAGAGTTCCTCGAGTTCGGCGGCCAAGCGCTGCTGACGCTCCGTAGGCACCGCTCGCGGCTCGAATGGCCGGGCTGCAGGAGTGCCCGACTGCAGGGAACTCGGGGACGGTAGGGTCGCTTCGGCGGGAAGGCCCGGTGCTGAACCCGCTGCCGTCATCGCACCGGCCTTCCCGGGCAGCTTCGATGGGCTCCCGCTCGCCGGATCGCTTGGAAGAACAAGCGGCGGACGCGGTCCAGACCGCTCAGCCACCTGCGCCGCAGCCGTCGCGGAAGATCCCACTGCCTCATGGGTTGGCGCTTGCTCACCGGCCTCGTGCGCATGCGCAAGCGCGAGGGCTTCTCCGAGTGGCTCGGTGGCGGATGCCACAGGGCGCTCGGGTGCACCGGTTTTCGCAAGCGTCGTAACCCGCTCGGGGGCCGCTGCCGCTCCCCCTTCGCCAGCGCTTGGCTTGTTGATGGCTGCGTCCTGCAGCGCATTGCCTCCCGGGACGCTGCGCTCGGTTGGCAAAGCAGGCGCGCGCTCGGTTGGCAAAGCATCCGCGCGCTCGTTTGGCAAAACATCCACGCGCTCGGCCGGGGCGGCTTCGTTGACAGCAGCCCACACGGCGGGTGCAGACCCTGATACGTCGTCGGCCTCAATCACTTCGCTCGACGCAGTTTCCGGCGCGGCAGCTATCTCGGCTGACTCTGGCGCATCAATCGCATCTGCCGGCTCGCTGCCGCTTTCCGGCTGGCCAGG
>VGHO01000326.1 GCA_016868175.1 Betaproteobacteria bacterium
TCGTCGTGATGCGTCGGCAAGCTTTTGTGCCTGAAACCTCCCCCACCATCGCACTTTCGCGTTGGCCGTTGCGCGGCGCGGCGCTTGCCGTTTCAGGATCGCGCCGAAGCTGCCAAAGTCTGATTGGCCGACGGGCTGCGCGCAATCTTTGCTTCCAGCCGCCGTAACGCCCAGTCGATGTGTTCGGCCACCATCGGGTCGACCTCCCTTCGGCGCGCGCGCAACACTTCGATGGCGCGAAGGGCAAGGCGGATCTCGCCAGGCGCGGGCTCTGGCCCAGGGCTCTCGAGCAGGTTGCCGAGCGCAACGGCGACGTTGCGCAGCCAGCGGCGGTGGCCGATCCTGCGGATCGCCGAACCCTCGGTACGGTGAAGAAAGGCGGCCTCGTCCCAGGACATTGCCTCGATCAGTTCGAGCGCGCCGATCGCAGGTCTGGTGCGCAGTCCGGGCAGCTTCAACGACACTGCAAACTTGTTCCAGGGGCAGATCAACTGACAGTCGTCGCAGCCGTAGATCCGGTTGCCCATCGGGGTGCGGAACTCCTCGGGAATCGGGCCATGGTGTTCGATCGTGAGGTAGGCGATGCAGCGCCGCGCATCGAGGCGATAGGGCGCAACGATCGCCCGGGTGGGGCAAATCTCAAGACAGGCCTGACAACTTCCGCAATGCTCGGTTTCCATCGTCGAGGCGCCGCGGCTGCGCGCTGGATTCACCCAGTGCGTGGGGCAAAGATTGCTGAGCAGGGTTCCGAGGAAAAAGAGAGACCCTCTTTCGCGGTGCAGCAACAGGGTGTTCTTCCCTCGCCATCCGAGCCCCGCCTTCCTGGCAAGTTCCACTTCGAGCAGGGGTCCGGAGTCGCAGAAGGCCCGAAAGCGGAATTTCCCGGCACCCGGATCCGGTCCTGCTCCGGGGTCCGGCAAAGCGTCGGGGTTTGGCAAAGCGCTAGGGTCCGGCAAAGCGCCGGGGTTTGGCAAAGCGCCGGGGTCCGGCAAAGCGTCGGGATGCGCGGCGAACCAGCGCCGAAGATCCTCACCCAGCCGCTGCATTCGCCGGCGCATCAGGCGGTGGTAGTCGCGGCCGAGTGCATACATCGAAACCACCGCCTGCCCGCGGCGCGCGAGTTGCCCCCAGCGGGCGGCCATCCAGTCGGGGTCCTCGGGGCGATAGCTGGCCGCAACCATCAGCGCGCTTCGAGCCCCCGGAAAGAGCACCGAGGGCTTCAGGCGGAGCTCTGGATTGCGCGCCATATAATCCATCCCGCCATGGAAACCGGCTGCGAGCCACTGCAGCAAACCCGCTTCGGCCTGCGCCACATCCACTTCGGCCAAGCCCCAGTGATCAAACCCTTGCGCCTTTGCGCGGGCGTCGATCCACCGAAGAAGTTCTGCCGCCCGGATGTCGGGGGCAGCAGTACCCGAAACATCCGTCGCGGAAGCCGCGGGGGCAGCCTTTTCTCCGACCGCAGCGCCATCGCCGGCGCTGCGCTCCACCGCGTTGGCTGTGGCGCAAACGCCGGCCGCAGGTTCACCAGTCGGATTTGAAGGCATGCAAGGTCGGGTCAGGCTTGGCTCGGAGGCCGATTGTGCGGCATGGGCCCACCGCTGGGGTCAGTGCCTCGAGCGGTGGGTTCGCACAAACGGCTGGGGTTGGCGGGTTTTCCTCGAGGGTGAACTCGGCGTGGGAAAGACCTTCTTCGTGCAGCGCCTGCTGCGTGCCCTCGGTGTGCAGGAGCGGGTGAAAAGCCCGAGTTTCGGTCTGCTCAACAGCTATCCGCTCGGGTGCGGCCTGGTCGCACACCATTTCGACTTTTACCGTCTCACCCATCCGAGGGACTGGCTTGGCTCGGGCCTCGAGCCTTTTTTCGAGGGGCCCGACATGGTTTTTGTGGAATGGCCGCAGCGCGCCTGGCTGCCCGCGCCGGATTGGCGTCTGCAGTGGAGCTTTCAGGACGCCACGGATGATGTCCCAGGGGTCCGCCCCGTGCCGGAGCACAAGGATTCGGCGCAGACTGCACCGCACACGCCACTCCCGGGCCTCATCTCCCGTGAGGTGCGTATCAGCGCCGGTCCCAGGCTCCTCGGGGATGCGCTGCGCGGTT
>VGHO01000327.1 GCA_016868175.1 Betaproteobacteria bacterium
GGGTGGTACTTTCCCATCACATCGCCCACCACTCTTGCGCACTTCACATACGGCCTGCTGAAGACGTTGTTGGCCTCATGCATCGCAAAGAGAACGCGCCGGTGGACGGGCTTGAGTCCGTCGCGTACGTCGGGGAGTGCACGACCCACGATCACGCTCATCGCATAGTCGAGGTAGGAGCGCTGCATCTCCTCTTCGAGACTGATCGGCAGCGTTTCCTTGGCGAAAGTTTCCATGATCGGCGGTGGGGGCGGCCCTTGGGCACATGCGCGGCGACCGAAACTTCAGCGGAGAGCCGAGGATTGATCCATACGCGTGAAAGCGGATAATGCTGCTTCAGATTTTAGCAGTGAGGCCCCGCGCAAGACCCCTCCGGGTACTCGCGGCCAACGCTGGAGCGGCAGAAGCACACGCCAATGAGACCTGATTCCACGCGCGATCCTCCGCAGAGCCCAGGCGGTGCCCAGGAGTCAGCGGCGAGTCCCGGGATCGTATCCGCCGATCAGGGCAGAAGCACACGCCAATGAGACCTGATTCCACGCGCGATCCTCCGCAGAGCCCAGGCGGTGCCCAGGAGTCAGCGGCGAGTCCCGGGATCGTATCCGCCGATCAGGGCTCACCGGCGAGTCCCGGGATCGTATCCGCCGATCAGGAGTCAGCGGCGAGTCCGTGGAGCAGTCCCGGGGCTCAGGTGGAACCGGGGATGGCGTCCGAAACCTGGGTGGCGTTTCCGCGATGGCTTGCAAGCGCAGTCCCCGGCGAGCCGGTCCGCGAGGACTGGGGGGTGGCGGTTCGCGGGGCCCTTATCGTGGATGTGGCGCCTTCAGGGCACCTGCGGCGCAACTTCGCGGGTGCGCGGGTGGTGGAACTGCCCGACTGCCTGCTGCTGCCTGGCCTCATCAATCTGCACTGCCACGCGGCGATGAGCCTTCTGCGCGGGGTGGGCGATGACCTGCCGCTCAAGACCTGGCTCGAGGAGCGCATCTGGCCGCTCGAGCAGGCGCTCATGTGCGAAGACTTCGTGGCCGATGGCAGTGCTCTTGCAGCCATCGAGATGCTGCTCGGTGGCGTCACCACCGTCAACGACATGTACTTCTACCCGGAACATGCGCTCACGGCAATGCGCGCGGCCGGAATGAGGGTGGTTGCCGGGCTGATCGTGGTGGACTTTCCCTCAGCCTACGCACGCGATGCCGAGGACTACCTGCGCAAGGGGCTGGCGCTTCGTGATCGCTGGCTTGGCGACCCGCTGTGCAGTTTCAGCCTTGCGCCCCACGCGCCCTACACGGTGTCGGACGCAGCACTTCGGGAAGTGGCGGTGCTCGCGGCAGAACTCGACCTGCCGGTGCATATGCATCTGCACGAGACCGCGCTCGAGATCGAGCAGTCGTTGCAGCAGCACCGGATGCGGCCGCTCAGGCGGCTCGAACATCTCGGGTTGCTGGGTCCCGAACTCATCGCCGTCCACGCGGTGCATCTCACGGTTGACGACATCAGCTGCCTCGCCGCCTGCGGCGTGCATGTTGCGCACTGCCCGCATTCCAATCTGAAACTTGCGAGCGGATTTGCCCGGGTTGAGGCCATGCGAAAGGCGGGAATCAACGTGGGGCTCGGAACCGATGGCGCAGCGAGCAACAACCGCCTCGACCTGCTTGCGGAGGCCGCAACCGCAGCCCGGCTGGCAAAGGCAGTATCCGGAAAGGCCGAGGCCTTCGGTGCAACCGAGGTTCTGCATGCACTCACGCTGGGCGCTGCGAGGGCGCTGCGGCTCGATCAGCGCATTGGCTCGATTGAAAAGGGCAAGGAGGCCGATCTTGTGGCGATTTCGATGCAGTCGGTGCATCACACTCCGGTTCACGATCCCTTGTCGCACTTGATCTTCGTGGCCGGACGCGAAGATGTGCTCGAGGTTTGGGTTGCCGGGCAGGCTGTTGTGTCGAGGCGACAGCCGGTTGGCCTGGGGCTTCAGGGTGCGCTGCAGAGGGTCGGTGCGCGTAGTGCGATGTGGCAGAATCGAGTTGAAGAGGTGTTGGCTGGTCGCCCGTAGAGCTTGATGAGAGTTTCACGGACGGATCGTG
>VGHO01000328.1 GCA_016868175.1 Betaproteobacteria bacterium
CCAGCGAGGCCCTGCGTGACGCCGACTGGAGGGCGATATGGCGACGGATCCTCCAGCCTTCGGGGCCGAGGCCTTCGTCGACTCCCCTCGGCGACAGGACCGTCTGACGACGACATGACTGCCGATCCGTTGGTGCGCGGTTCGAATCCGCGGGAGGGGCACCATAAAATCAGGCATTTAGCTAGAAAAAAGACACAGAAAAGATAACCACTACCGAACTCACGTTGCAGTACCGTTGCAGTAACGCAGACCTGATGGGTTTGCGCGACGGGTATTATTATCTCCCGATCCCCACATCTTCACGGCGCAGCGCTCGTTGAGCGCGGCTTTCCGATCGTGCCGATCCAGCCCTGCTCCAAGCGCCCGGGCCTGTACCGCAACGGCCGCTGGCGCGACTACCCGCAGTGGACGCGGCACTGCAAGCGCGACACCACCGCACACGAGATCGACATCTGGGGCAACTGGCCCCGGGCGGGCATCGGCGTGGCTGCGGGGCGCTTCATCGGCATCGACATCGATGTGCTCGAGCCCGAGGCGCTTGCGGCGTCCATCGAAGGTTTGGCCAAGCGCTGTCTTGGCGAGACGCCCGCGGTGCGCATCGGCCGCGCTCCCAAGCGGCTCCTCGTCTACCGCGCCACCGAGCCCTTTGCGGGGTTCAAGTACCCCCCGATTGAGGTGCTCGGCATGGGCCAGCTCTTCATTGCCTACGGCATCCACCCCGACACTGCAGCGCCCTACGCCTGGCCAGTGGCCACGCTGCGTGACCTCGACCCGCAAGAGCTCCCGGCCATCAGCGAAGCGCAGGCGCGCGCCTTTGCAACCACCGCCTACGCGCTGATCGATCCCGCGCAGCGGCCGCAAACGCTCGTTGCCGGCCTGAGCCCCCACAAGGCGGCCAGCGCCGCAAAGGACGACTCGGCCCAGGGGCGCGTCCCGGCACTGCGCGGAACGCTCGAGGCGGTGCGCGATGCACTGCCCTGGATCACCAACCACGACCTCGACTACGACAGCTGGGTGCGGGTGGGCCTTGCGATCAAGGGCGCGGTGGGCGAGGAGGGCTGGCCGCTCTTTGAGGCATGGTCGGCCTTGAGCGCAAAGTACGATGCGGCCTTCACCCGCGGGCGCTGGCAAAGCTTTGCCCCGCAGCGCATTGGCGCGGGCACGCTCTACCGGCTTGCGCTCGAGCGCGGTTGGCAGCCGCCTGCGGCGATCCGACTCAGCGGTGCGTACGGCATGCCTGCGCTACAGGCGGGCCAGACGCTCGCCCCACACCCGGCGCGCGGCCTGCTCGAAGCGGTGGCCAAGCGCAGCGCGGCAACGGTGCAAACCGCTGCCAGCATCGCGCCAGGCGCAGCAACCCCGGCCCAAGCCGCAGCAAGCGCGAGTGCCGCGCTCTGGGTCGATCCCCCACCTGCGGATGCCCGCGCACCGGTGCCGATGCCCGCAGGCTGGAGCCACGTGGGCGGAGTGCTCCAGGCGCTGATGGACTTCATGGCGGCAACCGCCAAGCGGCCGCAGCCGGTGCTTGCGCTGGGCGCGAGCCTGTGCGCCGTCGGTGCGCTCATGGGGCGCAGGTACCGTACCGCATCGAACGTGCGCTCCAATCTCTACATCGTGGGGATTGCCGAAAGCGGCGCCGGCAAGAACCACAGCCGTGTGGTGATCAGCGATCTCTTCCAGCGCGCAGGGCTGCTGCAGTACCTGGGGGGCAACAAGATCGCCTCGGGCGCGGGGCTGCTGAGCGCACTGCAGCGCCAGCCGGCCATCCTCTTTCAGCTCGATGAGTTCGGGCTGCTGCTCGGGGCGGCGGCCGACCGCAGGCGCTCGCCGCGCTACCTGACCGAGATCCTGGACCTGCTGACCGAGCTCTACACCACGGCGGGCTCAACGTACTTCGGCACCGAGTACGCCCTCAACCCCAAAGCCCCCACCCTGCGCCCGATCCACCAGCCCTGCGCCTGCGTCTACGGCACCGCCACACCCGCGCAGTTCTGGCAGGCGCTCCAGGCCAGCAACGTCGCCGACGGCTCACTTGCCCGCTTCCTGATCCTCGAGAGCGAA
>VGHO01000329.1 GCA_016868175.1 Betaproteobacteria bacterium
GCCGCTGCACCGCCTGCCACCGAAGCCACCAGAATCGACACATAGGCGAGAAGCACCACAGCCGTGATGCGCTGGGCAAGCCAGTCCTTCAGACCGTAGTGCGCACCGGTCACAACGCGTCGGGTTGTCATGGACGTTCCTGAAGTGGGGGATCCCGACGCGGATGAGCGAGGCAAGCGTGGGCGCGCATTTCCGGGTCGGGGATCGCTGGGTTGCTGCCTCGCGCATGCGCATCCCGCACCGGTGAAAAGCTGTTGAAGCCTCGGTGCTGATGCATCTCAGATGGCTCCGAAGAGTTTGAGTGCCACCACCGCGGTAAGCGCAAGACTCAGGATCAGCACAAGCCGCGCACTCGACTTTGCCTGCTCCCTCCCGGTTCCGATGTGCAGGTCGAGCACCAGGTAGCGTACCCCTGCAATGGCGTGATGCAGAAACCCCCAGATCAGACCGAGGGCGAGCAGCTTCACCAGGGGGTGGCCGAGCGCGGTGGCAAGGTTCGCATGCGTCATCTCCGAGACCAGGCTCTGCTCGAGCGCGTAGAGCATGAGCGGAAGGCCGAAGAGGAACAGCACCGCGCCGCTTACCCGATGCAGGATCGAGACGATTCCGGCGAGCGGGAGACGGTAGCCGAGGATCTGCGTGATGTGGATGTTGCGAAACTGCGGGCGCGAAGTACTCACCGAAGTGACTCCCATTTGAAGGCGCCGGGACTCTGCGTTCCCTGCCCCCCGTGCAAGACCGAAACCGCATGATCGCATTTCACGAAGGCATGCGCGGCATCCACGACTCCCCGGGCTCGATGCCTTGACGCTCGATTGCAGGAAGCAGCCATACGCGCACTCGAGGCAACCGTGCGAGCACTCGAGGCAACCGTGCGAGCACTCGAGGCAACCGGCACGCCGGCACCAGGCCCCGACCCGACCGCATCTTGCGCCAATTCACCGCAGGCCACAACGGAGAATGTCCCTTGGCGCGGCAGGCGGCTGGATCGGGTGGGTTCAGAGGAGTTCGTTTGCATAATGGTGCTCGCGGGTGAGATAGTATCCCTTGCGCACTTCAACCGGCTGATCGTTGTAGGTTGTGGATACCCGGTCCACCAGAAGAACCGCACTTCCCTCGGCAAGCCCGAGCCACTGTGCCTGCTCGGCCGGGCAGGCAATCGCTTTCAGGCGTTCATGAGCGCGCAGCATCGTCACGCCGAAGTTGCGCTCAAAGAGCGCGTAGAGCGGCCCATGGTGGGCTTCAAGGCGCTCGATGTTCAGTCCTCGAAACAGTCCGGCTGGTACCCAGATCTCATCGAGCACCGTGGCCGCGCGGTCCACGCTGAGGAGCCGCCGGATGAAGATCGCCGACTCGGCGGCACGAAGGCGCAACTCGCGGGCGACCTCTGCGGGGGGGCGGCAACGCCTGCACTCGATGATGCGGCTTTCGGTGGCGGGCAAGCCACCGGTGTCCTTGCGCAGGCGCAGAAACCTGAACTGGGCACGCTCCTCATGATGCGTGGCCACGAAGGTACCGCGCCCCTGATGGCGCACGAGCACATGTTCGGTGGCAAGCTCCTCGATGGCCTTGCGTACGGTGCCCTGACTCACCATGAAACGACGCGCGAGCCCACCCTCGCTGGGAATCATTGCGCCTGCCTTCCATTCGCCTTCTTCGAGCGCACGCAGCAATCGCGCCTTGATCTGGCGGTAGAGCGGACTGAAGGTTGGCAGGTCGTCCCCGGGTGCCGCGCGCGGCGTGAAGACCTCGCCAGAATCCGGCCCCGCCACGCGCGGCAACCCATCGTGCGGGCGTTGCGGCAACCCGGTCTGCGAATCGGCCTCGTGGATGGACGCTGACATCCCCGACAAGCCGTGAAGGCCCCCGGCCGCGCCGGCCGCCTCGGTTGCTGCCGCTGTCGATGTACGAGTACTCCGTCTCATCAACTTATTGCACCACGGATCTGGAGCATCTGTCCAGTAACCTTTCTCTTATATAAGACACAAAACGGCTTGACGGCGCAGAAGGCCGACCCTACACTGGCCGGATACTCCTCAACTCATAATCGCAGGA
>VGHO01000330.1 GCA_016868175.1 Betaproteobacteria bacterium
GTGCGATGGCCGTGGGCCGTATGGAAAGCTGGATTGAGCCGCAGCCCGACCAAAGCCACGATCCTGAGGGTCAAGGAGGGGTCGGGTACACCGATCGCGTCGATTGCTCATGGCAAGCATGCTCCCCACGTTTGAAAGGTCGCTGGTTTCAACCGAAGGTCAAAGTGTAATCGAGATCCGCTGACGTCCGGAGTCTGGCGGAGGTCTGGCGGCGCAACCTGGCGGAGCAAGGTTGCGGCCCGGACCCAGCGGGGCAGCCCGGCGACCCACCCGCGGCGGCCCGGCCCGGCGGGAAGAGATCAACTCAGAAGGCGCCCCGGATCCAGCGCAGCGTCCCTGCTTCGATAAGAACTACGTCGAAGCGGCATGCGGGCCAGCACCGGTTGCCGAAGCGTTCCTGCAGAAGGAAGTTTGCGGCATGACGGACCCGCCGTTGCTTGCGCCAGTCCACGCTCGCGGAGGCGCCGCCGAAGTCCCGTCGGCTCCGGTACTTCACTTCCACAAACACCCAGGTCGACCCTTCGAGCATCAAGAGGTCGACTTCTCCACCCCGAACCCGCAGATTGCGTCCAAGCAACTGCAGTCCCTTCGCCGAAAGCCAATCCGCGCTCAGATCCTCAGCCTTCCGCCCACGGCGATGCGCGAGTGGCTCGGTGAATGGCGGTTGATCTCGTTTGTCTGGTGTCGGGGTGCTTGGGATCGCAGGAGGTGACATCTGAAGGGTCTGCTCGTTGGGCGGCGCGGATCGTCGCAGGCACTGCGAAATCAAAGGCAATGCGAAATCGCGGGAGCTGAGAAATCGCGGGAACTGAGAAATCGCGGGAACTGCCAATTGCGTCGCGCGGCCTGACAGGCGAAGAAATCGTGCAAGAATCGGAGGATGCGTCGTGAAACCGCAACAAAAACTGCGTCGCTGAGTCTGGAGGACGCAGGAATGGACGCATCCGACGGATGGCCGGCCGCATGCCTGATGGTGGTCGCAACGCCGATCGGAAACCTTTCGGACATGAGCCCGAGGGCACACGCGGCACTTCGCTCGGCAACGCTGGTTGCCTGCGAGGATCGTCGGGTGAGTCGGGTACTTTTTGATCTTCCCGGGCTGGCGCCCACAACCGTCTGCATTGAACAGCACCGGGAAGCCCACGCGGTGGCCCAGGTGCTTGAGCACCTCGCTACAGGGGCGCGTTGCGCATTGATTACCGACGCGGGCACTCCAGCGATCAGCGACCCGGGACATCAGGTCGTTGCCGCAGCGCGCAGGGCCGGATTCGCAGTCTTACCGGTGCCTGGCGCATGCGCTTTCGTAGCCCTTGCAAGCGTTGCAGGTTTCCAACCCGCGCCGCTCTGGTTCGAGGGCTTCCTGCCCGCCCGCGATGCACTCATGCAGGCGCGTCTCCGCCAATTGCTCGACTTGGCCGCGCACGTGCTGATCTACGAGGCTCCGCATCGAATCAGTGCAACCGCTGCGGCGCTGGGCCATCTCGCAGCACTGCGCAGGCTCTGTGTCGGCCGGGAACTCACCAAGCTGCATGAGGAGACCGCAGTCCTTACGGGCGCGGCGTTTGCGCAGTGGGTTGCGGCGGTGCCCGCGCGAATGCGGGGAGAGTACTGTGTGATGATCGAAGCCGCGAAAGCGAGCAGCGACGACCCGTCGCTCCAAGTGAACGCCAAGGATCGCCGCTACCTGTTGGATCGCGAGGCGATGATGATTGCCTTGCTGCGCGAGCTGCCCCCGGCACGGGCTGCGCGCACGATGAGGCGGATGACCGGGGATTCGCAGACCGACTGGTACCGCCTTGCACTGGAGCTTGGGGGGCCCCCCAGTTATTGATTCGGTCTCTAAATACCCTGTGATCTGGTACAATTCCATCTTTAGAAAAAGTTGATACCAGAACAATTCACCCCGAGGCCCGCAACCGCTTACCCGAAAGTTCTGGGCCTGTCATTGGCGGGCGAAGTGCGTTTTCCACGGCCAGGTGGTGAGCGCTTGGACGCGCGAAGCGGGAGGATGACCAACGCGTGGAAGCCATCGAAGGCACTCTGGCGCTTTCGG
>VGHO01000331.1 GCA_016868175.1 Betaproteobacteria bacterium
TTCGCTCAACTCCGGCAAAAGCCACCGCTGAAGCCGTCGACACCAAAGCCTCGCCGCGCTGCACCGCATCGGTGAGCGCATCGCTGCCTGCGTCGAGCACTTGCTTGGCGCGTTGCAACGAGGTGCGGCCTACATTAAGCAACTGCGCCGCGTCGGGCTGAGAAACCGAAGGTGCTCCAATTGGAGCACCTTCTCGCGGTTTTTTCACGCCATCGGGCAGGTTTGCAACCCTCGCGGCCACCATCGCGCGCTGGCTCTCGTCGAGGTGGCGTCGATGCAGGTTAAGCGAGAGCACAAATTGCAGCGGATCGCGTTGCCCATCGAACGTCCGCACAACAGGCTCGATGCCAAGCGCCACACAGGCGCGGTAGCGGTTGCAACCGGCTAGAATCATCCCGATACATCCTATAAGCTACTAAATTGTAGTTTTGTTGTCATTGTTGTCCAACGTCGACCTTGCCGACAAGATTTCATCCACGTTACGCCGTCATAAATGATCTACAAAGTACATCTATAACGCACCGAAAAACCGGAAGCACCGTTCTCAAAACGGCCAAGTACAGTGCCCGAACATGCCCTGCGAAGGGTGCCGGGTGTTGTCAGAATGTCGACCTTGCGCGCGTCAATGTCGACCTTGCGTGCATCAATGTCGACCTTACGTGCAAAATTTGCCCGAAAATGCATCGGTAAAACAAGGGCTTAGTTGGGGTGTTGTCAGCAAAGATTTAAAGATAGAAAGTTGACAACACGCGGCTTTGCGCCGCTGTTGTCTTTTGCGGTGGAATGTGGCCATCAACGCGGAGGGCTCCGTTATGACCGCCGTAATCAATCCGACGCCCGATCCACAGTCGCCGATTGCTGTTCCAGCGCTGCTGCCTGGCTTCTTGCAGCTGCGGCGCACCGCAAGAAACGGCATCAAGACAGGAATCCGCGGGCTTGACGAAGCTCTGGGTGGACTCTTCCCGGGGCTGCACATCCTTGGGGCGAAGCCAAACGTAGGCAAAACTGCGTTTGCCATCCAGGTCTGCCTCCGTGCGGCGAAGGCGCTGTTTCCCAGCCTCTACCTCAGTTTTGACGAATCCCCAACGCAGCTGGCGGGTCGAGCGGCGGCAGTGGCCGCGGGAATTCCTCAGAGCCGTCTTCGAACCGAGGAAGGGCTCGAGGAGCTGGAGGCTGCTGCAGAGCAGTGTCATTGCGATCTGGCACCGCTGCGGCTGCTTGGGGGTACTGCCGAGGTTTCTGGAACCACCGCTGCTGCGGCGCTTCGGTCGATGATGAGGACAGCGGGAGTCGACTCTGGTCTGCTCGTGGTCGATTTCCTGCAGGTTTGGGCCTCGCGTCGGTCTAGCGCTGACTTTCGAAAGGCGGTGTCTGAGTGCGTCACGGAGCTGCAGCAGGCGGTGCGAGAGGCGAATATTCCGGTCTTGGCCATTGCGGCGCTGAATCGTGACGGCTACGACAAGCCAAGCCTTTCTTCCCTGCGCGAAACGTCGGATCTCGAGTTTCTTGCGGACAGTGTGCTGCTGCTTGCGGAGAACCCCGAGCGGCAGGTCGGGAGCATGCGCCGCGCGATGGACTTGACGGTGGCAAAGAACCGTAACGGCCCAGTAGGCAAGACGATTCCGCTGGTCTTCGACGGTGAGCTGGGCCGCTGGTCAGAGGAAGGTTTCTTCTAGAGTTGATTATGTCTTTGCATCAAGACAACTTGATTTTGAAGGCGTCGGACTTGGACGGATTACCCCGCCATCTGCAGCTCAAAAAGTCCGGCGAGTACCTCCGGGCTGGATGTCCCTTTCACGGCAGCGACCGCAGTCGTAGCCTGAGCATCCACGCGCGCACGGGGCGATTTCACTGCTTTGTTTGTGAGGCCTGGGGGTACACCGAGGCGGCGCGTGAGCGGTACCAGAAAGACATGGCGGGGAGGCGAACAGCTAAGCCAACCAAGCCACTCGCGATGTTGAGGATATCTGATCCACCGGCGCCACTGGATGACGCCATGCTGCGGATCCTAGAGCGATGGCAGGGGAGGCTTGAGGACTCCGCTGCGT
>VGHO01000332.1 GCA_016868175.1 Betaproteobacteria bacterium
CGGTCCAGAGACCCAGATGACGCGCGGCCACGCGCTCGAGCGCAAAACGCGGGTGTGGATGGCCCGGCGAATAGATATCGAAAGTCTCGTTGCGCCACGCGGGAAGCAGGCCGGTGCGATGCCAGTGCAGCGCCAGATCCTGAAGTCGCAGGCCAGCCGGAACCCCGTCCACGGGTCGTGTCTCCATGCGGTAGGGTTCAAAGGGCCCCGTCGAAGGCCTGAGGATGCCGGCCGCAAGCATCGCCGCTGCGCACTCTGGTCGTGCCCACCCCATCGGATCGCGCTCATCTCCCCAGACAAAGGCCACAAAGCCGAGGTCGCTGATGGCCGCAGGCAGAACCGGCGTACTCAAGCGGGTCTCGCGGCGCTTCCTAACAACCTGAACACCTCAGGAGCGCCTCTCCTTGGCGCTTTGCGCCTCGATCCGCCGCGTGATCACCCATTGCTGTGCAATCGAGTAGATGTTGTTGACCAACCAGTACAGGACCAGACCGGAGGGAAAGAAGAAGAACATCACCGAGAACACGATCGGCATGATCGTCATCAGCTTGGCCTGCACCGGATCGGGCGGTGTGGGGTTGAGTTTCGTCTGGATGAACATCGTGATCGCCATCAGGATCGGCATCAGTCCAACCGGTACCGTGAAGTAGGTGCCAAAAAGTGCATCGGGCGCTGCGAGGTTGTCGAGGTAGAGGAAGGGTGCAAATCGCATCTCGCTCGAAGCGAGCAACACCCAGTAGAGCGCAATGAACACAGGAATCTGCACAACGATCGGAAGGCATCCTCCAAGCGGATTGATCTTCTCTTCCTTATAGAGTTCCATCATCGCCTGATTCATCCGTACCCTGTCGTTGGCGTGGCGCTCCCGGATCGCCATCATCCGGGGCGTAACCGCCTTCATGCGGGCCATCGACTTGTAGCTGGCCGATTGCAGCGGAAAAAAGAGTGTCTTGATGATGATCGTGAGCAGGATGATCGCAACGCCCCAGTTGCCGCTCACGCTGTGCAGATTTTCGAGCAACCAGAAAATCGGGATGGCAAACATCGAGAGCCAGCCGTAGTCCACCGCAAGATCCAGCCCCGGCGCAATCGCCGCGAGCATACGCTGATCCTGCGGGCCGATCAGAAGCTTTGCCCTGGTCGTTACCGTTGATCCCGGGGCAACTTCGCCGACGGACTCCATTGCACCCACGCTGTAGAGCACCGGGTTGCCCTCGACCCGCCGGGTGAAGTACTCCCGGGAGCGTTGCTGCTCCGGTACCCAAGCCGCAATGAAATGGTGCTGGATCACCCCGAGCCAGCCGTCGCTTGACTGCTTGACATGGTCGGTCTTCGCCTTGTCGATCGAAGCAAAGTCCACTTTCTGGAACTTGCCCTGCTCGGTGTAAACCACAGGACCGGTGTAGGTGGCGTAGAACTGCGACTCTCCCTCGGGCGCCTTGCCGTCGCGCAGGAGTTGTCGGTAGACGATCGGCTCGATCGCTGCGGCGCCCAGGTTGCTCACTTCGTCTTCAACCTGCACCGCATACTGACCGGGCTCGATACGGTAGCTTCGCCGCACCCGCAGGCCGCCAGCGACGGCCTCGATCACCAGTTCGCGCTCCGTCTGACTGCGCACCGCGAAGGGTGTCTTGTGGGTTGGAAACCCGGCTGCCTTCCCTGCTGCGATCCAGCCCGACTGCGCAAGATACTGGCGATCGCCGCGCTGCTCCATCAGCACCACATTCTTCGCGGTGTCGGCAATCTCGCGCTGCTTGAGGAGTTCGGCGCGGACCACCTGTCCTCCTTCCGGATGGATCGACACCTTCAGCGTATCGCTTTGCAGCACCCAGAAAGACGGTTGCGCTGCAGCAGGTTTGAGGCCTGATTCCGCCAATCCTGCGACGGGGTCCGTCGAGGCCCTGTCGGAATCCCGATCCTGCGCGGCCGTACCGGGAATGCTTGCGCCACCTGCGGGCAGCCTGCTCTCGGAAGTGGATGCCGCCTTGGCCAGCGGAACACTCGGGTCCTGCACGACTGC
>VGHO01000333.1 GCA_016868175.1 Betaproteobacteria bacterium
AATTGGTGTTGCGAGAGAACCGACATCGCGAACTCGTGCAGGCCTATCTCGCCAGCATCACCTACGCCGACGCGCTGATCGGACGGCTGCTCGATGCTCTCGATGCCAGCCCGGCCGCGAACAACACCCTTGTGGTGCTGTGGTCCGATCACGGCTGGCATCTCGGTGAGAAGCAGCATCTGCACAAGTTCACGCTTTGGGAACGCTCCACGCGCATCCCCCTGATCATCGCCGCACCCGGCGTCACGCAGCCCGGTTCACACACCGCGCGGCCCGTCGGTGCCATCGACCTCTTTCCCACGCTCAACGAACTGTGCTCGCTTCCCGCCATCACGTCGCTCGACGGAGTCAGCCTTGTTCCGCTGCTGAACGACCCCGCCCGCGAATGGACTCGTCCCGCCCTCACCACCCACGGCCCAGGCAATCACGCTCTCCGCACCGAACGCTGGCGCTACATCCGTTACGCCGATGGCGGCGAAGAACTCTACGACCACGCCACGGACCCGAACGAGTGGACGAACCTCGCCACCAAACCCGAGTTCGCCACGATCAAAACCGAACTCGCTCCATCACTCCCAAAGACCGACGCTCCGGCAAAAGGCTCGAAGAAGAAAAGGAAAGCTCCGCCTGCTGAATAGAGACTCAACCATGAAACACACTCTCGCACTCCTCACCGCCCTGCTGCTCGCGCCGCTGGCACTGCTGCACGCCGCCGAGCCACCGAACTCCTGGCCTTTGCCCGACGTGAGGCAGTGGCGGTTGTCGCGCTATAACGAGAGTTTCTTCCAAGGCCGCGCCGTGTGCGGCAAGGAGGCCCATACGTTTTGGATGCAGAACCTCAACTGGCGATGCAATCGCGAGGGCATACCGGAGAAGTTTTCACAGCTCGAGCGGCTCCTTTCCGGCGACGCGCAGCAAGTTGCCAAGGTCAACAAGGAGATTCAGGACCAGTGCCGGGGCGTGCTGGCCGATGTCGGCGCGTGGCGGAAGGAGAAGAGCGAATACGGAGACCGAACCCCGACGACCTGGATTCTGCTGGCGTTGAGGGCACCCGACAAGCTTACGGCGGAAACGCACGCGATCATCCGCAAGACGTTGAAGGCGTATGATATCGGCAGCAAGGAAGCTGGCTACATCAAAGGGACCCCCGGCGTCAACGGCGCGAACGCCCACGGTTATCTCACGCCGCTGGTGCTCGCGCCGGCCCTGATTGACGACCCCAAGTGCCGGGCGGCGGGCGAACGGGCTCTTCGGGCCGAACTCGGCCACATGAACCGCACCGGCGACATAGCTGAGTTCAATGTGCTGGAGAGCCACTGGTGCGACTCCATGGCTTATGAACCGATCACGCGCTACACCCCCGACCCGAAGTTGCGCCGCATGGCACGCCTGATTCGCGAGCGGCTTTGGATCAACCGTTTTCTCACTTGGTCGCCTGCCGTCGAGCGGACCACCGGCCCCGGCAGCCGCATGGCGCCCCTTGCATGGCTCGGCTGCACTAGCGAGCGCGCGTTCTTGGCGACCGGCCTCACGAAACCCATCTGGATCAACTACTTCACCCCCTGGGACGGCGCCGATCTGCGCGCTTACGGTAAGCGCGATTACAAAGCGCAGGAGCAGGCATTCGTGCCCGATTTGCCGTCGTATCTGAACGACCTCGCGTGGCACAAGTCGCTGCCAAACGAGTTGCAGTGCCGTCTCACATCTTGGAAAGAACCCCAACCTGGTTATCGGAACAATAGATTCAAACTGGAAGGCATCGATCAGCCGGCTGAGAACCTGACGAAGAAATACGTCAACTACCAGGGCCGCGGTTACACGCTCGGTTCGACGACTTGGTCGTGGATAGACCACGCGCAGGGGGTCAACACCTCCGCCTGGTGGAACAACAGCCGCAATCCGCGCGCGCCACTCGGCAGCCCGGAGCGATTCTGCGCCCTCTACCCGCGCTATGTCATCAATGGCATGAGCTTCCTCGACA
>VGHO01000334.1 GCA_016868175.1 Betaproteobacteria bacterium
CGGAAGCCGCCTCGTAAAGCCGTTTGCCGTGCGCAAACGGAACGATCTCATCATCGGGACTATGCGCCACCAGGATCGCAGTGGTCAGGCCGGCTTTGAGGAGCGCGAGGGAGTCGTAGCGAATCCGGCTGAGCCAGCGCACCGGAAGAAAGGGATAGAGCTCGGCGGCCAGGTCCGGAATCGAGGTGAAGGTCGAAAGAAGAATGAGCGCGCCCGGTTTCTGTTGTGCCGCAAGCCAGGTTGCCACCCCCCCACCCAGGGACTCGCCCAATACCGCGATCCTCGCGGCCGGAAGCGCACGTTCAACCCGCAGATGTCTCCAGGCTGCCTGGGCATCCCGGTAGGTGCCGGACTCGCTCGGGGTTCCGGTACTCATTCCGTATCCACGGTAATCCACCATCAACACGGAGTATCCAAGGCGGTGAAACATCCGCACATAGCCGATGCGTGAGGCGATGTTGCCCGCGTTGCCGTGAAGAAACAGGACTGCCCCGCGGGACTCGGCGGCTGGCACCCACCAGGCGTGAATCTTCTCCCCGTCTTCGGTGGAAAGCATCAGCGAGTCGAAGGGGATCCCATGCCGATCTGGAGTGGTCTCAAGTGCGCGAGCCGTCTGTGGGAAGAAAAGCATCCGGTCCTGGGCCAGATACACCACCCCGAGTAGTCCGGCGTAGCCAAGCACCAGTCCAACGACGATGTTGAGCATCAATGGCTCAGCCTCCACCTTCACCGACAACTGTGCGGTGAATGATGGGAGGACGATCGCTGCGCGATCCTGGATCGCCCGCAGTGACCCGCCCTGTAACACCGCCCACTGAAACCCGCCCTGTGTCCCCACCTGAGCCCCAGCCGATCCGGTTCGCCAACGCCGCAGCGCTATGCCGGTAGCCTTCGGAGGTGAGGTGAATGAGATCGCGCGCCATCCGCGGTGGCGAGGTGCGCACCCAGCGGTAGGCAGAGCCGGCGCCACCCATGGCCTGCTGCCAGTCCCAGTTGCGGCAGCCGTGGCGGGCTCCGATGCGCGCCTGGATCGCGTTGACCTGCTTATGTATCAGCGCGTGCCGCATCCGCAGCGCGCGTTCGGTGCGGGAGCCGCGATCGGCTCGATCCACGCGATCGGCTCGAAGCAGTCGCTCACCGCCACCCCGATCCGGCGGTCCGAGAAGCAAGCAAGGCACCTCCGGAAAGACACCACGAAGCTTGACCAAGGCCTGATCGAGGGTTTCTGCGTAGCGGGAAGCGTCAAAGTCGCCCGCCGCCTCGTTGGTCCCGTACTCCAGCATGACGGCGTCGTAAGGCGCGCCACCCATCAACGCGGCAAGGCGCTCCGGATTGACCTGTGCCCAACCCCTCACGGTAGCTCCAGGGAAGGCGAGCGTGTCGACCGTGAGCGCCGCCGCAGTTTCACGCTCCACCACGAATCCGAGCAGAGCAAAATCCCCGGCGACGATCCGGATCATCAGCGTGGACACGGTCCCGCCACCGTCGGGGCTGAGGAAGAGCCCCACCACGGCTCCCGGTGGTGTTGCCGCATCAAGGCGAATCCGGCGCTCAGGCCCGTGGTTGACGGACAGGGCGAGTTCGAGGGGCTCTGGCGCGGCGCGGTACAACATGCGCAGGCCAGTAACATCGCTTTGCTTCTCTTCGTTGCGCAGGTCGAGGCTCAGGAAAGGACTGGTTTGAAGCCGCTCCGCTTCCCGGACCATCGGGGTTGTTCCTTCTTGGTCAATGCCTCCCGCGATTGGGGCTGCTCCTTCCTGGGCGATCACTCCTTCGAGTGGGACTGGAAAGGCGTCTGCGCGGCTGCGCATCTCCCCAAGTGCCGGGCCAGCTTCGATCTCGACCTCCGATTGGTAAGTCGCCTTGAAGCTCCACCCTTCGCTCAGACAGAACGCCCTCAGGGGCAAGCGCACCCACCGCCTGGACATGTA
>VGHO01000335.1 GCA_016868175.1 Betaproteobacteria bacterium
CGGCCTCAGGTTCGAGAAAGAAGTCGAAGGGGTTGTAGACCGCCATCTCTGCAACCAGATCGACCTGGATACGCAAGGCCTCCACACGCTTCGGAAACACGATCCTGGCCAGGTAGTTGGCGTAGGGGTCCTGCTGCCAGTTGATGAAATGATCCTCGGGAGCCACCCGCAACGAGAAACTCAGGATCGGCGTTCGGCAATGCGGCGCCGGCCGCAGGCGCACGATCTGCGGTCCCAGCGCGATCGGCCGGTCATAGCGGTAGGACGTGAGATGGTGCAGCGCAAGATGAATCGACATGTTCGGAATGATGCAATATCAATGCCAGGCTGCCAAGATGAACCCTTCCACCTTCGCAGATCCCCCTCCGTGTCCGAAGGGTCCCGTGCGGCATTGAAGATCCCCTCCTCCTTCGCAGATCCCCTCCAAAGGAGGTGTACAGAGCGTGATGCCTCCGGCACGACGTCGAGTCCGACTCTGGCGGGGCCCCCTTGTGTGGATCGCGCGCAGGGGCAGTCAACCCTGGCTGATCGCCGCGCTTGCGCTCGCCGCCTGCCTCGACAGCCTGGTACCAGTGCTCCCCGCCGAAGTGTTTGCCTTCGCGCTCATGGTGCTGCAACCGAGTCGCCGGTGGCGGATCGCCGCAGGCTTTGCTGCCGCCGCCGCAATCAGCGCCCTGCTGCTTGCGAGCATGCTGAACGGTGCGCTCGTCGGGTTGGGACCCGGCGTGCCAGGCGCTGATGGGCTTTCCAATGGACCCGGCGTGCCAGGCGCCGATCTCCTTGCCGCAGAACCCGGTGCGCGATGCAGCGATTCCGCCTCAACTGGACCCCTTGGCCTCGTTACGCAAAGCCTGGACTGCGCACACCGCTTTCTGCGCGAAGCAGGTCTGCCGACGCTACCGGTTCTGGCGATCCTTTCGGTCTTCCCCGACACTCCTCGCGCCTCGGTGGCCTTTGCCACACTGCTCGGTGTTCCATCGGGCAGCGTTTTCGCGGCAGTGTTGGCCGGAAAGGCGCTGCTGTACCTTGCAATGTTGGTTGCTGTGGAGGCGTTGCTGCCCTTGGGTGCGAAGCGGAACCCAGTGCGATGGCTGCAGCGGCCGCAAGCGCTGCAACGCTGGCTGGTGCGCGAGCAAAAACGCCACGCAGGACTGTCGCAGAACCGGTGATCCGGTTCGCCGAACCCCATCGCGCATCGCAGGCCAAGGCTGTGAATCAACTGCAACACTTCGCCACAAACCACTGGAAATAAATAACTTCGCGCGCTATCCTCAGGGCTCTGGAACTTCGCCAGAGGCCTTCATGGAGTAAGCAGCATGCACACCGTACCGTTCGATATCGTAGAGTGGTCTGGCGCCGTCGTGGTGATCTGTCTTGTGGCGGTGGCCGCCCTGGGTGGGACCTTCACCCTGCTCGACGCTGCCAACCAGATCTGGAAGCGTTTCGACCCTGCCGAGAAGGAAGCGCAGGCCCGTCGGGCCGATGCGGCACGCAAGGCGAAGATGCTTGCCGAACTGCGCGCGGAAATGCAGTCGCGCGAAGCCGGCACGGCCTAGGCCAGATAGTGCTCTGCCCGGAGCCTGGATCTGCTGCACACGAGTGGCTTGAGCCCACGCGAGGCCCTCGAACCGGGGACAGATCGCTGTCGAGGGGATCGCCCCGGGAACGCCTCGGGAACGCCTCGGTAACGCCCTGGAATCGGCTCGCCCGGGAACGCCCTGGAAACGCCTTCTATTTCCCCTTGCGGTAGCGCTCGATCGCTTCCTTGAGGTCGCGATGCTCGCCGCAACCGAAAATACAGGCTCTGCTCAGCCGCTGCAACATGGCTTCGGCACCGGTAAGGTCGTTCTTCATGAGAAGAAGCTCGCCGTAATACTCGAGCGCGCCCCGGTGGTCGGCCTTGATCCTGAGTGCACTCGTATAGTGAAACT
>VGHO01000336.1 GCA_016868175.1 Betaproteobacteria bacterium
CGAAAAGGCTGGTGGATTCGCCCACGCCCTGCTGGATCAGCGCCCCCAGCGAATGCCCGAGCTGCAGCACCTCCCCCTGCAAACGGCTCACGATCGCATCGGGTAGCCGTGAGTCGGCTTCAGCCGATCGATCGGCATGCCGCAAGAGCACATCCTCCATACGCTCGTTGAGCTGCGCAAAATGCGCCGGAAGATCTTCGCGCAAGAGATCGATCTGGTACTTACCTGCGAGTTCCTCGCGCAACTCGGCGGTATGTTCGATCGCCGAGGTCTGGATGCGCTCCATCCAGGCGGCGAGCGCCTGCGCTTCGCGGCCCAACTGAGCCTGCAACTGCGCCACCTCCTTGCCAAGCCTGCGCAGATCGTCGAGCCTGGGTGAGGAGGCGAGCGCCTCCTCGAGCGTTGCCTGGATGCTGCCGAGTTTCTCGCGGGCGTCGTCGATCGCCACCGCGCGCTCGCCGAGCGTGTCGAGTCGAAGCTCCACACGCTGCAGTCCATCGCTCAAGCGCCCGGCGCGGCTTGCCTGACTATCCTCGAGGCTGGTGAGGGTATGCGCGATCTGCTTGACCCGGAGCGCTTCGTCTTCGCTCAGGCGCTGGAGACCGGTGGTGATCTCATCGGATTTGGCGATGAAGGCCGCCTGCAGCGCCGACACCCCAAGCTGAAGCGAGGCAACCCCGCCGCCCACGGTCTCCAGGCGGCCTGCAAGCTCGGCAACCGGCACCTTGAGGTCTGCGAGCTGTGCCAGCGCAGCCGCAGTCACCTCGCTACGATCCAGGATCAGGGCACGGCTAGCTTCGATGAGGCCGCGCAACTCCGCATGGCGCAGCTGCAACGCTTCCGTGTAGGCGTGATCCTGCGCCTGGCTGCGTGCTGCCAGAGCATCTTGCGCAAGCGAGAACCTCTCGCCAAGTGCGTCGAGCCCGCCGCGCAAGACCTCGAGCAGGCGCGCAGCAACCTCAATCGCCTCGGTACGCTCAACAAGCAGCGCCTGGATGGCCTCCGAGCGGGCAACCAGCAATGCTTGCACGTCCTCGGAGCGGGCAACCACCAATGCTTGCACGTCCTCGGAGCGGGCAACCACCAAGTCCTGCGTGCGCCGCAGGCTTTCGTCCAACTGGATTCGCGAGCCCGAAATCAGTTCCCTGGTCTGCGTCGCCTGATACTCCGAACCGGCAACCGACTGCTCGCCGAGCGCCTCGAGGCGTTCCAGTTGGGTTCGCGTCTGCTGAATCCGATCATCGACAACGCCCTCGAGACGCGCGAGATGAACAAGAACCTTCTCGGCCCGCTCGCGCGACTCTTCGCGCCACGACTGCGCCCGTTCCGACTCGCCAAGAGCACGCTCGCCAAGCGCCTGTACGCTTCCACCGAGTCTTGCGATCTCTTCAGGGACCGTAACCAGCAACTGCAGCGAGGGCAGGAGCGACTCGGTCCTGTCGACCAGCAAGTCGCGGTTTGCCTCGAGCGCGGCTTTGAGTTCGGCGAGCACTGCTGCTACATCCTCTGCGCCTCGGTCGGCCAGGGTGGCGATCCTCGCCTGCAGGCCCTGCAGATGGTCTTCCCACTGTGCGAAGAAGGAGGCCGGCAGACGGCTCTCAAGCTGGGCAAATAGGGCGACTGACTGCTCCCCCATCACGCGCAACTGCACGACCAGAGACTCCGAACCGGCAACCGACTGCACGCCGAGCGCCTCGAGCCGACTGAACAACTCCGCAACGCTCGAGCCCAGCTGCGCTGAGAGCCTTGACTCGAATTGCGACGCATTCTCTCTTCCAGCGTCCTCGCGCTCGGCTATCAGGCGGCCAAGCACCTGCAATTGGCCCGCCAGCTGTTGGTCGACGTCGGCGAGTTGTTGGGAGAGTCCCTCGATGCGGTCCCGGAGATGCTC
>VGHO01000337.1 GCA_016868175.1 Betaproteobacteria bacterium
GTCGAAGATCGTCAATGCGGAGGGCGTCCTCACTTTCAGCCAGGACCGAAGCCCGCCAACGTCCCTGTACGGTGTCGAAGCCAAGCAAATGCGCAGTGGTTGCAGCACCACCCCTCAACTCGTTGAGATGTACGACCTCGAGGCGATTGGCCCGACGAGGGTCATCCGCAGGGCGATGCGCCGCACCCAAAGCCGCACGCAGGGCAAGTCGCCCGATACGCCCCATCCCATTGACGCCAACCCGCATAACGAAACCCCGTTTCTTGTTAAACCCGTTGACTCTTAACTCGCAGATCTCGACGGGGCAGACGCGCGCCCGGATCCCCACGCTCGAGCGAGAAACATGCCAAGGGCTCCCCCGAGGACTTGCGCGACAACGAAACCCGGCACGCTCGAAGGCGCGATTCCAGCGAAGGTGTCGCTGAACATCCGTCCCAGGGC
The DNA here is from genome assembly GCA_016868175.1 of Betaproteobacteria bacterium. GTDB lineage: Bacteria > Pseudomonadota > Gammaproteobacteria > Burkholderiales > Burkholderiaceae_E > UBA3064. The sequence continues at coordinate 442 of VGHO01000337.1, forward strand.
TACCGCCGGGTTTGCGAACGAAGTCGAAGAGGTGAACCAGTAGGCCGATCCAATGAACAAGGCCACGCAAGCGGCAACTCTGGTCCTCGGTGCGGTCAGCACGACCAGGATCAGTCCGGCGGTTGCCACAGCCTCTCCGATCCACTGACCAGTGCCCGAGCGCACTTTCGTCGACCACTGGATCAGGCTGACCTCAAACATTGCATGCGCAAGCCAGCAGCCGAGAACCGCTCCGCAAAACTGTGCAGCAACGATCAACGGCAGGCTCCTTGCAGACAACTGCCGCTGAAGGACACACACCGCAGAAACGATCGGGTTGAAGTGCGCAAGACCGTGCACTCCGCAGACCTCGATCAGGACGAAAAGGCCGAAGACCGTCGCCAGGGTGTTGGCGAGCAACGCCAGCCCGAAATTACCGTTGGACAGCGTCTCGGCCATGATCCCGGAGCCGATCACGATCGCCACCAGTGCACCGGTGCCGAAGGTCTCGCTGAGCAGGACCCGGGGCGTTGGTCCAGGTAGCGGCGCAGAGTTCTCCGGACTACTTCCTGCCAATCTCGCGCACCCTGGACTGCAAGGACACTTCGTCGAGCGATTCGATCGGCAGCGACAACAACAACTCGATACGGCGCTTGAGCACGAAGAAAGCGTCGAGAAACTTGCGCTCGATCTGTGCCGGGGTTCCCGTGGCCTCGGCTGGATCCTCCACGCCCCAATGTGCAGTCATGGGCTGGCCAGGCCAGAGGGGACAGACCTCGCCGGCTGCACGATCACAAACCGTAAACACGAAGTCGAGTACCGGGGCACCGGGCCGGGCGAATTCCTCCCAGGACTTGCTGCGCGGATTGTCGAGGGGAATGAGGGCGTCCCGCAGGATTTTGAGCGCGACCGGGTGAACCTCCCCTTTGGGCATACTGCCCGCAGAGTAGGCACGGAAGCGCCCGCCCCCGAGGGTGTTGAGCAGTGCCTCGGCCATGATCGAGCGTGCCGAGTTGTGGGTACACACAAAAAGCGCGGTGAAGTTTCGGGTATCTGACATGAATCATCTCTTTTCAGAAGTTCTTTCGAGAATGTTTCCATCGGTCTGACCTCGCGGGCTCACCGGAGAGATCGACGGTCTCTCCGGTGAGCCCGCCCCTTGTGTCCGCGAATTCCCCGTCGGCCCCCTCGCCGGATCCGCCGACGGATCCTGCGGGTGACTCATCGTCCCGGTCATTGCGGGGTGTACAAACACTCGAAACACTCGCTGCCACTTCACACGCCTCCCCGTCGCAACAGTTGTCTGTGAGGAAGCCAAGCAGATCCCGCATGCGCTCAAAGCAGGCGCGATAGATCTGGAAGCGACCGCGTCGCTCCTGGGTAATCAACCCCGCATACATCAGTTCCTTGAGATGGAAGGAAAGCGCGGCAGGGGTAAGACGCACCGCCAACGCCAGTTC
>VGHO01000338.1 GCA_016868175.1 Betaproteobacteria bacterium
GCACTGTCCGCTCGCCGAACTGCTCGGCGACGTCACCACCTCGAGCGCCGAGTGGCTGCTCCTGCGTTCCCTGCTCGAGGGACGCAACGAGTTGCTTATCCGCCGGATCCGACGCGCAGCAGCGCAACTGCTCGATGGGGGAGGCCAGAGTTCAGGGCCGAGCCGCCTGATCGCGCTCATCGGCCTTCGCGGAGCCGGCAAGTCCACGCTGGGGCGGATGCTCGCGGAAGAACTCGGGGTGCAATTCATCGAACTCAGCCGTGAGATCGAGGCGCTCGCCGGTTGCTCGACTGCGGAAATCCAGGCGTTGTACGGGCAGAACGCCTACCGTCGCTACGAGCGTCGGGCGCTTGAAGCCACGCTCGCGGCCCATACCGATGCAGTGATCGCGACTCCAGGCGGGCTGGTTGCCGACCCCGGGACTTTCAACCTGCTGCTTGGGCGGTGCACAACCGTTTGGCTCCAGGCCACGCCTGAAGACCACATGAGGCGGGTGCTCAAACAGGGCGACACCCGACCGATGGCCGCCAGTCGCGAAGCGATGGCAGACCTCAAGAGCATCCTCGAAGGACGCGCGGCCTTCTACGCCAAGGCTGACCTGCAAGTGCACACAAGCGGCCTGGAACTGCGTGAGGCGCACGCCTCGCTGCTAAAGCAGGTGCGTGAATGGCTAGAGCAAGATAATGCTTGACAAGCCTCGAAACATGCAGTATCGTGCATCTCTAGAAACTGCAGTCCAGTTCATCTTTTCGAGGAGACTTTCGTGACCGATTCGCCGCGCGTCAACTACCAGACGCACCCCAACCACTACCGCCACTGGAGGTTGTCGTTCGACGGCCCTGTGGCCACATTACGCGCCGACTTTGACGAGAATGGCGGGCTTCGCCCCGGCTACAAGCTCAAGCTCAACAGCTACGACCTCGGTGTTGACATCGAGTTGCACGACGCCCTCAACCGGATCCGTTTCGAGCACCCCGAAGTGCGCAGCGTGGTGATCACCAGCGCCAAGGACAAGGTGTTCTGCTCGGGCGCAAACATCTTCATGCTTGGAGTTTCGAGCCATGCGTGGAAAGTGAATTTCTGCAAATTCACCAACGAGACACGCAATGGCATCGAGGACGCTTCGCGCCACAGCGGCCTCAAGTTCATAGCGGCGGTCAACGGCGCGTGTGCCGGCGGCGGCTACGAACTCGCGCTCGCCTGCGACGAGATCCTGCTTGTCGACGACCGCTCAAGCTCGGTGAGCCTGCCCGAAGTGCCGTTGCTTGGCGTATTGCCCGGCACCGGAGGCCTCACCCGGGTAACCGACAAGCGCCGCGTCCGGCACGACCTCGCTGACCTGTTCTGCACCAGCGTGGAGGGAGTCCGCGGGCAACGCGCCAAGGACTGGCGGCTCGTTGACCATATCGCCAGACCCGCGCAATTTGAGGCCTGCGTCCGCGAGCGGGCACTTGCGCTCGCCGCCACCAGCGATCGTCCGCAGCAAGCCCAAGGCATCACGCTCACTGCGCTCGATCGACAGATCGAGCCGGACCGCCTTGTCTATCCGCATGTGCGTGTGGACATCGACCGCGATCGACGATGCGCGTACTTCACTGTGAATGCGCCGCGCGATCCGCTGGCGTCCAACCCCTCCGCAATCGAGGCGGCGGGCGCGGGCTGGTACCCACTTGCCATCGCACGTGAACTCGACGATGCGATTCTCTCAATGCGCACCAATGAACTCGAGATCGGTACCTGGTTGTTGAAGACCGAAGGCGATGGCGAGGCTGTCCTCGCGATGGACGCAATCCTTCTGAAGCACCGTGATCACTGGCTCGTGCGCGAAACGTTCGGCCTGCTGCGCCGATGCCTGAGCCGGC
>VGHO01000339.1 GCA_016868175.1 Betaproteobacteria bacterium
TACGGTCCAGCCTCATAACCAGTAAATGACGATAGCGGCGAGGGCGCATGCCGAGAGGAACAGGATCGGGCATCGATCATAGCGCGTCGCGACCCTGCGCCAGTCCTTGAGTCGCGCGAACATGTTCTCGATCTTGTGACGCAGGCGATAGAGTGCCGCATCGTGTGGGATTTGAACTGTGCGGCTGAGCTTTGATGGGATGCACGGAGAAATCCCCAATTCGATCAGTGCGTTGCGGAACCAATCGGCGTCGTAGCCCCGGTCTGCCAGCAGAGCACCCGCCTGAGGGATCGTGGGCAGCAACGCCCGCGCGCCGATGTAATCCGAGGTCTGGCCCGCCGAGAGGAACATGTGGATCGGGCGGCCCTTCGCGTCGGCCAGGACGTGCAGTTTCGAGTTGAGCCCGCCCTTCGTCCGCCCGATCAACCGTCCGCGCCCCCCTTTTGAACCGCGAGGCTTGAGGCCGTCCGGTGGGTCTTCAGATGGGTCGCATCGATCATCACCATCTCGGTATCCTGCGCCTGGGCCGCCAGTTCGGTCATGATTGTGGCGAACACGCCCATGCGGCTCCATCGCTTCCAGCGGTTATAAAGCGTCTTCGGCGGACCATAGTCCCGTGGCGCATGCTTCCACATCAACCCATTGCGCTGTATGTAGATTATCCCGCTCAGGACCCGCCGGTCATCAACCCTGGGCTTGCCGCGGGATTTCGGAAAGTATGGCCTCAACCGTTCAACCTGCACCTCGGACAGCCAGTACAAATCGCTCATGATCCCTCCCCACTTTGGGAGTATGAATCACGCCGCGAGCCCTCACTCAAGCAGATTTATAGGTCCTGACCGTAGTCTGCCAGCACCGCTGAAATCGTTCGCGTCGGCTGATGCCGTAGGGAAAAAGGGGCCATCATGCCTCAGGCGTGAGTTTCCCAACAACGTCCAGCGACGGTCAGAGTTCTGCAACAACGCCGGTCGGCACTGTTGACATTTCGACAGTCGAAACGACTATTTCGACTTGCGATATCAGATTGGCTTAATGTAGGTTCGTCTCCAGATGGTCGAGGAGGAGACTTCAGTGGATTCCCAACACTCCCACATGCGGCAGTCGCATGGCTTCAGCCAATCCGCCAAACTCTTCGATCGTTCACGGCAAAGCCTTGCGGGGGGGGTGAGCAGCCAGTTCCGCGCGATGTCGGCGCCTCACCCGATGTTCTACAGCCATGCGAAAGGTTCCCGCATCTGGGACGCTGATGGCAATGAACTGCTGGATTTCACGCTTTCGCAAGGACCGTGCATCCTCGGGCACTCCCACCCCGAACTTCTCGATCGGGTCACTTCCGCGCTCCACAAGGGGCAGCTCTTCGCCGGGCAGCACCTTGACGAAGTCGCTCTCGCCGAGGCGCTGTGCCGGGTGGTGCCCTGCGCCGAGCTTGTGAGGTTATCGCTCAGTGGTTCGGAGGCCTCCCACGCCCTCTTGAGACTTGCACGCCACCTGACCGGAAAGCCCAAGTACCTCAAGTTCGTCGGCCATTACCACGGTTGGTTCGACAACGTCTCGTTCAGCGTCAGTCCGCCACGGACCCTCTCGAATGATCCTGCCCGGCCGGTTCCCTGGGGTGGCGGCATTCCTGCATCGCTTGCCGACGACGTTCTCGTCCTGCCCTGGAACGATATCGCCGCCGTCGAGGAGGCTCTCGCCACACACGCCGACGAGATTGCCGCGATCATTACCGAGCCTGTCATGTGCAACCAGGGCTGCATCGAACCAGCGGCCGGTTTTCTGGAAGGCTTGCGCACCCTGTGCGACAGGCACGGCATCA
>VGHO01000340.1 GCA_016868175.1 Betaproteobacteria bacterium
GCGCTCGCTCGAGGCGCTGAGCGAGGATCGCTACGCGCGGGACGAGGCCTTCGATCGCGAGAAGGCGCTCAAGGACTACAACACGATGATCAAGGTCTCTACCCACACCGGGATCAGGATGGGGATCGAGTAGGGTCGCAAGGAGGGCCGTGTCCAGGGCCGCACGCAAGGTCAGCGAGAGGCCTCGAGAGCCTTGCTGCAGGATCTGCTCAAGGCGAAGTTCGGCACGCTTCCCGATTGGGCGCTGCAACGCCTGGAGGCTGCGAGTGTTGCAACACTTCGGCAACTTTCGGTGGCGGTGTTGCGGGCGTCGACAATCGAAGAGGTTTTGCGTGAAGCAACCGAGGATACCTTGCTCGCAGCCATTGAAGGTAAGCCTCGGTCGGACCCTGGGCAGCACCCGCACTGAGACGGGTTCGGGCACAGAATGCAACTGGAGGCCGAGGGCAGTGACAAGGTTTGTAGCCCTGCTTTACCGAGGCAGTGGCAAGCCGCGATCATGCAATTTCAGTTCAAGGGTCGCACCACGCTCGGCCCCCAGGGCTCGAGGCGGCCGCGCCAGGGGGTGCCGTGTGGCTGGGCGCAATGGCGGAAAAACAGCACTGCCGCGCGGTAGAGAGCAAAAGTAGTCGAGGCTGAACCGGAGCAACTCGAGGACCCACCACAATCGGTGCATCGCTCCCCAAATCCTGTGAGGCCAGCGATGCGCAACTGTCCGCCCCCGCCCTGGCATGGAACTAGAACCGCCTGAAGCGCTCGGCGAGCGCCGCTGTGGCCATGGCACCTGCCATCAAAGTAGCGCGGATCAGGCGTGATCACGATTGGCAGATGCTCACCCGGGTCTCGGTGCCAAGGGCTGCATCGAGCCCTTAGCCGGAGCCGAACCCGAAAGCGTCGCTGGCGATGGATCAGCGGAATTTTCCCGCGAACCTGCTCCTTGCTGGCCCACTACGGGCCCCGTTGGCGCAAGTCCCCCGCTGGCGGGCGACTTGATAACCCGCGGCATCTGGAAGGTCTGGGCGACTTGCCCGGTCTGCATGTGGCATCGCTGGTTGTACAGCCGCGTTATCGATACGGTCACCGACCAGCGCGCCGGCGGCTGCGCCCGTGGCTGCCGCAGTCGCCCGGCCGTCGCCCCGACCAAACGCACTCCCGAGCAAGCCTCCCAAGAGCGCCCCCCAGGGTCGCTCCGCCTGCGGACCGCTCAGCCGCCTGTGGGACATGGGATGGTTGAACCGTTGGTACAAAGCGCTGGTTGCACTACGAAGACGGCACCAGGACCTGCTGAAGCAACGCGGTTCCTGAAACCACCCGCGCCTGATCCTGCGCTGCGAGATTCGGCGCAGTGGCGAGCGTGACAACCACCAAGGTGGAAGCTGCGAGCCACGCCGGCAAGCTTCGACCCGATTGCGCACGCTTTCGCACGCTTTCGCGCCCTTCCGACCGATTCACCTGGAACCTTAGGATGGAATCCCTGGAAACACTCGGACCGATTCACCTGCAAGCTTCTTCTCCTCGACCGACTCCCTTGAAAACTCCACGATCCACCCCTTTGGAATAATGCGTGGATTGACCGTGCAGTTGCCTTTTGAGGGGATCATGCGTCGGCATCTTTTGAAACTCGACAACCTGCGTTTCTCCTGGAGTGAGGGCGAGCCGCTGATCGATCTAGCCCAGTGGCGGCTTGACGAAGGCGAGCAAGTGCTTGTGAGCGGGCCCAGCGGTTGCGGAAAGAGTACCCTGCTCGCACTTCTTTGCGGAGTCCTCGTGCCCTCCTCGGGCAGTATCCGTTTAC
>VGHO01000341.1 GCA_016868175.1 Betaproteobacteria bacterium
ACCACAACGTCCTGCCAGGGCAATCCCGTCAACAACCGGTCAAAGACGAGTCCAACGTCTTCCGCCTCCCTGCGGATCTGGTCGAGCGTCATGGTGTGCAGCGCCCGGATTGGTACTCCCGGGTCGTTCGCGCGGTACTCGACGAAGACGATCTGGCCGTTTGGCTTCATCGCACCCTTCAAGGCGAGCAGCATTTCACGGGGAAACTCGAACTCGTGATAGGCATCCACCATCACCGCCAGGTCGAGTATCCCCGCCGGGAGCTTGGGTGAAGCCGCCGACGACTGCACAACGCGGAACCCGTCTCCAGCAGTGCGCTTTGCCAGCGCCTGAAGTTTCGCAACCATCTCCGGCTGCACATCCACGGCCCACACCTGACCGTCCGGCCGGACCCTGTCGAGCATCTGTACACTCAACCGTCCGGTTCCAGCGCCAATGTCGGCCACCACCATGCCAGGCTTGAGATCCAGCAAGGCGATGAGTTGGTCGGTCCTTTCCTCCTTCAGGCGCTCCGGTCGGTCGAGCCATGGCGCACCCTGCCAGCCCATCACCCGCGCGATCTGACGCCCGCAGTAGCGCTTCGGAATACCGTCGGGGTGCCCGGACTCGAGCGATTCGTAGATGCAGCGGGGTTGAGCCGCCGGAGAAACGGCCGGCTGTCCCGCTTGTTGCGGTCCGGCCCAAAGCAGCAGTGCCCCGAGCACGATCAACGCGATCCATCGCATGGTTTGGCGGGTCTCCATTCGCAAGCGCGGCGAGCGATTCTTCGGTCCGTCCCGTCGATCCTGGCTGGGGCCTAAGGACTTCCCGGGATTTTGTCATAGTTGAGCCGCTCACGGGTTGCCTGCCCGCAGAATGAAGCCCCTTGTCGGATGACAATCCGCAAGGGAAGATCGGACCGCAGTAGCGACCCTGGCGTTTCGACACCACCCCGCGTGTTCGATGAGCAGGGCGATCGCCTGCGCTATCCTCTCCGGGAAACCACGCGGTGCGCACCGCGGCCGAATCGGGTGGTGAACGCCCCGTTGCTCCCTGGTGGGGACGTTATGTGGAAATCGGTGCTTGCGGTCTCGCTCGGCGCTGCACTCGGCGCGTTGCTCCGGTGGCAGTTCAGCGAGCGCTGGAACGGGATCCTGCCTGCGATGCCGCTCGGCACGCTTGCAGCAAACCTGCTCGGTGGCTACCTCGCGGGTGTGGCAATCGGCTATTTCGCGGCCACTCCCGCGATCCCTCCGGAGTGGCGCCTGCTGATCCTCACCGGGTTCTGCGGAGGCCTCACAACCTTCTCAACCTTTTCGATCGAGGTGATGGCGCTTCTCCAGGCGGGTCGGATTGGCTGGGCTGGCGGGCTGATCGCCACCCATGTGGCAGCCTCGGTGGTGGCAGCCTGGCTGGGCGTGAGCACAATGCACCTCCTTGTCAGCGGCTCCCGGTAGCGCAGTTCCACGAAGCGTCGTGCGGGGTTGCGTGAACGACGCTGGACCGACTCACCCGCACCCGGTTTCCATCGGGGTTGAGAAGGCTTGACTCCAGGTCTCCCCATGGCAGGCGCTCGGACTTCAAGTTCGGCGCCTCCTCGGCTTCAGTGATGTCCCGGGTTACCAGAAACACAGACCCGCCAGCAGCACAGTCGCCGTCTTGCTCGGTGAGGAAGAGGGTGGCGCCTTCGGGCGTGCTGATCGAGATGAACGAGGGTTGGCCACTCCATCGCCCTTGCCGACCGCAAGGGCAGCACTGTGCGGGACGCAAGAGTGCCATCTGACCTTGACATGACACGTATGA
>VGHO01000342.1 GCA_016868175.1 Betaproteobacteria bacterium
CAAGTATACGGTTGTATTTCGGGATCCTGTTGCGTGGCGTCAGGCCTTGGGTGCGCGATCCTGGCTAAGTCTCATGCATCCAGGCGAGGTCCCTGAGCGCTTGATCGATCTGGGCAGTAGCACGTACGGGATCCTCGACTTCGTGCGCAAGAAGAAGGACGAGCTTGCAAAGCAACAAGGGCTCGTGCTCCGGACCAACGCTGTCGATGGCTTGCGCCAGCCTTCCGTAGAACTCCTCGAGGGGGCTCGGCGATTCAGGCTCGCCGCGCCGTTCCCCGGGCAGGATCAGTGGTTGATGCTCGTCGCGGACCTCTTCAAGTGGGCGCCACCATCGAAGCTTGCCGGCGGCGGCCCCGGTGATCAGCGGTTCCGGAGGTGGGGCGGGCTCTTTCACGCGACTGTGCCAATGGACGCGGCATGCTTCGCCTCAACCTCGCACCGATCGCTCCCAGCGCCGAGCGCGCGCAGCATGGCGCGGTGAATCTGTTTCGGCGTGGGTTCTCGCCAGCGGGCGGCCACATGCTGGTCCGGTCGGATCAGGTAGGCGTTGCCAGGGCCTGCGTGGAGCACCCGTGCAGCCCCGCCAGACGGGTGCAGGCTGAGAATCCGCACCGCCCCGTGCCCCACAGCCTCTTCAAGCCCGGCAATGAAGGGTTCGCGGGTTCCGTCCTCCGCAAAGTGGAGCACGGTGAAATGCAGACCGAGTCGCTCGCTGAGAAAACTCTCCCCCTCGCCCTGAGCATCGCGGACGACTTCGCCGGGGGCCGGTCCGCAAGACCAGAAGTCTTCGTCGGGCGTCGTGAGCGGACTGTCGGTGTAGGCGTGCGGCGTCATGTTGCGCGGGTTGGCGAACTGTCCCGCGAAGGAATGGTGCAGTGCAAGCGACAGGACCGCGTTGCGGAGGAGGGCCGTGCCACGCGAATTCGGGGTCATGAAGCGCGCGGACTTTTCAGCTGCCGCGAAGGCCTCCAGCGTTGCGCCACGCCGCTCGGGCGTGTAGCTCTCGAGTAGTTCCGCCGGCGCGTAATGGTGAAGGACTGCTGCGAGTTTCCAGGCAATATTCTGGGCGTCGGCAAGTCCGTTGTTGAGGCCGCGCACGCCAAAGATGGGGACGATATGTGCGCTGTCACCGATGAAGAAGATACGCCCGTCGCGATAGTCGTCGAGCGCAAGGGTGTTGGCCGAATAGATGCTCCACCACCCCAGGTCCCAGGGAAACGGCCACTCCAGGTCGCGAAGAACACCCGCCACACAAGTGCGCACGCTGGCCTCCTCGAGCGCGCGTTGTTCATCTTCGCCATCATGAAGCTGATAGTCGATGCGCCAGATATGGTCGGGCTGCTCGTGGACGAGCACGGTCCCGCCAGGGCGGCTGCGGGGGTGAAAGAGCGCCAGCCGCTCAACCCTGCTGAGGGGCCCCTGCCCGGTGCGTTCCATCCGGATGTCGGCGATAACGTAGCGTCCTTCGAGGTTTTGCCCGTTCAGCCGCAACCCCCGAAGGCTGCGGACAGTACTCCGCGCACCATCGGCGGCAAGTACCCATGCACTGCGCAGCGTGTACCCGCCCCAGGGATCCTCCACCTGAAGCGTTACCGTCGCGTCGTCCTGCCCCACTCCCGTCACCTTGCTGCACCAGCGTAGCTCGATCAGGGGCTCCCGCTGGATCGCCTGATAGAGGAAGGCTTCAGTGTATTGCTGCTGCAGGTTGTACATCGGACGGTACTTGGAGTCACAGGTGTCGGGCATGGAGAACTCGAGGATCTGCTGGCCGCGATAGCAG
>VGHO01000343.1 GCA_016868175.1 Betaproteobacteria bacterium
CACCAAGCCGCGCCACAAAGAAGCGCGCGCGCGAAGCTCCGCCGGGCACAGCGTCGACCTCGTCCTCGTCCTCCTCACCCGCCTCCTCGTCGACATCTATCCCGACCCCTTCGCCAACCCTCAGGGCGATCTTCCTGGATCGATCGAGGTTGTCGCCTCCAGCGAGCTCCTTGGAGGTCGCGACGGAGTGCTCGCCTGCATGGGCTGCGATCGCGGCATCGAGAGCCGCGGCAGACTCATGCAGAGCGGTGCGACTCAGCCTGTGCATCGCGTCGGGCGCTGCTGGATCCGACGACTGCGACGATTCCCGAGACTGTCCGAAGCGCTGTCGCAAGGCATTGCAATAGTCCTTGTCGAAACTGCGTAGTCGTGGATCGAGCAGGGCACCCTCTCCTGCGCTTGCGGCGAAGTACTCGGATGCAAAGGGTTGAAGGGGGTGATGTACAACGAGATTTTCGCGCGCGGCCTGGAGCATCTCGGGCGTTGCGTCCGGGTGTGCGATTGCCGCAGCCAGGTAATCCAGCAACTCGGTCAGCAGCACTGATGGGGGCATCGGCGAGTTGTCGAAAACGCTCCGACCGGTGTAGCTCAGATAAAGACGCTCGCGCGCAGCAAGCACGAGGTCGAGAAAGACATTGCGGTCATCGTCGCGGCGCTGGCGGTCGCCGCGGCGCGGGTTCTGCGCCATGAGATCGAATTCAAGCGGGCGATTCGCTGCGGGAAACACGCCGTCATCGAGCCCGATGGCACACACCACGCGGTAGGGCAGGTAGCGCAGACCACTCATCGAGGCAAAGGTGAGCACGCCGGTGGGAACCGACCCCCTGGGCGGCTCGTCGAGCTTTCGCTTGAGCGCGTTGAGCATCACCGCTGCCGGAAGTTCCTCGCCGAGCTCGGCCTGGCTGAGATCCGCATAGAGCGCGTAGATCTGCGCCCGCGTGTCGCACTGCTCGTAGAGTTCCTCACCTTCCGGCGCGGTGAACTTCTCAAGCGATTCGAGCAGCAACTGCAGCCACTCCTTTGCGCGCCTGGGCTGCGTGATCGCAGCCTGGAGGATCTCCAGTTCATGCACAAAATCGTGCAGGCAACCTAGGGCAAGCGCCCTTGACCCTTCAGGATTTCCAGCCGCCAGGCAATCGTTCACCAGATCGTCTGCGCCCGCCGGCATCGCATAGCCGAGAAAAAGCCGGTCGAGACCCTCGTCAAAGGTGTGGCGGGCCAGAGGTGGCAGACCGAGTGAGCGGCGATGCTCGGCATGGATTCCCCATCGGATCCCCGCATCAACGATCCACCCGCGGATAACCAGGAGATCCTCCGCATCGATCCCGAAGCGCCGTGCCACCGTTGGTAATTGCAGCAGGGCGAAGACCCTGCTTGCCTGAAAGCGCGTGCTGACCACGCCGAGCGCTTCGAGCAGGGCCTGCGAAGTGCTGTTGAGGCGACTCGAAGCGCGACCGGTGATGCGGTAGGGGATCCTTTGTTCGGGCATCGCGTTGCCAAACACCGCCTCGATCAGCGGCGCTGCGCTTTCTAGATCCGGCGTGACGACAAGGACATCCGAGGCCTGCAGCGACGGTTGGGCCACGAACATCGCGAGCAACTGATCCTGGAGCGCTTCAAGTTCGCGGGTGGTCGAATGACACACATGCACTTCAATGCTGCGATCCGACGCGCTGCGCCCCAGACTTCCAGGCTCGAGGTCGACCAGATTCAGGATCGCGTTTTGCAACAGCCCGAGCACCGTCCCGGTGGCGCTTGC
>VGHO01000344.1 GCA_016868175.1 Betaproteobacteria bacterium
GCTTGCCGATCTGCGCACAGCCGCCCCCTCCTCCCTGGTCCAACCCCAGGTGCCGGGCCCCAACCTCTACGCCGATCTTGGCCGCGACAGCCTGGGGGCACCGCCGCCGCAGCCCACACCGCCCAAGCGCAGCCGCTGGCAGGCGGCCAAGACCCGGGCGCTGAGCCTCACGAGCCCCGAGTCGATCGATGCGCTGCTCTATGCGTTTCAGGACAAGTTGATTGATCTCAAGCGCGTGCAGCAGCGCATTGCGGCGCTGGGCGGCGTGGTGACCGACCTCAACAACGCCTACCAGGGCGAAGAGCTCTACCACAAGCGGCTTGCCTTTCGCACCGAGCGCTTTCTCGATGCGGAGTTACGCCCGCTGCTCGAGGGTCTGCACGCCGCGGGCATCCCGCTTGCCGCCTTTGAGCGCTATCTGCATGCGCGCCACGCGCCCGAGGCCAACGCCGTGATGGCGCAGCGCAACCCCTCGGAAGCCGAGCTTGACGCCTACCGTGCCGCGGCCGCACGCGAGGTGAAGGCGCTCCAGCGTGCCCTCCAAGCCGCGCGCGCCTCGGGCGCTGCGCTCGAGCCGATCGAAGAGGCGCTTGCCGTGGCGCTCGAGCAGCAGCAGCGCTGGGCGATGGCGCAAGCCTTCAAGGGCACCGAGGCCGAGCGCCTTGCCCTCTCGGGGCTCTCCAACGACGAAGCCGCGCAGATCCTTGCTGCGATCGACCCGGGGCTGCAAGGGCTCTACGACACGGCGGCTGCGCGCGTGGATGCGATCAACGAAAAGACGCTCCAGTTGCTGCAAGCCTACGGGCTCATGGACGCTGCAACGCTCACCGCCTGGCGTGCCACCTACCGCCACTATGTGCCGCTGCACCGCGACGAGGCGCATCCCACCGCCACCGCACATCCGATCGGCACGGGCTTTAGCGTCAAGGGTGCCGCCGCCCGCGAGCGTGTGGGGAGCAACGCGAAAGTCACGCACATCCTGGGCCACATTGCCCAGCAGCGCGATGCCGCCCTCACCCGGGGCGAGAAAGACCGCGTGACGCGCAAGCTCTACTTGCTGATCGCCCAAAACCCCGACCCCGGGTTTTGGTCGATCGATGCACCGCCCACGATCCGGGTGCTCGATGAATTTACCGGGACCGTGCGCACCGTCGTCGACCCCAACTACCGCAACCAGCCCTACGTGGTGATGCTGCGCGCAGGCGGCAAGGACGCGTCGATCACCTTCAACCCCCGCAACCCGCAGGCGCTTCGCCTTGCGCAGTCCATCAAGAATCTTGACATCGGTGACCTGCACGCCGCGATCAACCTGATCGGCAAAGGCACCCGGTGGTTTGCCTCGATCAACACCCAATACAACCCGATCTTCGGGGTCATCAACTTTGCCCGCGATCTGCAGTCGGGTCTGCTCAACCTGAGCACCACGCCCCTGGCCGGCGAGACCCTGGCGGTGGCCGCTGGCGTGTGGCCGGCGCTGCAGGCGATCTACCGCACGCAGCGTGCGCGCACCGTGGCAAGGGCTGCGGGCCAGGCGGTGAGCGATCCGCTCGGAACCGACGCGACCGGTGCAACGACGGCAGGCGCAGGCGCAGGGAGCCCGAACAACCCAAGCAACCCCGCCTCCTCCAACAACCCCGACTGGGCCGCGCTCTGGATGCAGTTGCAGGCCGCAGGCGGCACCACCGGCTACCGCGATCTCTTTGCCCATGCCCAGGAGCGCAGCGACAGCCTTGCTGCGGAACTCGCACGGCTCGA
>VGHO01000345.1 GCA_016868175.1 Betaproteobacteria bacterium
TCGACATTCCGGCATTTCTGCGCAGGCAGGCTGACTGATCGAGGGGATGTACGCTGTACAGTCACGGCGGGGTCGCTAAACTCATGGCCTGCGGGCTCGGGTGCTGAGAAGCGACCGAGTTCCGTAGGGCGTGAGCGGGCTGCTCGGACCAATCGTGCCAATCGTGCCACTCTTGTGCATCGAGCTGGCACGGGGCGTTCGGAAGCGACTGAGCCCTTGTCCGGAACCCCGGCGAAGCAACGGTGCCGAGGGCAGCGCTCGTCGTGCCACCGGCCGCTGGGCTGAGGTCTCCGCTGCGTTGGTGCCAGGCCGGGCGGGCTTTTTCCAGCGTGCCGCCCGCTTTGTCGTGGCGTTAGGGCTCTCAAGGCTTCGCAACTCGGGTTTCGGTCTTGCGCCTCTCAACCTTCGGTTCGTTCGGTTTTCCTCCCCCAAACCCCACTCTCAACCCTTTGCGAATTTTCGCTCAATCCTGGAGTACTCACATGATCAAAGTTGGTGACGCCTTTCCGCAGGCAACCGTCTACGAATTCTTCGATGTGGAGGCAAACGGCTGCAGCCTTGGCCCCAATGCGTTCAAGACGGCCGACCTCGTCAAAGGCAAGAAGATTGCGATCTTCGGCCTGCCTGGCGCTTTCACGCCCACGTGTTCCGCGCAGCACGTTCCTGGATATGTTACCCACGCCGAGGCGTTCAAGGCCAGGGGGGTGGATGAGATCTGGTGCGTGTCGGTCAACGACGCTTTCGTGATGGGCGCCTGGGGACGCGAGCAGCATGCTGCGGGCAAGGTGCGCATGATGGCTGACGGTAGCGCGGAACTGACCCGCGCACTGGGCCTTGAGTTCGACCTAAGCGCGCGCGGGCTAGGCGTGCGTTGCCAGCGGTTTTCGATGCTCGTCGACGACGGGGTGGTGACCGCGTTTCACCTCGAAGCCGCAGGGAAGTTTGAAGTGTCGGGTGCCGAAGCCCTGCTCGCCAGTCTCTGAGGTGATGGGGGGCTCTCTGGTCCCTTTCGGGCCTGAATCAGGATGCTTCGACAGCGCACCCTGCGCCAGTTGGTCAGCACCACCGGAGTGGGTTTGCATGGCGGACAGCGGGTAAGTCTGTCGTTGCGGCCCGCTCCGCCTGATACCGGAATTGTCTTCGTGCGGACCGACCTCGATCCCCCTGTGCATATTGCAGCGCAGGCCGACGCCGTCAACGACACGCGCATGGCCTCGACCCTGAGTGCCACAGTGGCCCAAGCCCGCACCCCCAATCCCGAAGCGAGGGTTGAAGTGCGGGTGGCTACCGTGGAACACCTGATGTCGGCGCTTTCGGGCCTCGGTATCGACAATCTCCTCGTGGAGGTTGATGCCGCCGAGTTGCCGATTCTCGACGGCTCGGCGGGGTCCTTCGTGTTTCTCATCCGCTCTGCGGGCATTGTCGAACAGTCGGCGGCAAAGCGCTTCATCCGCGTATTGAAACCGATCGAGGTGTGCGAGGGCGACAAGTGGGCCCGCCTCGAGCCGCACTTTGGCTTTCGTCTCACCTTCGGCATCGACTTTGCGCATCCTGCCATCGATGGCACTGTGCAGGAAGTGAGCGTTGACTTCTCGCGCGACTCTTATGTGGACGCTGTGGCGCGGGCGCGAACGTTCGGCTTCATGCGCGACATCGACAGTCTGCGCGCAGCAGGTCTTGCGCAAGGTGGCAGCATGGACAACGCAATCGTGGTCGATGAGCACCG
>VGHO01000346.1 GCA_016868175.1 Betaproteobacteria bacterium
GTTTCGCCGAGGTCTGCGAGTTCGCGCGAGAAGGTCGTGAGCTTCTTCCATCCACGCTCGGGAATCCCCTCCGGCAGACCCAGCCCGGGGATCGGACGGCACAGCACCTCGCCTCGAATCCCGGCGGAATTGTCCGTGAGGCACACGAAGGAAAACGAGCTGTGCAGGTGCCTCGCTACCATGCCGTAGAGCCGATTCACATACTCCGGGCCGTACTTCGTTCCCCACTTCATGCACAGGATGACCCGGGAGCAGTCCATGCGCGGAGCATATACGACGAGCCAAAGCACGCGCGAGACCCGCACGCCGCATCGCGCCGCCGAGGGATCAGGTGCAGCATGCGGCGCGGTACAAAGCGGCTGCCCTCAGGCGATCCGTATTGCGCTCCCAGCCGGGTGATCTGCATTGCGCTCCCAGCGGGTGATTTGCGCGGTGCCCAGGTGGGTGGGATCCCCGAAGCGCTGCGGGTCGCAAGAGCCTGGTCGACCAGAAAGATGTGCTATCCAGGGGGCGGGCGTGCAACATGGTTGCGCGGCTTCGTGTGGAGCAGACAGCACCTGCGGTGATGACCTCGAACAATCTCCGCCCTGATGACCCCGATCAAGCCCCCCAACCGTGAAGATCCCGGTCCTGCCCCAGCCGAGGGGGCGAGTAGGCCAATGCTGAGGCTTCGCCGGTTGGAGTTGATCGCTCTCAGGCTCTACAGCCTGATCGGGGGGATGATCACGCCCTTCCTTCCGTTGTACCTGTGGTTCAGGGGCGTTCGCCAGCCCGCTTACCGCGCGCACTGGAAGGAACGTTTCAGGCCAGCCGCCGCATGGGCCTGCGCAAGCGCAGGCACGGAGGCGGGTGTTGGCGATGCAGCGAATCGACCTCGCGGCCTGTCCTGGGTGTGGATCCACGCGGTATCGCTCGGCGAGACCCAGGCGGCGTCGGCACTGATCCGCGAACTGCGCAAGCGCCTTCCAGGGTGCGCGATCCTGCTCAGCCATGGCACCCCCACCGGACGGCGGGCGGGTGAGGCAATCCTGGCGAGCCTCGGAGCAACTTCCGGCGCCGCACCCTTTCGTCAGGTCTACCTTCCCTACGACCGACCCGGGCCGACCCGGGACTTCCTGCGTGCCTGTCGACCGGTTGTGGGGATCGTGGTCGAAACCGAGGTTTGGCCCTGGCTCATGCAAAGCGCGGCGCAGCTTGCGATCCCGATGCTGCTCGTGAGCGGACGGCTCTCGGTGCGGAGCCTCAAGAAGGGCCAACGCTTTGCGCTTCTCATCAAGCCGGCGCTGCGGCGCTTTGACTGGCTACTGATGCAGACCGAAGACGACTGTGCGCGGGTGCGCTCACTGCTCGGCGGGCAATGCCCTCCGATGGCAGCGCTTGGCAACCTCAAGTTTGACGTGGCCCTTGCACCCGCACTGGTCCGGCGCGGAGAACGGATGCGACAGGTCCTGAGGACCCTTGATCGTGCGCCACAGGAACAACTGCAAGGCGATCCCGAAGCTGCGGATCGATCGTTGGGCGCATTTCGGGTGCCAGGCCGCTGGATCGTCTGCGCAAGCACCCGCCGGGGCGAGGAGGCGGAGATTCTTCGCCAGTGGGAGGCTATCGACCCGCAGCAACGCGCGGGCTTCGGTCTTGTGATCGTACCGCGTCACCCGGAGCGTTTCGAGGAGCTGGGGCTCCTGCTCGA
>VGHO01000347.1 GCA_016868175.1 Betaproteobacteria bacterium
GATCTGCAGCGTGCGGGCGCGCGGCTCACGATCGTGATGACCGAGGCGGCGCAGGCTTTCGTGAGCGCGGCCTGCTTTCAGGCCCTCACCGGCGAGGCTGTCTTCACCGACATCTGGGACGATCGCATGCACAACCGCATGCCCCACATCGAGCTCTCGCGCGCGGCCGACGCGATCCTGGTTGCCCCGGCCTCCGCCGATCTGATGTCGCGCCTTGCGCACGGTATCGCTAATGATCTGCTCACCACCCTTTGCCTCGCCCGAGCGCGCGAGCGCTGCCCGTTGCTTCTGGCTCCTGCAATGAACCGGGAAATGTGGTCGCACCCAGCCACGCAGCGCAACCGCAGCACCTTGCAGGCCGACGGGGTGCACTTCATCGGGCCGGACAGCGGTGAGCAGGCCTGCGGTGAACTCGGCGACGGGCGTATGGTTGAGCCACAGGGCCTGCTTCTCGAACTCCTGCATCAGCTCAGCCCGAAGCGGCTCAGCGGTCGGCACTGCATCGTCACGGCGGGACCCACCTTCGAGCCGATCGATCCGGTGCGCGGGGTCACCAATCGAAGTTCGGGCAAGATGGGCTTTGCGATTGCACAGGCTGCCGCGCGCGCCGGTGCCCACGTACACCTGATTGCCGGACCCGTAGCGCTTGCCACGCCGTGGCGGGTGAGGCGCGAAGACGTGACGACCGCGCGCGAAATGGATGCCGCAGTGCGTCGGGTGTTCGATGGCATGTCGGCCGCGCAGCAGGTTGGCGCAGTCTTCATTGCCGTAGCTGCGGTTGCCGACTGGCGGCCCGAGGCGTCGAGCGCCCAAAAGATCAAGAAGCGCTCGGGTCAACCCCCACCCTCGCTGCGTTTCACAGAGAATCCCGACATCCTTGCCGCAGTCGCTGCGCGCAATCCGGCGCCATTCTGTGTGGGCTTTGCCGCCGAGAGCGAGTCTCTTGCCGACTACGGTGAGGCCAAGCGGCGAAGCAAGAATTTGCCGCTGCTCGCCGCCAACATCGGACCGGATACCTTCGGGCGCGAAGACAATACCCTGCTCCTCATCGATGAGCAGGGTCAGACCGCATTGCCGCGCGCGAGCAAGGAAGTACTCGCCGACCAGCTCGTGGCGGAGATTGCGCGGCGACTCGGCAGTATCAGGACCGCAGGGGTCGCTCGGTGAAAGTCAAGACGCGTTTACCCGGTTGCTTTGGCGCTTTCCTGCCCGAATGACACGGGAGTCGCGGGATGCAGATCGACCTCAAAGTGCTCCACCCGGCCATGGTCGCGCACCTGCCGGCCTATCAGACTGCGGGCAGCGCGGGGCTCGATCTGCGCGCCAGCATCGACGCTTCGGTTGCCATCGAACCGGGGGCAACCTTCCTGATGCCCACCGGCATTGCGATCCATGTGGCCGACCCGGGCTACGCGGCGCTTGTGATTCCCCGCTCCGGATTGGGTTTCCGGCACGGGATCGTGCTGGCGAACCTGATCGGTCTGATCGACTCCGACTATCAGGGTCAGTTGCTCGTGCCGCTCTGGAACCGTTCGCAGGAGCGCTTTGTGGTGCACCCGCTCGATCGGATCGCCCAGATGATCATCGTGCCGGTTGTGCAGGCCACACTGAATGTGGTGGAGGAGTTTCCAGCGTCGACGCGCGGCGAGGGCGGATTCGG
>VGHO01000348.1 GCA_016868175.1 Betaproteobacteria bacterium
GGCCGGGCTGCAGGAGTGCCCGACTGCAGGGAGCTCGGGGACGGCAGGGTCGCTTCGGCGGGAAGGCCCAGTGCGGAATCCGCTGGCGTCATCGCACCGGCCTTCCCGGGCAGCTTCGATGGGCTCCCGCTCGCCGGATCGCTTGGAAGAACAAGCGGCGGACGCGGTCCAGACCGCTCAGCCACCTGCGCCGCAGCCGTCGCGGAAGATCGCACTGCCTCAGGGGTTGCCGCTTGCTCACCGGCCTCGTGCGCATGCGCATGCGCAAGCGCGAGGGCTTCTCCGAGTGGCTCGGTGGCGGATGCCACAGGGCGCTCGGGTGCACCGGTTTTCGCTAGCGTCGTAACCTGCTCGGGGGCCGCTGCCGCTCCCCCTTCGCCAGCGCTTGGCTTGTTGACGGCTGCGTCCTGCAGAGCATTGCCTCCCAGGACGCTGCGCTCGGTTGGCAAAGCAGCTACGCGCTCGTTTGGCAAAGCATCCACGCGCTCGGCCGGGGCGGCTTCGTTGACAGCAGCCCACACGGCGGGTGCAGACCCTGATACGTCGTCGGCCTCAGCTCGCTCAGACCCCGATAAGGAAACCACTTCGCTCGACGCAGTTTCCGGCGCGGCAGCTATCTCGGCTGACTCTGGCGCATCAATCGCATCTGCCGGCTCGCTGCCGCTTTCCGGCTGGCCAGGCTCCGGCACGGATGCGGCAGCCAACCCGGCCGGTGCAGCGGGAGTACGCCGCTCGGGAGGGCGCTCGGAAGGCCGGTAGATCACCCGCAAGCGTGTTCGTGAAGCCGGGGGATTCTCGGCCTGAGGGTCCACGGCGACACTCGACGCAGCCAGTGACCCATCGTTGGAGGCTTGCAGCACCGCAGCGTCGCCACCGATCACACCGCGTGCAAACTGGCTCACAGACTCCGTCCAGAGAGGCATGGTGAACAGGAGGAGAGCTGCGCAATGCAGCCCCGTCGAGACGACGATGGCCCGTCGATTCCAGCGGTGCGTCAGGCCCGCAAGCGCTGCGTGTCCGGGCTGCAGGACTTGCCCGCCGAGGATTGCCGTGCCGGCCCGTATGCTCAGACCGGGTGGCATGATGGACCGCCAGCGCAGCACAGGCGATATCGCCCGCCAGCGCAGCGCGGGTGGCACGCTCGGCCAGCGCAGCAGGCGCGGCATGGTCGCCCGCAGCGGCACGACCGGCGCATTGGGGTTTCGAACAGGCGCGATGCATCGCTCAGCATGGGTCAATGCTATCCTCGAAAAGCGGATTCCGCTTGGATCGGGCTTACCCAACGCATCGTCATGGCCGCACCTGCCAACCTCACTTCAACCAGCACCGACCACGCACTGGACGCTTCATCGCTAAGGCGCGACTACCGCCGCGCAGAGTTGCTGGAGGCGGAGGCCGGACTGGATCCGTTCGTGCTCTTTCGTCGCTGGTTCAACGAGGCACTCGAGGCGGGTATCGACGAACCCAACGCCTTAGCGCTCAGCACCGTGATGGCCTCCGGTCGGCCGACAACGCGCATCGTGCTGCTGAAGGGCGCGGACACCGAAGGCTTCGTTTTTTTCACCAACTACGAAAGCAGCAAGGGCAGGCAGATCGCGGGGCAGGACGCGGTGTCCATGCTTTTCTTCTGGGCCCCGCT
>VGHO01000349.1 GCA_016868175.1 Betaproteobacteria bacterium
CTGAGCACTTCAAGCGACCGATCCTCAAGAACGTTCTCGCCGGGTTTGCGGTCGATGGCCTCGGCAAGTCGCTGGTCACGGGCGTGCAAACAGGCACGGAGTTCAGGCTCCAGCGAGCGAATCAAGGCGGCGAGCCATCCCCCGGCAAGGTGGGATTCTTGCCGTGCAAGCTGGGGGCCGGGCACCACCGGTAGGAAGTTGCACCCTCCGCGTTGGAGTTCGGGCAAGGCCCTTGGGGGGCTGCGCTCGGCAGATTCAGGGCTTTGCTCAGGGTGTTGCCCAGGGTGTTGCGCAGGGTCTTGCTCAGGGTCTTGCTCAGGGCTCTGCTCAGGGTCTCGCCCGAGGTTCAGCCCCGGCTTGTGTACCGGGCACTCGGCAACGCCCGGCGCGCGCGATCGCAAGTCGGAGTGCGCCCCGTCAGGCGCATGCACGCCCTCGCAGAGGTTCGCGTCGAGGTTCAGCGCCCAGGCCCGAAACACCTCCCAGGTCGCTGCTGCAGGATGCCATTGCTCCCCGGTAACCCAACGGTTCAACGTGAGGATTTCAATCGGGAGTCCCTTCCAGCTCAAGGCAATGGCAGCAAGATGAACCTCACCCCGGAAAACATGAAAGTGCCCGGCTTGCCACGCCGGGGCCTCGTGACGATGGAAAAACGCGTGACTTCCCTTGGCCTTATCCGCCCAGGGGACCGAAGGAAAGTGCAACTGGTCGTCGTTGAGACTTCGATCCTTTGCAGGATCAAAGGGACTGAGCAAACCGAGTACTCCGCAGCGCGGGTACTGTGTGCGGAGCGCCGCTTCAAGAGCGGTCCAGCGCCTGATGGCACCGCTCACCCGCCTGAAGGTCGTGGGGGGTGTTGCCGATCGATCGATCTGCAACACCCGGAGCCCGGCTGACCGGACCGACATTGGAACTCGAGCCGATGTCCTCAGCGAAGACGCCCAGATTCAGCGTTTGCCCAAAGGCGTGCTGCGTGAACCGAAGCCTACTTCCTGGCGCATTTGCCGTCCTTCCTGGCACCGCACTTGGCCTCCTCCTTCTTGGCGCCACACTTCTTGCCACACGCCTTCACAGCGGGGGCCGCCAACAGGGCCGACGAAGCCAGAGCCATGGCCAGCAGAGCTTTTCGATGCTTCACGGATCACCTCCTTTCACGGGTTGATGGAGGCTCAAGCTTACGCGAAGCGCACGGTGAAAAGCCGTGGGTCTTTCAATCTGGAACGGATCAAGCCAGGGACCCTGCTGTTTCAGGCGAGAGACCCCCTGGGCTATGGACAACTTCAGCCAAGTGGGCCAAAAGACGCATTCTTTGCGCGCTCACTAAACGTGTCGTGTCCTGAGCCAACCGCATCCTCGGATAAGTCGAGAGACAGGTGAGGCTTGGTGCACAGATACTACTATTAAGGTTTGGTTCGTCGGCAGGTTCAATGACACGACCGGCAGTGCTGCAGGCGACTGAATCAGTCTGACAGCACCGATCACTAAGCTCGGATTCGAGCATGCTGTGGCAGACCGAACCGTGAGCCTGCTCTTTCTGGATACCCACTATTGCGCAGTCCACCCGCCCTCGGCAGCGATGTGCGAGCCTGTGATGGAGGAAGCGCCGTCGGAGCACAGAAAGAGCGTGATCGCCG
>VGHO01000350.1 GCA_016868175.1 Betaproteobacteria bacterium
GCTGTGCCCGGCGGAGCTTCGCGCGCGCGCTTCTTTGTGGCGCGGCTTGGTGAACCTGAAGCCGGTCTCCGCGAGCTGCGGGTTGAATCGCTGGTCAGATTCCTGCGTAACCCCTGCAAGAGCTTGCTGCGTCTGCGCCTTGGACTGGAGCTGGTTGAAGGTAGCGAGGCCTTGCAGGACGCAGAGTCGTTTTCCGCCGACCTGCCTGCGATGTGGGCGCTTGCGGATCGGCTGCTTCCCCGCCTGCTCGCGGATGAGCCACGCGATGCGCTGCGCAGGCAGGCCCGTGCCGGTATCGAGTATCCGGCTGGGAAGCTTGGCAGACTCGAACTCGAGCGGGAACTCCAGTTGCTTGAAGCCTTTGCCGGGCAGGTTCGGCCCGCCCTCCGTGCGCAGCCACAGGCTCCCCTGTCGCACACGCTTGCCTTCACGCTCAAAGGCCAACCCTGGCAACTGGCGGGCAGTCTGAGCAACCTTCGCCCGGCGGGACTGGTGCACTACCGCTACGACGATGTGCGCCCGCGGGACTACCTCGAGGGGTGGGTTTGGCATCTTTTTCTCAACACCCTCCACCTTCCCGCGGAACAGAGGCACTCCGAGTGGCATTCGCGTGATGGTGTCTTTCGCTTGCCCCCGATTGCCGATGCACAGCAACGCCTCGAGGAGCTGCTCGGTCTTTATGCCGAGGGGCTGCGCCGTCCACTGCACTTTTTTCCCAAGTCCGCCTGGGCGTATCAGAAAGGCGGCCGAAAGCTTTCGGCTGCAAGCAGGGAGTGGCAATCCTCACGGGACTCACCGTTTGGGGAGAACCGGGATCCGTGGTGTCGCCTGGCCTTGCGCGGTGTGGCAAACCCCCTGGATCACGACTTTGCGTACTGCGCCGGGCTTGTCTTTGCGCCCCTGCTGCGGGTAATCGTGGATGGCCGATTCCGGAGCAGCGCATGCGTGCCGTGAGCGAATTCGATGTCTGCGCCTGCGACCTTCGCGGGATGAACCTGATCGAGGCTTCGGCCGGTACTGGCAAGACCTGGACGATCTGTGCGCTTTATCTGCGCTTGCTGCTCGAACACGGACTCGAGGTGCAGCAGATTCTCGTGGTGACCTTCACGAATGCGGCCACCGCAGAACTCCGCGATCGGGTGCGCAGGCGGATTGTCGAGACCCTCGGCTCCGTCCGAAGGACTCTGCAGCGGGAGTCTGGCACTGCGCCAGCAGCACCGATGGCGCAAGCCGACCCGCTGATGGAGAAGCTCATCGCGCAGGCGATGATGCGGAGGTCTCAGAGTCTTGAACAGATTGCGCTCACGCTTGTGAAGGCGCTCGAACATTTCGACGAAGCGGCGATTCTGACGATCCATGGCTTTTGCCAACGTGCACTTGCCGATGTTGCGTTCAGCGCAGGGCAGCCTTTCGCCACCGAGCACCTCGCAGATGAAAACGCCCTGCAGCTCGAAGCCGTGCAGGACTTCTGGCGATCGCGGGTGGATTCCGAATCGTTCCCGGAAGTCCTCGGCAAGTATCTGCATACCGCCCGCGATACACCACAGACGTATCAGCGGATACTCAAGAGGCACCTGGCCAAGCCACTCGCAAAGGTCCAATGGCCCGAACCGCTTGCGACG
>VGHO01000351.1 GCA_016868175.1 Betaproteobacteria bacterium
TGCCACGCGCTGCGCCCACCGAAGAACCTGATCCGGTTGAATCCATCGTCGTTTCGCATCCATGCAGCATGGGTATCTCTGCGGTTGGGGCCGAGATCGCACGGCGCGGCGGCGACAAGCCCACCCGTCGCACCTTGCGGCGTTGCCTGCAACATCTGATCGGTGGGCAGCGCCTGACCACCGAGGGCGAAAGTATCGCCCTGGACTGCAATCTGATTTCCGGAATCGCGATGCCGGCCAGCGCTTCGACAACAGTCGCCACTGCGGCAACGGCCGAGGCCGGGTTGTATGTCCCTGCGTTAGCCGATGGGGCGACGATTCGCGATCAGGTTCCACGCCCGCTGACACAGCGTTGACCGGTGGGGAACCAACGCGATTCTCTTGGAACCTGTCAGCGCGGCGCAACCTTCTATCTGCCAGGGCCGCTGCGAGGACAGTTGCATGAACGGGAGCGCACCCCTGCCAGGGAGCGGCCAGCAGGCACCTCCGCCAGGGACATCCAGGGCCGACTGCCGGGTGATGTGTTGAGGGCGTTTTTCAGGCTGGAGGGCAGCACCTGCGGCCGGCTCGAGACCCAGAACCTGATCGAGCTCGGCCAGGTGGCCAAGGGCAAGGAGGCCATCGAAACGCAGATGATTCTGAATCACAAGGCAGCGATCGAGATGTTGGTCGAGGACGTCGATAAGGCGGGCCTTGACGCCTTCAACTTCGCCTTCAACTTCGCCTTTACCTTTGCCTTACAAACCCACCTCAGGCAGACAAAGCAGGCTCAGCCGATCAGGCGCGCGTAAGGCCCACCGCCCAGCGCCGTGAACTCCGAGAGGATCGTTGGCGTGTCTCTGGGGCGCTGATGCAATTGATCGAGCACATCGCTTGGCGCTTCGACCAAACCGTCGATGGCGCGCCCAAGGAGGCCCTCGCGGAAAGCCAGCTGCAGGTGCCAGTCGCGGAAGAGCCGCACAGGGATCTGCTGCTCGCTCAGGATCTCGATGGCGTGGTGCCTGGGGTCGTGCCGGATCGACTGCCAGAGGCGAATCATGCTGGCGTCGGGACCCTCGATCCACTGATAGAAGACGCCCTGATCGTAGACCAGAAGCCCGGTGATGCGTTCGGCCCGGTTTCGACCTCTCGCTTGCGTGAGCAGGTAGAGCAGCTCGAGCTCGGACAGTGGCAGCCGCGCTTTGCTGCGGTAGACCAGCGTGGAAAGAGGGGCCAAGCGTGTAGTCCTTCGGTAGTACTCACAAGCGGCAGCGTGGACTCATCGCCTGAGGCGTGGGTCACTGCGAAGGCTTCGCACCCGATTATGGACCCTTTCAGGCGCTTGTACAGCACTCGAGGCCCCAAACTGTCAGATTTTTTTTACAGTGCGGAGTGAGGGGCGCGCGTGACAGGCTGATGACATCCGGGGCCTTCGGCAACCTCGCATCAGGCCGTCGGCTCCAACGCCACCGACTACCGCGTCGCAGCTTTGTGCGTGCAAGGCGCTCTGTGGTGCCGGGAGCGGGAATCGAACCCGCACGCCCTTTCGGGCACTGGATTTTGAGTCCAGCGCGTCTACCTATTCCACCACCCCGGCACGAGGCAGAACCAAATTATGGCACAAGCTCAAGCCTAAGATTGCG
>VGHO01000352.1 GCA_016868175.1 Betaproteobacteria bacterium
GGCCAACCCGCAGGGCGATCCTTGAGGCGGTACGGATCAGCGCCGATCCGCTGCAGCGCTCGCTGGCCGAGCAGCAGGAGAAGTACCTGCGCGACCGGCAGGCGGAACTCGACGAGGCGCGGGAGGAGGGGTGGGAAGAAGGCGAAGCGATCGGCGTGGCGAAGGGTGAAGCGTTTGGCGTGGCGAAGGGTGAAGCGCTCGGCGCTGCGAAAGGCCGGGCCGAAATCCTCGGCAAGCTGCTTCAACTACGCTTCGCGACGCTTCCCGATTGGGCCTCGCAGGCGATGGCCCAGGGCACGGAAGACGATTTCAACCGCTGGTCGGCCCGACTGTTCACCGCCCGGACGGTTGAGGAAGTCTTCAACGCCTGATCATCCCGCTGGAAGGGCCCTCGCACCTCAATCGTCGAGCCCCGAGAGGCCGGTGCGATGCCCCAGGCGCTTTGCGCCAGCGATGCGAAAGAGCACCATCCCGGGCCAGGCCAGCGAACCGTCGAGTCTGCGGGAAAAGAGCACGCCGTCGGTGCGCGCCACAACAGGTGTGCGTGCGCTTTCGCCCCGGGGATCTGCCGGGGCGATCACATCACAGATGGCCTGCCCTTCGCGCACCCGTGTTCCGGGGCGGGCATGGTAGGCAAGAAAGCCGCTTCCTGGGCTGTACCCCACGTCCATGCCCTCCATGGGTGACGCAGGCACAGTCAGCCTCGGGAGCGGCCCTGGGTCACCGTCAACGATGCCCTGCCGCGTGAGCCATCGAAGCAGATTCAATGCATCGCTGCGGCCCAGTTCATGGCTCACGTCCTGCTGGCCGCGCATCTCCACAGTGCAGGCCATGCAAGCCTGCGGGATCTCCGCAGCAGGAAAACGCTCTGCGAGCCGCGCCCAAAGGGCGCTGTGCACTCCCGAAAAGGTCAACGCCGCGGGGAAGGGCTCGTTGTAGAGCGTGGCCCTCGACCCGAGGTCGGCTGCGAGCGCATGGGCCGGCCCGCTACGGGTGGCGGGGCCCTGGGGAAAGTCGCGCCCGTTCATGAAGAGATGCATCACGGCGCTGATGTCGCAATGCAGATCGAGAACAAAATCGGCGTCGATCGACAACTTCTGCACTTCCACCCGAAGCGTTCGCAACTCCTGCAGCGACGTCATCGCCGCGAGCACTTCAAGCGCGGTCCGGCGGATCAGGCGCACGAGGTTGTCGCCCGAGGGGCGCGACCCGCCCCTGGCGCCCCGCTGCTCCGGTGCGGTTTCTGCTTGCCCGCTGTCTGGATGTGCGTCACTCCTTCCGGTGGGTGGATCGCGGCTCAGGAGTAAGCCGAGCCGTTCGGCAACTGCAGGGGCCAGATCGATCCAGTTTCGATTAAAGTTTTCATAGCTCAGGAAGTGGTACCGCCCGAGGTGCTGGTTTCCCACGAGCTGCGCATGGCCAATCGGATTCACCGCCGGCACAACCACCACCTCCCCACGGATGCGCCCCTCCTGATCCGCAGCGGCCAGCATTGGCATCAGGTGGTGCAGGGCCATCGTTCCGGGCATTTCGTTGGCATGGATCGCCGCCTGGAGATAGGCCTTGGGTCGGGCACCCTTGCGGCCGAAGCGCAACCAGGGGATCGATCGCGCGGTACC
>VGHO01000353.1 GCA_016868175.1 Betaproteobacteria bacterium
GCGCGGCAGTATCCGGGTTGGTGCGCACGATGTGATGACCCTCTCGCCGAGGGCACTTGCGGACTTTCGCGGCGCAGTGGCCGCAATGGTCTTCCAGGAGCCGCTGCTGGCGCTCGACCCGGTGTATCCGGTAGGACAGCAGATCATCGAGACCATGGTGCGGCACCGGACCTGCAGCCCGGCGCAGGCCCGCCGGCGCGCCGTTGAACTCCTCGAGCAGGTACACATCCCGAGTCCTGAGCGCAGGATCCATGCCTACCCGCACGAAATGTCGGGAGGCATGCGTCAGCGCGCCATGATCGCACTGGCGCTCAGTTGTGCACCGCAACTTCTCCTTGCCGACGAGCCCACAACAGCGCTTGACGCGACGGTACAGATCCAGATCCTCCTTCTGCTGCGCGAGATGCAGCAGGCGCTGGGGCTCGCGATCGTCTTTGTCACGCACGATATCGGCGCCGCCGTGGAGGTTGCCGACCAGATTGCAGTGATGTACGCAGGGCGGATCGTGGAGGAGGGCTCCGCACGCGCCGTGCTGCGCAACCCACGGCATCCCTATACCCAGGCCCTCCTCGCGAGCCGTGCCCACGGTGCACTCAACAAGGGCGAGCGACTTGCGGCAATCCCTGGATCTCCCCCCGACCTTGCAAGGCTTCCACCGGGCTGCGCTTTTGCCGAACGCTGTACCCGGGCGCAGGCGCGCTGCCTTGAGGAAACTCCTCGACTCGACGCACGCGACGCCGGGGATGCCCCCGCCACCCGCGATGCCCCTGCCACCTGCGATGCCCAACTCGCAAAGGATGACCGGGACACCCACCCGGTCCGTTGCTTCTTTCCCCTGTCTGCGGCGGCCGGGGACATGAACTGAGCCACGGTCGCCTGGCTGCCCGCTCAGACCTGCCCACTCAGACCTGCGCGCTCAGACCTGCCCGCCTGCGGCCAACCCGCTTCAATTCTGCCGGAGTGCCACGATGCGCATCCTTCTCGTGAACCCCAACACCACCGCAACCATGACCGCACGCATCGGTACCGCAGCGCGCCGCGTTGCCTCGGCCTCGAGCCGGATCGAAGCGGTCAACCCACCCGACGGACCGGTCTCGATCGAAGGCTATGTGGACGAGGCCTTTGCAGTACCCGGACTGCTACGCATACTCCGAAGGTCGCAGGGACAGTGGGATGCCTACATCATCGCCTGCTTCGACGACACCGGTCTCGAAGCCGCCCGCTGCCTGGGCGAGGCCCCTGTCATCGGTATCGGCGAGGCGGCCTTTCACCTGGCAAGCCTGCTCTCCAACCGGTTCTCGGTGGTGACCACCTTGTCGCGCTCGGTGGCAGCAATCGAGCATAACCTGCAGCGCTATGGACTGTCTGCACGCTGCAGCAAGGTACGCGCCTGTGAAGTACCGGTACTCGCGCTCGACGACCCGGCCTCTGGCGCCACAGCGCGCATCGCCGAGGAGATCGCTGCGGCGTTGCGCGAGGATCGCTCCGAGGCCATCGTGCTGGG